>NZ_JAUXNA010000390.1 GCF_030682935.1 Polaromonas sp.
TGCAGCTGTAGGCCCATCTGCTCGGCAATGTTCATGAAGAGGTTGTTGAACACCTCCAGCAGCACCGGGTCCACCGTCGTGCCCGCTGCAAATTTGATGGCGCGCTCGGCCCGCCGGTCAAGGACCAGGTGATCCAAAGCCGTCAGGGCCGCCTCCCAGCCGGACTCAACCACCGTGGTCGCATTTTTCTCGGCAATGATGGCCGGCCCCAGGATGATGTCGCCGGGCTGCAGGTCCTCGCGCACCACCAGGGCCGCGTCAATCCACTGCCCGCCGGAATACATGCGAACCGTTTCCCGGCGCGGCACTTCGCGCGGCGCGTGCAGGGCGTGGCGCGGTTCAGCCGGCGCATCGCCCGCCACCACGGCCTCGACCGACACGGCTTCCACCACCAGGCCCCTGCCCTGCATCAGGAAGGCGAAACGCTGACGGTAGGCGGTTTCGAAGCTGGCGGTCATCGCGGCGACCGCTGGCCCCCACCCCGGCCCTCCCCCAGCGGGGGAGGGAGTCGGAAAAGGCACGATCAGTGCGGAGTCACTGCCCTCGTAGCGCACATGCACACGTTGATGGGTGGTGATGGCGCCCGTGCTGACCTGCTGGCGTTGCAGTTCGGCTTCTGCGGTGGCGGTCAGGCTATTGAGCGTGTCGGCAATTTCCGGCAGCGCCGCTTCTGAAAGCTTGCGCTCCACGGCCTGCTCGCGAATCACGTTCTGGTCGGCCAGGCCCATGCCGTAGGCGCTCAGCACACCGGCCAGCGGATGCACGAACACCCGCGTCATGCCCAGCGCATCGGCCACCAGGCAGGCATGCTGGCCGCCCGCGCCGCCAAAACACTGCAGCGTGTAGCGCGTCACGTCATAGCCGCGCGCGACCGAAATCTTCTTGATCGCATTGGCCATCTGCTGCACGGCAATGTCGATGAAGCCTTCGGCCACTTCCTCGGCGCTGCGGCCGGTCTGCACGGCCAGTTCGTTGAACTTTGACTGCACCGCCTCGGCACTCAGCGGCTCGTCGGCATGCGGGCCAAACACCTTGGGGAAGTAGCGCGGCTGGACCTTGCCGACCATCACGTTCGCATCGGTCACGGCCAGCGGCCCGCCGCGCCGGTAGCTTGCCGGGCCGGGGTTGGCGCCAGCGCTTTCGGGCCCGACCCGGAAACGTGCGCCGTCAAATGCCAGCACCGAGCCACCACCGGCCGCGACGGTGTGAATGCTCATCATCGGCGCCCGCATGCGCACGCCGGCCACCTGGGTTTCAAACTCGCGTTCGAACTCGCCGGCGTAATGCGACACATCGGTGGACGTGCCGCCCATGTCAAAACCAATCACCTTTTCGATGCCCGCAATGGCCGCCGTGCGCGCCATGCCCACGATGCCGCCGGCGGGACCGCTCAGGATCGCGTCCTTGCCCTGGAACACGTGGGCATCGGTCAGGCCACCCGACGACTGCATGAAAAACAGTTTCACGCCCGGCATCTCGCCGGCGACCTGTTCCACATAGCGGCGCAGGATGGGCGACAAATAGGCATCGACCACGGTGGTGTCGCCCCGGCTGACGAACTTCATCATCGGGCTGGTTTCATGCGAGGTGCTGATCTGCGTGAAGCCCACTTCCAGTGCAATGCGCTTGGCCGCCTTTTCATGGCCGGTGAAGCGGTAGCCGTGCATGAACACAATCGCAACGCTTCGCAGCCCATTCTGGTATTGCGCGAGCAGCTCCTGTTTCAAGAGCGCCTCGTCCAGCGGCTGAAGCAGCTCGCCTTTTGCGCCGACGCGTTCACCGGCTTCCACCACGGCGCTGTAGAGCAGTTCGGGCAGCACGATATTGCGGTCAAAAAGGCGCGGCCGGTTCTGATAGGCAATGCGCAGCGCATCCCGAAAGCCGCGCGTGGTGACCAGCAGCGTGGGTTCACCCTTGCGTTCGAGCAGCGCATTGGTGGCCACGGTAGTGCCCATCTTCACGCAATCCACCACGTCGGCACTGACCGGCTCGCCGGCCTTGAGACCCAGCAGGTGGCGAATGCCGGCCACCGCCGCATCGCGGTATTGCTCGGGGTTTTCGCTCAGCAGCTTGTGCGTGACCAGCGCGCCATCGGGCCGCTTGCCCACCACGTCGGTGAATGTCCCGCCCCGGTCTATCCAGAACTGCCAGCGTTTCGTGCCATTTTTTTCCATGATGTGCCTAGAGGGTAAAGAGGATTAGAGGCTGGCCGCCGAACGTGCGGCCTGGTCGTAAATACCCGAGAGCAAGCGCAGCAAACGCGCCAGCTCCCCAATGTCCCGGTTCAGCCCGTCGTCGGCATTGAGGGCGTTGATCAGGCACGACTCGCGGATCTCGCGGTAGCGGTTCACGTAGTCCAGCCCCATGTCGGTGCACGCGTAGGTCACGTCCTTGCCGCTTTTGCTCGACACCACCACGCCCAGGTTCTGCAGCTTCTTGAGCGAGTAGTTGATCAGGTGGGTGTCTTCCACATTCATGATGAAGCAGATGTCGGCCAGCCGCTTGTTGCGGGCGCGGTGCGTGACATGGTGCAGCACCAGCACATCGAGCGGCGTCAGGTCCTTCAGGCCCGCTGCACTCATGCAGTGCGCCACCCAGCGGTGAAACGCATTGCCCGCCACGATCAGGCCAAACTCGAACTCGCTCATCTCCGCGCTTCGGGGTGACACCAGGTGGGCAGACGAGACGATGGACGGCGCGGCAGGCGGAACATCAGCAGGCACAGGGGCGACGGATTTTTTGACCATTAACAAGCTCCGGGTTGGCATCTTTATTGCGTGAACAAATTGTAGGTAGTTAAACCTCAATTCATCAACAATTTGTTGACGTTTAGGGAAAACACCGAGCAAGACGGCCTGAATGCGATTTACATTTGCCTGTCGACTTTGCACCTTTACCGACGTTTTCCGATATCGCCCCACGACCCTCGCCATGTCTTTACCCACCGCCCCATGAGCCAGAACGATCCGTCCACCCCCATCCCCCCGCTGCTTTCCGTTCGCTCTCTCGCCGTTGAGTTCGAGGTGCCAGGCGGACGCTTTCGCGCGGTAGACGGACTGAGCTTCGATGTCACGGCCGGGCGCACGCTGGCAATCGTCGGCGAGTCCGGTTCGGGTAAGTCCGTGACCTCGCAGGCCATCATGCGGCTGACCGATTACTCGGGCGGAAAAATTGTGGCCGGCCAGGTCCTGTTCCAGTCGCCGGGCAGCGGCATGCTGGACCTGACGCAAGCCAGCGACGACACGCTGCGCGCCATTCGCGGCAATGAAATTGCCATGATCTTCCAGGAGCCCATGACGTCGCTAAACCCGGTGTTCACGATCGGCAACCAGATCGCCGAAACACTGATCCTGCACCAGGGCCTGAGCCCGCTCCGGGCGCGCGAGCAGGCCCGTGCGCTGCTCGACAAGGTGCGCCTGCCCGATGCCGAACGGCTGCTCGACACCTACCCCCATGCGCTATCAGGCGGCATGCGCCAGCGCGCCATGATTGCCATGGCGCTGGCCTGCCAGCCCGCGCTGCTGATTGCCGACGAACCCACCACGGCGCTCGATGTCACGATCCAGGCGCAGATCCTGAACATCATCCGCGAGCTGCAGCGCGACCTGAACACCGCCGTGATGTTCATCACCCACGACATGGGCGTGGTGGCGCAGATGGCCGACGACGTGGTCGTGATGTGGCGCGGCCGCCAGGTCGAGCACGGCACGGTCGACCAGATTTTCAATGCGCCGCAGCACCCCTACACCCGCGCCCTGCTGGCCGCCGTTCCCCGGCTGGGCAGCATGCGCGGCCAGGCCTTGCCCAAACGCATGCCGCTGATCGTGCTCGAAGGCGACGAACTGCGTGAAACCGGCACCGAGCAGGTTCAGGACACGGTAGACCACCGCGCGCCCTTGCTCTCGGTTGAAAAGCTCAGCACCCGTTTTGATGTGGCGCACAGCCTTCTGGGGCGTGTCACGCACCGGGTGCATGCCGTTGAAGAAGTCAGCTTTGACATTTACCCGGGTGAAACACTGGCCCTGGTTGGCGAGTCCGGCAGCGGCAAGTCGACCATCGGCAAGACACTGCAGCAGTTGGTTGAATCGACCAGCGGCGCGATCCGTTTCAATGGCCAGGACATCGCCACGCTCGGCACTGCCGGCAAGCGGCAACTGCGACAAGACATCCAGTACATCTTCCAGGACCCGTATGCGTCGCTCGATCCGCGCAAGACGGTCGGCTTCAGCATTGCCGAGCCGATTTTTACCCACCGTTTGCTGAGCGAACCCAAAACGGTGCAGCGGCGCCTGGCCGAGTTGCTGGAATGCGTCGGCCTCAAGCCCGAGCACGCCAGCCGCTATCCGCACGAATTTTCGGGCGGACAAAGACAGCGCATCTGCATTGCCCGCGCGCTGGCCTGCAACCCGAAACTGGTGATCGCGGATGAATCCGTTTCTGCGCTCGACGTGTCGATCCAGGCGCAGATCATTGACCTACTGATGGCCTTGCAGGCCGAGCGCGGCTTGTCCTACCTGTTCATCACACACGACATGGCAGTGGTCGAAAAAATAAGCCACCGGGTGGCCGTCATGTACCTGGGGCAGATCGTGGAAATCGGTCACCGCCAGGACATTTTTGAAAACCCCCAGCATGCCTACACGCGCAAGCTGCTGGCGGCCGTGCCGGTCGCCGAGCCGGGCCGGCAAATCGACGCCCGCCTGATCCAGGGCGAAATCCCCAGCCCCGTGCGCAAAGTCGGTCATGAGCCGGACATCCTCCAGCTCATCGACGTCAGCCCGGGCCACCGCGTGGCGCAGCCCGCCGCCATGGCTTAAAGCTCCGAGCAACTCTTATCCCTTTCCATTTCTCTCACTTACTCAGGAAAAAACCATGAAGCTGAAAACCTTTTTAGCCACCACCAGTCTGGTGCTGACATGCCTGGTGACTCCGGTCACACATGCTGCGGGAACACTGACCGTGGCCCTGCACCAGGACCCTGGCAACTGGGACCCGATTGCCACCTTCCTGGTGTCCTGGGGCGCCGTGGGCAGCCAGGTTTTTGACGGCCTGATCATGCGCACGCCGGACATGAAGCTGGTGCCCGGCCTGGCCACCAAATGGGAGTTTCTGGACAAGAACACCAAGCTGCGCTTTACCTTGCGCCAGAACGTGAAGTTCCACAACGGCGAGCCTTTCGACGCCGAAGCCGTCAAATTCACCTTTGACCGCCTGCTCGGCGAAGAGGGCAAGAAAGGGCCTCAGCAGTCCAACTACAACGCGATTGAAAAAGTCGTCATCGTCAACGCCACAACGGTCGACTTCGTGCTCAAAAGCCCCGATCCTGTCCTGCTGACCAAGCTGTCCGGCTACGGCGCGATGATTGTTCCGCCCAAGTACATCAAGGAAAAAGGCAGCCAGTTCTTCGGCATGAACCCGGTCGGCACCGGCCCCTTCAAATTCAACGACTACAAACCCAAGATCAGCCTTTCGTTCGAGCGCAACGCCAGCTACTGGGCTGGCGCGCCCAAGCTGGACCAGTTGGTTTACCGTTTCATCAGCGAGCCCGCCACCCAGGCGGCCGAACTGCAGTCGGGCCGGCTTGACGTGGCCAACCAGATCCCGCTGGCGATGATCGAAACGCTCAAAAAAGACCCCAAGCTCACCGTCTCCAGCATGGATGGCCCGGTTGCGCTGGCGTTGCGCTACAACACGCAGCGCGGCATCATGAAGGACCGCGAGGTGCGCAAGGCGCTCACCATGGCAGTGGACCGCGACGCCATCATCAAGGTCATCCTGCTGGGCCATGCCAAGCCTATCGCCAGCTTCCAGGGCGTGCTGTCGTTTGGCAACGACCCGGCCCTCAAGCCCCTGCCGTTTAACCCCACGCTGGCCAAAACCATGCTGCAAAAAGCCGGCGTCAAGCCAGGCACGCAGATCCAGCTCGACTTCCGCGGCCCCGACAGCAACTTCCGTGAAGTGGCGCAAGCCGTGGCCGGTTACCTGCAGGCGGTCGGCATCACGGTGTCGCTGAAGCCGTATGAAACCAATGTGCTGCTCAACGACATCATCCCGAACGGAAAAACCGGCGAGATGTGGCAAAACCAGTGGGGCGGCTGGACCTTTGACTACGACAACACGGCCTACGCCATGTACTACACCAAGCAGCGCTGGAATCCGTTTGACGACGATGCCAAGCTCAATGCCCTGCTGCACACCCAGCGCAACACCTGGGACCAGGTTGCACGCAAGGCAACGCTGCAGGAGATCAGCCGCTACGTGGCCGACCAGGCGCTGGAAATGCCGCTCTACAGCCTGAACACCACCTACGGGCTGAACAAGCGCGCCAAAAACCTGGCGCTGCCCGCCGACGGCCGTTTCCGCTTTGTGGATGCAACCGTCGACTGACGCGTCCTTTGATCTGACAGGTTACCAACACCATGAGTGGATTTCTTATCAAGCGACTGCTGCAGGCGATTTTCGTCGTGCTGGTGGTGACCCTGTTTGTTTCTTATGCCGTGCGCCTGTCGGGTGACCCGGCGCTCATGCTGAGCCAGGGAGCTGGCAGCGTGACGGAAGAAGATCTCCAGAATATCCGCAAGGGCCTGGGCCTGGACCGGCCTTTTCTGGTGCAATACGGCGACTTCCTGGGCGGTGCGATACAGGGCGACTTTGGTCTGAGCTTCATGGGGGGAACGCCGGTGGCGCGGCTGATGGGTGATGCCCTGCCCGCCACGCTGGCGCTGGCATTTGTCTCGCTGCTGCTGTCCATTGTGGTGTCGGTGCCGCTGGGCATCAAGGCCGCCGTGAACAAAGGCAAGGGCGTTGACCAGTTCATCCGCATCATCTCGCTGGTGGGGCTGTCGTTTCCCAACTTCTGGCTCGCCATCATGCTGGTGCTGCTGCTGTCCATCACCTTTCCCCTGTTGCCGCCCTCGGGCTGGGATGGCGCCATCAGCCTGGTCTTGCCGGCGCTGACCATGGCGATCATTCTGTCGGCCACCAACGTGCGGCTGGTGCGCACCGCCATGCTGGAGACGCTGTCGGCCCAATACATCATGGTGGCGCGCAGCAAGGGGCTCAAGGAGCGCGTGGTGCTCTACAAGCACGCACTGCGCAATTGCGCCATTCCCCTGATCACCTACATCGGCCTGCAGTTCGGCAACCTGATTGGCGGCCTGGTCGTGGTGGAAAAAGTCTTCAACTGGCCCGGGCTGGGAACGCTGGCCTTTGATGCCATTGCCAACCGGGACTACCCGGTTCTGCAGGGCACCGTCACCGTGCTGGCCGTGATTATTGTGGCGGTCAACCTGCTGGTTGACATTGCTTACGGGCTGGTCGATCCCCGCATTCGCAACAAATGAACTCCATGCAAACAGCTATTCCCGCCACCGCTCCCGCCCGCGCCATGCAGTGGCGCTCGCTCGAATTCATCCTCGGCGCCCTGCTGACCGGTGCCATGCTGACGCTGGTCCTGCTGTCGGTCTGGATTTTTCCGGACCGGGGCTCGCTGATGGACCTGGCGGCACGCCTCACGCAGCCCTTTACCGCGTGGGCGCATCCGCTAGGCACAGACCCCCTGGGGCGCGACGTGCTGGCGCGGGTGCTGGTGGGCGGCCGAATTTCCCTGATGGTCGGCTTTCTATCGGTGCTGGGTGCCTCGGTGCTGGGCATCACCGTCGGTCTGATCGCCGGGTATTACCGGGGCTTTTGGGACATGCTGCTGATGCGCTGCGTGGATGTGCAGCTGGCGCTGCCCTTTATTCTGGTGGCGCTCACCTTCATCTCCATCCTCGGTGGGGGCTTGGGCAACATCATCCTGTTCATGATCGTCTCGCAGTGGGTGCAGTACGCACGGCTAGTGCGCGGCATGGTGCTGTCCGTGCGCGAGCGCGAGTTCGTCCAGGCCGCGCGGGCCTTTGGCGTGCGGGATTTCGCCATGATCCATCACCACATCCTGCCCAACATCATCGGGCCGGTCATCATTTTGATGACGCTGAACGTGGCCAACAACATCCTGTTAGAGAGCAGCCTGACCTTTCTCGGTCTGGGTGTCGACCCGCTGATCCCCAGCTGGGGCGGCATGCTGGCCGATGGCCGAACCTACATGCAGACCGCCTGGTGGGTCAGCGTCTTTCCGGGCGTGGCCATCATGCTCACGGTGCTGGGCCTGAACCTGCTGGGTGACTGGCTGCGCGACCGGATCGACCCCACCGGAAAACTTTGATGACTGACATGCTGCTCCTAAATTTGACCCTGCCGCGCACGCTGGACAGCTGGGCCAGCCAGTTCGAACAAGCCGAATGGCGCGGCGCCCAGGTGGAGGGCTGGCTGTTCGAAGGCGTGGCCGCGCGCCGCGCTGCCGAGCGGCGCCTGAGGGCTGCAGGCGTCGAGGCGACGCTGCGCAGTGCCTACAAGCCGCTGTTGCACTACTTTCTGGAAGAAGTCGATTGCAGCACGCTGGCCGCAGTCACCGTCACGTATCCGGTGCATCCGAACGCATCGCCACGCCGTTTTCTGCTGGAAGCCTACCCGCTGGCAGCGCTGCTGCCTGACTGCAAGCTCGCGTTTGAACCCGGCACCGACGATCTGAACTACCAGCTGGCGCTCACGCGCAAAGACGGCCAGCAGCTGCAGGCCAGCATATTTGCCCCCAACCGCATCCACGTTGATCACCTGGATGCCACCCTGCTTTCGCCCACCGGCTGGCTCAGAACCCGGACAGAATCCGGCCCGATGGTCCAGATGGGCGCAGCCCAGAAAACCGATTACGAACAGGTTTTCGAGCAGATTATTCAAACCGTCCAGCAGCAGCCCTGGCCGGCACAGGAGCCTTACTTCGAGCGGCTTGACATTCGCGTCGACCTGCCCGGCTTTGAGCAGGCCTTGCCTGTCGACCACGAATGCATCAGCACCCATGAAGCGCTGCACGAAGACATTTATTTTTCCCTGCTGGAAATCTTCCAGCGCCGGTCAGGACAAGCCACTAGCGATAGACGCCTGCAACCGGGCCAGATCGTGCCGGACGTGCGCGCCAGTAACACGGCGCCGCGCCTGCGCATGGCGCTGAGCCGCTTTGACGTGCAGGCGCAGGACCTACGCGCGTGCGCAAGTCCGGCGCCAGAGCAAGCGTTTGACCTGCTCGGTGCTGCACCGCACCCCGAGCGCATTGCCGCAGAGATGCATGGACTGGGCGGCCAGCGCTTTGGCGCGCTGTCGCGCCAGGGCCGGGCGGTGGAAGGCCTGTACCACGCCGGACCGGGCGCAGCCGTCCTCATCAGCGGCGGCCAGCATGCCAACGAAACCTCGGGCGTGGTGGGCGCACTGCGTGCAGCGCAACAGCTCAAGGCCAGCGGCAACGCCCACTTTGCGTTGATCGCGCTCGAAAATCCCGATGGTTATGCCCTGCACCGCGAGCTGTGCGTACAGCACCCGCGCCACATGCACCACGCCGCCCGCTACAGCGCGCTCGGCGATGACATTGAATACCGCGAGCAGGCGCCGCTGTATGAGCGCGAGGCGCGCGAGCAGGCGCTGGCGCTGTCGGGCGCCCAGCTGCACATCAACCTGCACGGTTACCCGGCCCATGAATGGACCCGGCCGCTCTGCGGCTATGTGCCGCGCGGTTTTGAGCTGTGGACGATCCCGAAAGGATTTTTCCTGATCCTGCGCCATCACCCGGGCTGGCAGGCGCAAGGCCGCGCCCTGCTGGAGCAGGTCAGTGCGGCACTGCTTAAGGTCGACGGCCTGCCCGCGTACAACACCCGCCAGATGGCGCTCTACGAACGCCACGCAGGCGAGTTGCCCTTCGAGGTGATCAACGGCACGGCCTGCACCCAATCGGAATCCACTCGCCCTGGCGCGCCCGTGACGCTGATCACCGAGTTTCCGGATGAGACCGTGGCTGACGAGCGGTTTCGCTTCGCCCATACGGTACAGATGGCAACCGTGCTGGCCGCTGTAAGTGCCTGGCAAAGACTGTCGGGAGCCGACCCGCAATAAACTGAATTTCCTGAACCACAGCATGCCTTTGGAGGGTATGCATGGTCAGGCTGGCGCCGGATTTGCGTCTACCATGATCTCCCTGCTGTTAATGTTTTCTGACCTATTACCTGGAGTCACCATGAAACTGAAACTTGTCCTGACCGCCGCCGCACTGACCGTGGGCGCATCGGCTTTTGCCCAAACCAAATGGGACCTGCCCGCCGGTTACGGCGCCGCAAACTTCCACACGGTGAACCTCACCGAATTTGCCAGCGACGTCGACAAAGCCACCGGCGGCAAACTCAAGATCACGGTGCACGCCAACGGCGCGCTGTTCAAGGCGCCCGAAATCAAGCGCGCGGTGCAGGGCGGCCAAGCCCAAGCGGGTGAAATCCTGCTGGCCAACTTCCAGAACGAGTGGCAGCTTTTTGGTGTCGACGGCCTGCCCTTCCTGGCCGACAGCTACGACCAGTCGATGAAGCTCTACAAGGCGCAAAAACCCTTCCTCGAGAAAAAATTTGCCGAGCAGGGCATGGCGCTGCTGTATTCGGTGCCCTGGCCGCCACAAGGCATTTATGCCAAGAAACCGATCAACGCGGGCGCTGACCTGAAGGGCGTGAAATGGCGTGCCTACAGCCCGTCCACCGCGCGCATTGCGGAACTGGTGGGCGCGCAGCCCGTCACCGTGCAGGCGGCCGAACTTTCCCAGGCCATGGCCACCGGCGTGATCGAGTCCTACATGTCGTCAGGCTCGACCGGGGTCGATACCAAGACCTACGAGCACATCAAGTACTGGTATGACACCCAGGCTTGGCTACCCAAGAATGCCGTCATCGTCAACAAGGCAGCGTTTGATGCGCTTGATGCACCGACCAAGCAGGCGGTGCTCAAGGCCGCCGCAGACGCCGAAGTGCGAGGCCTGGCCGCTTCCAAAAAGACCAACACCGAGTCGCTTGAAAAGCTCAAGGCCAACGGCATGAGCATCGTGGCGCCATCGGCCCAGCTCAAGGCCGACATGAAGAAGGTCGGCGACGTGATGCTCAAGGAATGGATTGAAAAAGCCGGCCCCGAAGGCAAGGCGCTGATCGACGCGTTCAACAAGTCCTGAAGCCCGGGTGATGCGAAAAGCGCTTGATGCCTTGTACAACAGCGCTGCCGCCCTGGCGGCGCTGTTTCTGGTCGGCTTGCTGGTCATGGTGCTGCTGTCCATCGTGAGCCGGCAGCTCCATTTTCATGTGCCTGGCACCGACGCCTACGCCGGTTACCTGATGGCGGCCAGCGGCTTTCTGGCGCTGGCGCACACCCTCAAGCGCGGCGAGCACATCCGCGTGACTTTGATTCTGGCGGCGCTGACCGGGCGCTGGAAAAAGGGACTGGAGCTGTGGGCGCTGGGCTTTGCCACGGTGCTTTCGGCCCTGTTCGCGTATTACTGCTGCCGCCTGGCCTGGCAGTCGCGCCTGTTTCACGACATATCCACCGCCAGTGACGCCACGCCGCTGTGGATTCCGCAGATTGCCATGGCGCTGGGCACGGTGATCCTGGCGATCGCCTTTCTGGATGAACTGGTGCTTGAAATCAGGGGCAAGCGCATCGCCCAAAGCAGCGATGAAGCGCTACGCAACGAATAAACCGATCCACCTCCACACCTCAAGCGGCCTCTCATGAACGACCTTGCAATTACCGCCGCCCTGCTGGCGGCCCTGCTGCTGATTTTGGGCAGCGGCGTCTGGGTCGGCCTCACGCTGACCGGCGTGGCCTGGATGGCGGTCACGCTGTTTTCCTCACGCGCGGCGGGCGACGCCATGGCCGTCACGGTCTGGGGATCGTCCAGCAGCTGGACCCTGACCGCCCTGCCGCTGTTTGTCTGGATGGGCGAAATTTTGTTTCGAACCCGCCTGAGCCAGGACATGTTCAAGGGCCTGGCGCCCTGGGTTCAGGCCCTGCCCGGGCGGCTGCTGCACACCAACGTGATCGGCTGCACGATTTTTGCAGCCGTGTCAGGCTCGAGCGCCGCCACCTGCGCCACCATCGGCAAAATGACGCTGCCCGAACTGACGCGTCGCGGCTACCCCGAGCACATGGTCATTGGCACGCTGGCGGGCGCCAGCACGCTGGGCCTCTTGATACCGCCGTCCATCATCATGATCGTCTACGGCGTGGCCGCCGAGGTGTCAATCTCCAAGCTGTTCATCGCCGGGGTTTTTCCGGGTCTGCTGCTGGCGGCGCTGTTTTCGGGCTACATCATGTTCTGGGCGCTGCGCCACCCCGAACAAGTACCCGCCGCCGATGCCAAAACCACGCTCCGGGAGAAACTGTCCGCCTCGCGCAGCCTCATTCCGGTGGTCACGCTGATCGCGGCGGTGCTGGGCTCGATTTACACGGGCGTGGCCACGGCCACCGAGGCCGCCGCCCTGGGCGTACTCGGCGCGCTGGTGCTGTCCACGCTGCAAGGCTCGATGAACTGGGTCAGCTTTCGCGACGCACTGATGGGCGCGACCCGGCTGTATTGCATGATCGCGCTGATCCTGGCGGGCGCCGCCTTTCTCACACTGGCCATGGGCTACATCGGCCTGCCGCGCCACCTGGCCGAATGGATTGGCACGCTGGGCCTGAGCAAGGCGCAGCTGATCGTGACGCTGTCGGTTTTCTTCATCCTGCTGGGCTGCTTTCTGGATGGCATCTCGATGGTGGTGCTGACCATGGGTGTGCTGATGCCCACGGTGCAGGCGGCCGGCATTGACCCGATCTGGTTTGGCATCTTTGTGGTGCTGGTGGTTGAGATGGCGCAAATCACACCGCCGGTGGGTTTCAATTTGTTTGTGCTGCAAGGCATGACCGGCCGCCAACTCACCTGGATTGCCAGGGTCACGATGCCGATGTTCCTGCTGATGTGCGCGGCGGTAGCCCTGATTTACGTCTTCCCCGGCATCGTCACCTGGCTGCCGCAAAAAATGGCAAACTGAGCCGATGTTGCACGTTCTTGCGATCTGTGTGGGGGCCAGCGTGGGCGCATTGTCCCGCTGGGGCTTGGGCCTGTGGCTCACGCCCGGCGGCGTGATTCCCTGGGGCACGCTGGCCGCCAACCTGCTGGGCGGCTACCTGATCGGCATCTGCATCGCCATTTTCCAATCCATGCCCCAGCTCGATCCGGTCTGGCGCCTGCTGCTGGTGACCGGTTTTCTGGGCGGCCTCACGACGTTTTCCTCCTTTTCAGGCGAAGTCGTGAGCTTGCTGATGCAGGCCCGCTATGGCTTGGCCCTGGGCACGGCGGCGCTGCATGTGCTGGGCTCGCTGCTGCTGACCGTGGCGGGCATAAAAACCGCTATATTTTTTATAGCATACTACACCCGTTGATATTGTGCTAGTAGCACTTTTCATCACTAATTCAGTGCTGCCGGCATTGTGTGAGCGCCTTGCCGCACCGGGGCAGTCAGGCAAAATCGGGACGCCACGCAAATCGGCCAAAATAGCCACAATGCATGATGGCCTCCATGATCCCCTTCCATCCCGCCCCCGCAGCCGCCAAACCGGATCGCCTGGTCCGCATTGGCCAGGCGCGCCAGGCGGTTTTGTATGGACAACCGCCGCCGGGCGGCCCGGTGCTGGCGCTTGAAGGCTGGCTGGAGCGCTCCTGGCGGCGCTGCCTGGCCCATGGCCACAGGCCGGAGCAAACGCCTGCTTTTGACATACTGCCGCCCCCCGCGTTGCGGCGCACGCTGGACGACAACCGTCAGCTGGTGCAGGCGGCCCGGCCCGTGCTGGAAAAACTGGGCCGCGCCATTTCGGACACGCGCTATTTCGCCCTGCTCACCAACCGGCACGGCGTGGTGGTCGATGTGGACGGCCCGATAGACCGCCACGACCGCCGCGCCGACCTGATCACGCGCCTGGGCACTGACCTGTCAGAGCAGCAGGTTGGCACCACGGCCATTGGTGTGGCGCTGACCGAACTGCAGCCGGTCTGGCTGCACCGCGGCGAGCACTTTTTTAATGCCACGTCGGTTTACAGCTGCGCTGGCGCACCGCTGTTCGGCCCGGACGGCCGCTGTGCCGGCATGCTTGACCTGACCGGAATCGACGCGCTGGAGCGGCCCGAACTCAAGCACCTGGTCACGCAGTCGGCGCGCAGCATTGAAAACGCACTCACCCTGAGTCGCCCCTACCGCCTGCTGATCCGGCTGAACTGGCCGGGCCGCACGCTGGGCAACGACGAGGATGGTCTGGTCTGCGTAGACGCCGACGGCTGCGTCACGGGCGCCAACCCCACGGCGCGGCAAATGGTGCCGCACCTGAACGTGGCGGCGCCCTCGTTGGTGCATTGCAGCGACCTGTTTGCCATGCCTTTCGAAATGCTGTTTGACGCCGCCCGGCGCGAAGCCCTGGGCCGACAGCTGCCACTGGAAGTGCCGCTGTGGTCCGGGCTGCGCCTGCTCGCGCTGCCGCTGGCGCCCGGTGACACCGACACGCGAGGGTCGGCAGGCCGCACCACCGACCACCGGCCGCTCAGGGACGTCGAAGCCGCGCTGATCCGCAAGGCGGTGGAAGATGCGCGCGGCAACGTGGTGCAGGCGGCGCGCGCGCTGGGCATCAGCCGGGCCACCGTCTACCGCAAGCTAGGCCATAAAATCCGTTCTTAAAAGCTGTAAATCCTTGTAATGGCCTGCCGGGCTTGCTTGGCTATTTGGGCTTTGAGAAGTACAACCACAGATGGCAGCGACTGCTTGATGCGGGCAGTGATCACAGGTACCCCCTTGAGCGCCATCAAGACCACTCAGCCTGATGCCTGGACAATGCGGTTTTACCTACGTCCGGCAATTCACATTTTTGCAAGCACCCATGAACTGGCTGAAAAAACTCTCACCCACACGCCGCGAAGCCTCCGGTCTGGAGTGGAGGCTGTGGCGAAAACTCCCCGTGATCTTGCTGGTGGGCAGCGCCTTGCCGCTGCTGGGTTTGGGCCTGGTGCATCTGCTGGCCGATCCGCAGGCCAGCGCCCAGCAAGCCCGCTGGCTGCAAATGGCCGACTACGTCGTCGTCGGCGTGGTCGTTTTTCACTGGGCCATGGTGCTGACGGTGGGCATTGGCTGCGTGATCGTGATGGTCATGAAAGGCCCGGGCTACGTGGCCGACGGCTACAGGGTGTCGCACAGCGACAGGCCACGCGCGGTCGCAGAAACCGATGAAGAAGCCGCGATCGCTCGGGCGTCTGCAGCGCCTGGGTCGCCCGAAACCAAAGAGCGCCCTGAGTAATCCAGCGCACCAAGGCGCCGCATGCGCGGCAAAAGTCGGCGGGCTCGCCCGCTATCTTGACCCCCATCAACACGCAACGGGCCCTGCACTGCTACGCTGCCCGGCATGAACTTTGACATCCTCATCTCGGGCGCTGGCCCGGCCGGGCTGCGCCTGGCGCGCGCACTGTCGGGGCACGGCCTGCGCACGGCACTGGTAGAGCAGCAGCTGGCGCTGGATGCCGAGGCTTTTGGCCACGACATGACGCGCCGCCTGATGGCGCAGCGCTTTGCCTGAGCCTGCGTGCGCAGCCTGATGCAGCGCGCGCAAACGCAGCGCCTGCTCGCGCCAGCCACCGACCTGCAGGCCGCCGCCGTGCTGTGTGTCGGCTCGGTCCAGGGGCTGGTGTGCAGCCCCTGATCAGCGGCCAGGCGAGCGCCATGGCCGCCCAGGCGCCCGGCGTATTCGACATTTATCTGCGCGGACTCACCCTGAAGGAAACCCCATGAAACGCACCCCCCTTTTGCCCCGCCGCCTAGCCTTGGGCGCCCTTGCGCTGGCACTGGCGGGCGCCCTGGCCTTTGTGGCGCTGCGCACCGGCCCGCTGGCGCCCACGCGCGTTACGGTCACGGCCGTGCAGGAAGGGCGACTGCGCCCTGCCCTCTTTGGCATCGGCACCGTGGAAGCGCGGCGCAGCTGGATGGTTGGCCCCACCGTGGCGGGCCGCGTTCTCAGCGTGAAGGTCGATGTCGGCGACACGGTCCAGGCCGGGCAACTGCTGGCTGAAATGGACCCGGTGGATCTGGACCAGCGCCTGGCCGCGCTTGATGCGTCGCTGGCCCGCGCGGGCAGCACCCAGGCTGCTGCGCAAGCCCAGGTAAGCGACACCACGGCGCGGCGCGCACTGGCCGCCCTCAACGCCAGCCGCAACCAGGAGCTGGCCGCGCAACACTTCATCAGCGCGGGCGCGCTCGAAGCCCGCTTGCAGGAAAAAGTCTCGGCCGATGCCGCGCTGCTGGCCGCGCAGGCCAACCTGAGCGGCGCTGGCCAGGACGTGGTCCGACAGCGGGCTGAGCGCGCCGCCCTGCAGCAGCAGCGCGGCAACGTGCGCCTGCGGGCTCCGGCCGATGCTGTGGTCACCAGCCGCGACGCCGAAGCGGGCAGCACGGTGGTGGCCGGCCAGCCGGTGCTGCGCCTGATGGACCCGGCCAGTTTGTGGGTCAAGCTGCGGGTGGACCAGGGCCGCTCCGCAGGACTCGCGCCGGGCTTGCAAGCGCGCATCGTGCTGCGCTCGCAACCGCGCACCCCGGTGGCCGGCCACGTCGCCCGGGTCGAGTTGCTGGCCGACAGCGTGACCGAAGAGCGCATTGCGCAAGTGGCCTTTGACGCCGCCGCTGGCGCCTCGGTCGGTGAATTGGCTGAAGTGACGCTGCAACTGCCCGAAACCCCGACGTCGCTGCTGATTCCCAATGCCAGCATTCAGCGCCAGCAGGGCCAGGCCGGCGTGTGGCGGCTGGAGGGCGGCAAGCCGGTATTTACCCCCGTGCAGCTGGGCACCCACAGCCTGGACGGCCAGGTACAGGTGCTGGCGGGCGTAAATGCCGGTGACGAAGTAGTGGTGTATAGCCAGAAAGCCTTGAGCGCCGGCGTCCGCGTGCAGGTGGTGGACGCACTGGTCAAAGCCCCAGCCGGAGCGGCCCAATGATCAGCCTGGCTGGGCGCGACATCGCGCACAGCTGGGGCAAATTTGTACTCACCGGCCTGGGTTTGGGCCTGCTGATTGGCGTGACGCTGACCATGGCCGGGGTGTACCGCGGCATGGTCGATGACGCGCAAGCGCTGCTCACCAACAGCCGGGCCGACCTGTGGGTGGTGCAAAAGGACACGCAGGGGCCCTACGCCGAATCATCGAGCCTGAAAGACGACGTGGTGCACAGCCTGCGCGGCATGCCGGGCGTGGCGCAGGCGGCCAACGTGACCTATTTCACGATGCAGGTGCAAAACAGGGACCAGGGCGGTGATGACATCCGGGCCATGGTGGTGGGCATAGAACCCGATCAGCCCGGCTCACCGGGCTACCTCGTGGCGGGCCGCCAGCTCACGCGCAGTCATTACGAGGCGGTGGCCGACGTCAAAGCCGGCTTCGCCCTGGGCGAGCGCATCCGCATCCGCCGCCACGACTACACCGTGGTCGGGCTGACGCAGCGCATGGTGTCCTCGGGCGGCGACCCTATGGTGTTCATCCCGCTGAAAGACGCGCAGGAAGCGCAGTTTTTAAAGGACAACGACGCGATTCAAAATGACCGCACCCGCACCGCCGCCAGCCCCGCCTTCAACCGCCCCGGCGTGCCCGGCCTGCTGGACGCGGTGCAGGCGCTGCAAACCAGCAGCCGCAACGTCAACGCCGTACTGGTGCAGCTGCAGCCAGGCTTCGAGGCCGGGCAGATGGCCGAGCCGATTCGCCGCTGGAAGCACCTGCAGGTGTTCACGCGTGCGGGCATGGAAGCCATTTTGGTGGACAAGCTGATTGCCACCGCAGCCAAACAGATCGGCATGTTCCTGGCGATCCTGGCGGTGGTCAGCGCCGCCATCGTGGCCTTCATCATCTACACCATGACGCTGGGCAAGATCCGCGAAATAGCCGTGCTCAAGCTGATTGGCACGCGCAACCGTACGATTGCCAGCATGATCCTGCAGCAGGCGCTGGGCCTCGGGCTGATTGGTTTTGTGGTCGGCAAGGTGGCGGCCACGATCTGGGCGCCGGTGTTTCCCAAGTATGTGCTGCTGCTCACGCAAGACGCCCTCACCGGCCTGGTGGCCACACTGCTGATTTGCGCGCTGGCCAGCACGCTGGCGATTCGCGCGGCGCTCCAGATCGATCCGGCAACGGCCATCGGGTGACAGGAATGAACAACATGACCCCACCCCCAGTGCCCGGCGGAATTCTTATTGAAGGCCTGCGCAAGGTCTATGGCCGGGGCGACACCGCCGTCGAAGCGCTTAAAAACGTCAACATGACGGTAGGCCCCGGCGAAGTCGTGGGGCTGGTCGGCCCCTCGGGCTCGGGCAAGAGCACGCTGCTCAAATGCCTGGGCGCCATCATCGAGCCCACGGCTGGCCGCATGACGCTTGGCAAGGAGCTGATTTATGACAACGGTTGGACCACCTCTGATCTGCGTGCGCTGCGGCGCGACCGCATCGGCTTTGTATTCCAGGCGCCGTACCTGATTCCGTTTCTGGACGTGACCGACAACGTCGCCCTGCTGCCCATGCTGGCGGGCGTGCCCAACGCCCAGGCGAGAGCCCGCGCGCTGGAACGGCTGACTGCGCTGGACGTGGCCCACCGCGCCAAAGCCGAGCCGTCGCAGCTGTCGGGCGGCGAGCAGCAACGCGTGTCGATTGCGCGCGCGCTGGCCAACCGCCCGCCGGTGATCCTGGCCGACGAGCCCACCGCGCCGCTGGACAGTGAGCGCGCTTTGGCCGTCATGCGCATCCTGAACCAGATGGCCCAGCAAGCCCAGACCGCCATCATCGTGGTGACCCACGACGAAAAAATCATTCCCACGTTCAAGCGGATTTATCACATCCGTGACGGCCAGACGGTTGAGGAAGCGGGCCAGGGGCTAAGCTTGTAGAAGATGGCCCCCATGTTTGTCTCTACGCGCCCGTCGCAAGCGCCTTGGCATAAGCGGCTTACTCGAACGAGGGCGGCTGCGGCTTGACCACCGGCTTGCCGGCCGCCGCCCAGGCATCAAAGCCGCCCGCCAGGGACTGCACGTTCAGGTAGCCCATCTCGTGCAGGGCGACGGCGCTCAGCGCGGCGCGGCCACTGGTCTTGCAGTACAGCACGATCTTGAGGTCGCGCGGCTGCAGGGCCGGGTTGCCGCTGAACTTGAACTCCAGCATGCCGCGCGAAATATGCACCGCGCCGCTCAGGTGGCCAGCGGCGTATTCGTCGGCCTCGCGTACATCAAGCAACAGGTCGGCGTCGCGGATGGCCTGCTCGGCGTCGGCGATGGCAATTTCCTGAACGCGGGTTTTGGCGGCGGCAACAAGGTCGTGGGCGGTTTTCATGGTGTTCCTGATCGGTTGAGTGGAAACAGGCCGGTCACGTAGCGCCAGCGCCTGTTTCACAAAAAGGCCAATTTACCATTGAAACGGAACCATTTTTTGGCCCGCGAACTGAGCCATCCTTATTTCGCAGCGTTCGGGAAAAACAGCGGCTCGCCGTTGATTTTGTAGCCGGCAATCACGCCCTGCCCCGCTGGCGAGATGATCCAGTCGACAAACTTTTGCGCTTCAAGCGCCTTGGTTTGCGGGTGTTTGGCCGGGTTGACCACCATCACGCCGTACTGGTTGAACAGGCGTGTGTCGCCTTCCACCAGCACCGCGAGGTCCGCGCGGTTCTTGAAGTTCAGCCAGGTGCCGCGGTCCGTCAGCACGTAGGCGCCGGTGCTGGCAGCCATGTTGAGCGCGGGGCCCATGCCGCAGCCGCAGGCCTTGTAGCCGGCGAACTCCGGCGTGCTCACGCCCGCCGTTTTCCAGTAGCGCAGTTCGGCCGCATGGGTGCCGCTTTTGTCGCCGCGCGAGATAAAACCGGCATCGGCCGCCTTGATCTTTTTAAGCGCTGCTGCAATGTCTTTACCCTTGACCTGCACCGGGTCAGCCGCCGGACCGATCAGCACGAAGTCGTTGTACATCACCGCAAAGCGCTTGAGGGCAAAGCCTTCTGCCACGACTTTTTCCTCGGCTACCTGGTCGTGCACAAACAGCACATCGGCGTCGCCCCGGCGGCCCATGTCGATGGCCTGGCCGGTGCCGACCGCCACCACCTTCACGTCCATACCCGAGGCCTTTTTGAATTCGGGCAGCAAATGGCCAAACAGCCCCGACTGCTCGGTGGACGTGGTGGAGGCCATCACGATGCTGGGCGCTTGCGCTATGGAAATAGTAGCGGATAGCGCAATGGATACCATGGCTAGAGCCCTTAAAGGCTTAAATCCTTGTGCCATTTTATTTAAACCGTTCATGCCAATTCTCCTTTTAAAAATGTTTCAGCGGCCAGGGGCAAAGGCCCGTTGAAAAAGGCCTCCGTGGGCAAGTCAGCCAGCAGGTGGCCGTGCTCCAGGTAGATCACGCGGCTGGCCAGGCGCTTGACCTGGCCGAGGTTGTGGCTGCTGAAAATCAGCGTCATGCCCGCATCGGAAAATTCGGCCATCAGGCGCTCCACCTCGCGCTTGGCCGTGGGGTCCAGGCTGGAGGTCGGCTCATCGAGCAGCAAGACCTGCGGTTTGAGCGCCCAGGCCCGCGCCAGCGCCACGCGCTGCTGCTGCCCGCCTGACAGCGCCTTGGCATTGCGCCCTGCCAGGTCGGCCAGCCCGACGCGCTCGAGCGCCTGCAGCGCCTGCGCCTGGGCCTCCCGCCAGGGCGTGCCGTTCAGCCACAGGCCCAGGGCCACGTTGCTCCGCACACTGGCGCGCAGCAGGTAGGGGCGCTGAAACAGCATGGCCGTGCGCACATCCGCATGCCGCTTGAAGCTGCCCGCCACGGGCTCAACAAAGCCCTGCAGCGTGCGCAGCAGCGTGCTTTTTCCGCTGCCGTTGGCGCCCACCAGCGCCAGCCGTTCACCGGCGCGTACCTGGAAGGTGCAGGCCGTCAGGGCCTGGAGCCGGCCAAACTGCACAGTGACGGACTGCAACTTGAAAATCGGTATCATGGCGGCGCCCCCTGTGCGGCACGGCCCGGGGCGAGCACGACCTCCATCTGCAGCAAGGGGTCATCGAGCTGATTGCGCCAGCGCCGCACCAGCGCAATCAGCAGGTTGAGCAGCAGCACCACGCCCAGCAGCAAGATGCCGAGCGCCAGCGCCAGCGGCAAGTCGCCCTTGCTGGTTTCCAGCGCAATCGCCGTGGTCATCACGCGCGTGAAACCCTCGATGTTGCCGCCCACCACCATCACCGCGCCAACCTCTGAAATGGCGCGGCCAAAGGCGGCAATCAGCACCGTCAGCAAGGTATAGCGCTCGTCCCACAGCAGGATCAGGCCGCGCATGAAGCGGCGCGCGCCCAGCGACTGGAACTGCTCGCCATGGCTGCGGTCCGCATCTTCAATGGTCTGGCGTACCAGCGCCATCACCACCGGCAGCACCAGCACGCTTTGGGCCAGCACCATGGCCTTGAATGAAAACAGCCAGCCCAGAAAACCCAGCGGCCCGCTGCGCGACAGCAGCAGATACACCACCAGCCCAACCACCACGGAGGGCAAGGCCAGCGCGGTGTTGAGCAGGGCCAGCACCGCCGCGCGGCCCCGAAAGCGCGCCACCCCCAGCCAGGCGCCCAGCAGCAGGCCGGCGCTGCAGGCAATCAGGCAGGCGAACGCACTGACGGCCAGCGACCGCAGCACAATGCTGGCGAGCAGCGGGTCGAGCGAGGTGATGAGCGAAAAGGCCGTGACGGCGCTGTCTGAAAAGGTGTTCATGCGGCAAGTTTTGCGAGACTTTATCCTACTGCCGCAGGCCTTGCGGGCGCATCGGTATTGACCGTTATGAAGCGATTTGCATAGGAAAATCAAGGACTTGAGACACTTTGCGTCACCGGGCCATGCACGCATAATCAGCGCACCGCCCTGCCCCCATGCACCCATGCACCCATGCACAAAGTCCAACTCTCCTACCTGCTGACCCCCGAGCGCGGCAAAGACGCGCTGATCCGAAATCCGCTGATGGACTTGCTGCACGCCGTGCGTGAGCAGGGTTCCATCGGCAAGGCCGCCAAGGCGCTGGACCTGTCCTACCGGCATGTCTGGGGCGCGCTCAAGGACTGGGAGCAGACGCTGGAGCGGCCGCTGATCGTCTGGGACAAGGGCCAGCGCGCGCGCCTGACCGAGTTTGGCGAGAAACTGCTGTGGGCCGAGCGCCAGGCCCAGGCCCGGCTGGCGCCGCAGATTGAAGCCTTGCGCGGCGACATCGAACGCGCATTTTCCAGCGCGTTTGATGAAAACACCCATGTGCTGACGTTGTACGCCAGCCACGATGCCGCGCTGACGGCGCTGCGCGAGCAGGCCGGCGCGCACGGCCTGCACCTGGACATCCGCTTCATGGGCAGCGTCGATGCGATTGCGGCCCTGAACGCCGGGCGCTGCACGCTGGCCGGCTTTCACACGCTGGACCAGCCCGCCAGCCAGTCGGTGGCCGCGCGCACCTACCGCAGCCTGCTCAAGCCCGGCCTGCATAAATTAATTGGCTTTGCCCACCGCACCCAAGGCCTGATCGTTGCCAAAAACAACCCGCTGGGCCTTGCCAGCCTGGCCGACCTGAGGCGGCCCGGTGTTCGCTATGTGAATCGCGCGGAAGGCGCAGGCACGCGGGTGCTGCTGGACGAGCTGCTGGCCAAGGCCGGCCTGCAGCCGCAAGATATTCAGGGCTACGCCAGCCAGGAGCCCTCCCACACAGCGGTAGCCCAGGCCGTGGCCAGCAACGCAGCCGATGCGGGTCTGGGTACTGAAGCGGCGGCGCACGAAAAAGGTCTGGGCTTTGTGCCGCTGGTGCAGGAGCGCTACCACCTGGTGTGCCTGAAGTCCGAACTGCCCACGCCCCAAGTGCAAGCCCTGCTCAAAGAACTGCAAAGCCGCGACTGGCAGACCGCGCTGGGCAGCATGCCGGGTTACAGCGTCAAACTGGCGCAGAGCGGAAAGATTTTGTCGCTGCGGGCGGCGTTGCCTTGGTGGAACTACCGCACGCAGAAGTCGTGATTTTTCTGGTTTTCTGATGTGGTTTGGGTTGGTTAATTTTTTGATAGCGGGTTGGCGTTGCGGGGTTAGGCTGGCCGGGAGTCGCCCGGCATGCGACTCACTTTCTTTGCTTCGCCAAAGAAAGTAAGCAAAGAAAGGCGACCCTACTGTCTGCGACCCTTCGCTGCGCTACGGGCACCTTGCGGTGCTCGCTTCAGGCGGGGTCCGCG
>NZ_JAUXNA010000194.1 GCF_030682935.1 Polaromonas sp.
CTGAGCGAGAACGAGGAGTTTGCGCAGGCCTGTGCCAACGCGGGGCTGGCCTTCATCGGCCCGCCGGCGTCTGCCATCAAGGCCATGGGCCTGAAGTCCGAGTCCAAGCAGCTGATGGAAAAGGCCGGCGTTCCGCTGGTGCCCGGCTACCACGGCAGCGACCAGAACCCGGCCATGCTCAAGCACGAGGCCGACCGCATCGGCTACCCGGTGCTGATCAAGGCCAGCGCCGGCGGCGGCGGCAAGGGCATGCGCGCGGTGGACCGGGCCGAGGATTTTGTGGCGGCGCTGGCCAGCTGCAAGCGCGAAGCCATCAACAGCTTTGGCGACGACGCCGTGCTGGTCGAAAAATACGTGCAGCGCCCGCGTCACATCGAAATCCAGGTGTTTGGCGACATGCATGGCAACTATGTTTACCTGTTCGAGCGCGACTGCTCGGTGCAGCGGCGCCACCAGAAGGTGCTTGAAGAAGCCCCGGCGCCCGGCATGACGCCGGAGATGCGCACCCAGATGGGCCTGGCCGCCGTCGCCGCCGCGCGTGCGGTCAATTACGTCGGTGCGGGCACGGTGGAGTTCATCGTCGAACAGCACGCCGACGGCAGCATGAATTTTTTCTTCATGGAAATGAATACGCGGCTGCAGGTCGAGCATCCGGTGACCGAAGCCATTACCGGGCTGGACCTGGTGGAGTGGCAGTTGCGCGTGGCGTTTGGCCAGCCTTTGCCGCTGGCGCAAGAGCAGCTGCGCATCAACGGCCACGCGATCGAAGCCCGCATCTGCGCCGAAAACCCGGACAACAACTTTCTGCCCACCACCGGCACCCTGCATGTTTACGGCAAGCCGGTTTGCACTGCGTTTGAACGTGGCTTGGTGCGCATTGACGATGGCGTGCGCGAAGGCGACACGATTTCGCCGTTTTACGACTCCATGGTGGCCAAGCTGATCGTGCACGGCCAGACGCGTGAAGAGGCGCTGGCCCGGCTGGACGAGGCGCTGGCGCAAACCCGCATCGTCGGGCTCAGCACTAATGTGCAGTTTCTGCGCTACGTGGTGCGCAGCCCGTCGTTTGCCCAGGCCAACCTGGATACGGCACTGATTCCCCGCGAAGAGGCGGTTCTTTTCAAGCAGGAGCCGGTTGGCTTGCCCATGGCAGCCGCTGCGGCGATTGCCCAGACGCTGCTGGGCGAAAAAGCCACCGAAGGCAGCGACCCGTTCAGCCGCCGCGATGGCTGGCAAACGCATGGCGTGACGCAGCGGCCTTTCGAGTTTGACTTCCACGGCGAGCACGCCAAAGCGGCATTGACCTATCTGCATGACGGCGCTTTGCAATTGACGGTGGGCGACGTGTCGGGACCGCTGGTGTTTGCCCAAGGCGGGCAAGGCATCGACATCCAGTTCGCGGGCCAGCGGCTGACGGCGGCGGTCTATACCCAGGGCGAGGTGGACCATGTCTTTACCGCCAGGGGCGCGACCCAGATCACGGCCCTTGATCTGCTGGCCCATGCGGGCGAGAGCCACACGGAAGGCGGACGCCTGACCGCGCCCATGCCCGGCAAGATACTGTCGTTCTCGGTCAAGGCCGGCGACAAGGTTAGCAAGGGCCAGCCGCTGGCGGTGATGGAAGCCATGAAAATGGAGCACACGATTGCAGCACCGGCCGACGGCGTGGTCGAGGAGTTGCTGTATGCGCCGGGCGACCAGGTGACCGAAGGGTCCGAACTGCTCAAAATCGCTGTCTAAACTTTCTGGATGAGTCAATGCGCATCAGTTTTTGCTGTACCGATACCAAAGCCCAGCCCTGGCTGGACGGCCTGCGTGCCGCTTTTTCCGGCGCTGAGGTAGAGGTCTGGTCTGCGGGCGCGCTGCCTGCAGATTACGCCGTGGTCTGGGCGCCGCCGCAACAGTTCATGGATGAGCAAACCCAACTCAAGGGCATCTTCAATATCGGCGCGGGCGTCGATGCCTTGTTGACGCTGCGCCTGCCGCCCGGCGTTCCCGTCGTCCGGCTCGATGACGCCGGCATGTCGGTGCAGATGGCCGAGTACGTGTGCCATGCGGTGATCCGCCATTTCCGCGAATTAGACGGCTATGAAGCGGATGCGGCGCAAGGCAAATGGTCCTACCGCAAGCCGCGCCTGCGCCAGGATTTTCCGGTCGGCGTGATGGGCCTGGGCGTGCTGGGCGAACGTGTCAGCCGGGCACTGGCGCAGTTTGATTTTCCGGTGATGGGCTGGAGCCGGACCGCCAAATCCATCCCTGGCGTGCAATGCTTTTCGGGCGACGCCGGCTTCAACGATTTTCTGGCGGCCACCCGCATCCTCGTGTGCCTGCTGCCGCTCACGCCGGATACCGACAACATCATGCGGCAAGGCACGCTGGCCCGGCTGCAGCCGGGCGGCTATGTCATCAATGTGGCGCGCGGCAGCCACCTTGTGGATGAAGACCTGATCGCGCTGATCGACAGCGGCCATCTGGCCGGCGCCACACTCGATGTGTTCCGCACCGAACCGCTGCCTGCGGCGCATCCGTTCTGGACGCACCCCAAAATCACCGTGACCCCGCACACCTCTGCCCGCACGCTGCGGGAAGAAAGCATTGCCCAGATTGCCCGCAAGATCACCGCTCTCCAGCGCGGTGAACCGGTTGCCGGCGTCGTCGATCCTGCGCGGGGTTATTGACAAGCCGGCGTCGCCACGTCAGGGGCGGCGACGCTGATTCAACCTGCCCCAGCCCATTTCCCTTTGTTGGTGCAGGGATTAGTAAGCATTGGGTAAGCGCAGGGTAAGTGCTTGGTAAGCCCATCCGCTTAATCTCCACCCACTGACTATTATTTGGAGACGACGATATGAATGATGATTTGGCCCAACGGATTGCGAGCAATCCAAAATACCAGGAGCTTAAAGCCAAGCGCTCAAGTTATGGCTGGTGGCTCACACTGGCGATGATGGTCGTTTACTACGGCTTCATCCTGCTGGTGGCCTTTAACAAGCCGTTTCTCTCGCAGCGCCTGGGTGCGGGCGTCATGACCCTTGGCATTCCCATCGGCTTCGGCGTCATTGTTTTCACGATCGTGATCACCGCCATTTACGTCAAGCGCGCCAACAAAGAGTTTGACGACCTGACTGCAGAAATCACCAAGGCGGTACTGAAATGAACTACAAGTCTGACAACACGCGGCGCATCCTGACGCTGATCGCCCTGTTTGGCGTCTCGGCGGTGGCATGGGCTGCCGGCGCGGATTTGGGCCAGGCTGAAAAGCAGCCCACCAACTGGACGGCCATCGGCATGTTCGGCGCTTTCGTGGTGTTGACACTGTTCATCACCAAGTGGGCGGCGTCCAAGACCAAATCAGCCGCTGACTTCTACACCGCAGGCGGCGGCATCACCGGCTTTCAGAACGGGCTGGCGATTGCTGGCGACTACATGTCGGCGGCCTCCTTCCTGGGCATTTCAGCGGCCGTGATGGCCAGCGGCTTTGATGGCCTGATTTATTCCATCGGTTTTCTGGTCGGCTGGCCGGTCATCACCTTCCTGATGGCCGAGCGTCTGCGCAACCTGGGCAAGTTCACCTTTGCCGACGTAGCCGCTTTCCGCTTCAAGCAGGCGCCGGTCCGCATTTTTGCGGCCTCGGGCACGCTGGTCGTGGTGGCTTTTTACCTGATCGCCCAGATGGTCGGTGCGGGCCAGCTGATCAAGCTGCTGTTTGGCCTGGAATACTGGATTGCGGTGGTCATCGTCGGTTCGCTGATGATGGTGTACGTGCTGTTCGGCGGCATGACGGCCACCACCTGGGTGCAGATCATCAAGGCTTGCATGCTGCTGGGTGGCGCGACCTTCATGGCGGCCATGGTGCTCTGGCACTTCGGTTTCAGCCCTGAAGCCATGTTTGCCCAGGCCGTGAAGATCAAGGCCGACCTGGCGTCGGACAGCGGCAAGACGGCCGAAGAGGCCGCCAAGCTGGGGCAGTCCATCATGGGCCCGGGCAACTTCGTCAAGGATCCGATTTCGGCCATTTCGTTCGGTATGGCGCTGATGTTCGGAACCGCCGGCCTGCCGCACATCCTGATGCGCTTTTTCACCGTGCCCAGCGCCAAGGAAGCGCGCAAGTCGGTGATGTGGGCGACCGGCTGGATTGGTTACTTCTACCTGCTGACCTTCATCATCGGTTTTGGCGCCATCACCTTCGTGCTGACCAACCCGTCCTTCCTGGACGCCAAGGGCGGCCTGATTGGCGGCGGCAACATGGCGGCCATTCACCTGTCCAATGCCGTGGGTGGCAACGTGTTCCTGGGCTTCATCTCGGCTGTGGCTTTTGCCACCATCGTCGCGGTGGTGGCGGGCCTGACGCTGTCGGGCGCCTCCGCGGTCTCGCATGACCTTTATGCCACGGTGATCAAAAAGGGCAAGGCTGACAGTGCGTCGGAGCTGCGCATCTCGAAAATAACCACCCTGGTCCTGGGCGTTGTCGCCGTGGTGCTGGGCATTGCCTTTGAGAAGCAAAACATCGCCTTCATGGTGTCGCTGGCCTTTGCGATTGCAGCTTCGGCCAACTTCCCGGTGCTGTTCATGTCGGTGCTGTGGAAAGACTGTACGACGCGCGGCGCGGTGATTGGCGGCTTCCTGGGCCTGATCTCGTCGGTGGCGCTGACGGTGGTGTCGCCTTCCGTGTGGGAAGCCACGCTGGGCAACCCCAAGGGCTCGGCGCTGTTTCCTTACGCCTCGCCGGCTTTGTTCTCCATGACCATCGGCTTCCTCGGTATCTGGCTGTTCTCCATTCTGGACAACAGCAAGCAGGCCAGGATCGACCGTGCCGGCTTCCTCGCGCAGCAGGTGCGGTCTGAAACCGGAATCGGCGCTGCGGGTGCATCGGGACACTGATGTTGTCTGTTTGACGAGGGCGGGCCGTTTGGGCCGCCTTGCGATAAGCTAAAAGGACTGCAGGATCATTGCCTGCAGTCCTTTTTTTATGGGACCCCCGCCATGCCGGATCATTTTTCAGATGCTTTCTCTTTTGATGCGCCACCTTTTGACAGCCTGAGTCCGGAGCAGCAAGCGCTGGTGCAGGGCGCCTTGAGTCGGGTGTCTTTCCCGAAAGATGCCGTGATCCTCACACCCGACATGGACCCCGCCCATGTGTATGTGCTGATCAAGGGGCATGTGCAGCAGACCGAGGCGGGCGAGGTGGTGGCGGTGTACGGTCCGGCCGATTTTTTTGCCTTTCGTGCCGTGATGGCTGGCCGCGCCAGCGGCGTGCTGCAAGCGCTGGACGAGGTCGAAGCCTGGCAGATACCCGGCAGCACGGCGCGGGCACTGATTTCGGGCAACGCCCTGTTCAGCGCCCTGGTGTTTGCCGACCTGTCGCACCGGCTCTCGGCTGTGGCGGAAAGCCGCAAGAGCCGGGAATTCTTGTCGCTGATGATGGTGCGAATCCGGGATGCCTACATCCGCAAGCCCTTTTTTGTGGACGGCGGGCTGGACCTGGTGTCGGTCTGCCGGTTGTTGTCGGCGCAGGGGCTGGGCAATGCGCTGGTGCGCGACACGCAGGGCGGGGTGGAGCGCATTGGCATGTTTACCACCACCGACCTGCGGGATGCCCTGCTGCTACCAGTGCCGCCCCAGGCGCTGGCGGTGCGTGAGGTGGCGCAGTTCTCGCTTGTTTCGTTGCCCGCGGACGCTGAACTGTCTGACGCGCTGCTGGCGATGATCCGCCACCGCGTCCATCGCGTGCTGGTGCGCGAAGGTGATGAGATCCTGGGCGTTCTGAGCCAGCTCGACCTGATGAGCTTTGTCTCTAACCACTCCCACCTGATTGCGCTGCAGGTCGAGCAGGCCGGCTCCATCGGTGAACTCCAGACCGCCGCCTTGCAGATGGACGGCCTGATTGCGCTGCTGCACAGCGGGGGCGCCCGGATCGAGCTCATTTCCAGTCTGGTGAGCGAGCTCAACCGGCAGCTTTTTGCGCGGCTGTGGGCTTTTGTGGCGCCGGCAGATCTGGTCCGCAACAGCTGCCTGATCGTGATGGGCAGTGAAGGGCGGGGCGAGCAGATTCTCAAGACCGATCAGGACAATGCGCTGCTGCTGCGCGACGGCTACGGGTGTCCCGAACTGGGCGAGAGCGTGCAGCGTTTCAACCAGGCCTTGACGGCGTTCGGCTACCCGCTCTGCCCGGGCAACATCATGGTGACGAATCCGCTGTGGTGCCAGCCACTGTCCGGCTTCAAAGACACTGTCCGGCGGTGGCTCTATGGGGCCAATGCAGATGGGCCCATGAACCTGGCCATTTTCATGGATGCCCGGGCGGTGGCGGGCGACGCGTCGCTGCTCAGGCAGGCGAGAGACTATGCCCACAGCAGCATGGCAGGCAGTGACGCGTTCTTTGCCCGGTTTGTGACCGCTGTCGATCAGTTCAGCGAACCCGGGGGCTGGTGGGCCCGCCTGGCCACGCTGCGCGGACGCGACGAGCAGGTGTTTGACCTTAAAAAGCTGGGCACCTTCCCCATCGTGCATGGCGTGCGCGCCCTGGCGCTGGAGCATCGCCTGGACGAGGTCGGCACGGCGGCGCGCCTGCGCGCGCTGGTCGGTCGCCAGCACATTCCGCAGGACCTGGCCCGCGACCTGGTCGAGGCGCTGCATTTTCTGATGAGCCTCAAGCTCAGGAACAATCTGCAGCAAAAGCAGCTGGGCCAGACGCTGGACAACCTGTCGCATCTCTCAAGCCTGGGGACGCTGGATCGTGATCTTTTAAAGGACTCGCTGGCCATCATCAAGCGCTTCAGGCTGTTTCTGCGACTGCACTACAAGCTTGAAACTTGATGCGGGAGGGGGCGGATGCGGCGCGTTGAAAGCGGATGTTTCGCTCAAGGTGGGTGCCTGTTTTTGCGATACTGAAGGCTATCAAAGGAAACAGCCATGAAACTCCCTGCCAAAGTCAAACTCGTTGATGTCGGCCCGCGCGACGGCCTGCAAAATGAAAAGCAGCCGGTGCCCGCCGCAGTCAAGATCGAGCTGGTTCACCGCCTGCAGGACGCGGGCCTGAAGAACATCGAAGTCACCAGCTTCGTGTCGCCCAAGTGGGTGCCGCAGATGGCGGACAACGCCGAGGTGATGGCCGGCATTCAGCGCCAGCCCGGCGTGTGCTATTCGGTGCTGACGCCCAACATGCAGGGCTTCGAGGCGGCCCTCGATTCGCGTCCCGACGAGATCGTGGTGTTTGCTGCCGCGAGCGAGGCCTTCAGCCAGCGCAACATCAACTGCTCGATTGCCGAGAGCATTGAGCGCTTTCGGCCCGTGGTCGAGGCCGCGCGCGCCAGGGGCATTCATGTGCGGGGTGCCATGTCATGCACCGTGGGCTGCCCGTACGAGGGCGAGATCGCGCCCGCGCGCGTCGAGATGCTCGCTCGCCTCATGAAGGGCATCGGCGTGCAGCATGTGGGTGTGGCCGACACCATTGGCGTGGGCACGCCGCTCAAAGTGCAGCGCGCGCTGGAGGCGACGTTGCGGCACTTCGACATCAACGACGTGTCCGGTCATTTTCACGATACCTACGGCCAGGCGCTGGCCAACACCCTGGCCAGCCTGGAAATGGGGGTGTGGCAGTTTGATACGTCTGTGGCGGGCCTGGGCGGCTGCCCTTATGCCAAGGGCGCCACCGGCAACGTGGCGACCGAAGACGTGGTGTACCTGCTGCACGGCATGGAGATTGAAACAGGCATTGATCTGGACAAGCTGATTGACGCTGGCAAGTTCATCAGCGATTTCCTGGGCCGCCAACCCGGTTCCCGCGCCGCCACCGCCTTGCTGAACAAGAGGGCGGGTTAAGCTAAGCATGGGCGGTGGCGCGCAACGCCTTTCACGCCTTTGACGCGCCAGGTTCACTGACGCCGACAGTTTTTTGTTGTGAGAAGTGTGTCTAGGTGTTTTCCCTCGACGTGTAATCGCTAACCCTAATATCAGCTTTTTTATCAGTTGACTGTAAGGAATCGCCGCCAAAGTCCACCTCGCATCACCGTGGCGCAGGCCAGGGTCTGTGTTCGCTCAGCGGTCCAAGCCGCTGAATTCGTTTCCTTAAAAAAGGGGGATTTCATGAAGGAAGACTTAAGCAGTCACGCCTACTGGAAAGCCACGCTCGGCCTGTTAACCAAGATCATGATCATCTGGTTTTTGGTGTCGTTCGGTGCTGGCATCCTGTTTGTCGATCTGCTCAACAACATCAAGCTCGGTGGCTATCCGCTGGGCTTCTGGTTTGCCCAACAGGGCTCTATTTACATCTTCATTGTGCTGATTTTTTATTACGCCAAGAAGATGAACGATCTCGACCGTCAGTTCGACGTTCACGAAGACTGAGGACTCGATCATGGATCTACAAACCACTATTTATATCGGTGTCGGTCTGAGCTTCGCGCTCTACATCGGCATCGCCATCTGGGCCCGTGCTGGCTCCACCAGTGAGTTCTACGCTGCCGGCGGCAGTGTTCACCCCATTACCAACGGCATGGCCACGGCAGCCGACTGGATGAGCGCTGCGTCGTTCATCTCGATGGCCGGCCTGATCTCCAACATGGGATACGGCGGCGGACTGTTCCTGATGGGCTGGACCGGCGGCTACGTGCTGCTGGCGATGCTGCTGGCACCGTACCTGCGCAAGTTTGGCAAGTTCACCGTGCCGCAGTTCATCGGCGACCGCTTCTATTCCAAGAGCGCCAGCATGGTGGCTGTGATTTGCCTGTTGACCGCCTCCATCACCTACATCATTGGTCAGATGACCGGTGTGGGCGTGGCGTTCTCGCGCTTCCTGGGCGTGTCCAGCGAAGTCGGCATTTACGTCGGCATGGGCATTGTGTTCCTGTACGCCGTGTTCGGCGGCATGAAGGGCATCACCTATACCCAGGTGGCCCAGTACATCGTGCTGATCGTGGCCTACACGGTGCCTGCGATCTTCATCTCGCTGCAGCTCACCGGCAACGTGCTCCCGCAGCTGGGCCTGGGCTCCACCATGACAGGTACTGACATCTCCTTGCTGGCCAAGCTTGACATGGTCGTCACCGACCTGGGCTTTGGCCAGTACACCACCACGACCGCCGGTAGCACGCTGAACATGTTCGTGTACACCCTGTCGCTGATGATTGGAACCGCTGGCTTGCCCCACGTCATCATGAGATTCTTTACGGTGCCTACGGTGAAAGACGCACGTTCTTCCGCCGGTTGGGCGCTGGTGTTCATCGCCATTCTGTATACCACGGCACCCGCCGTGGCTGCGATGGCCAAGCTGAACCTGCATGGCACGGTGAATACCGCCGTGAAGGCTGGCGGCGACCTGTATGCCCCCGAGGCCAGCATCAAGAACGAGGATCGCCCCGACTGGATGAAACGCTGGGAAAAAACCGGTCTGCTGAAGTTTGAAGACAAAAACGGCGACGGTCGCATTCAGTACTACAACGACAAAAGCAAAAACGAGGCGGCTACCGCCAAGGCTGCTGCTGCTGGCTGGAAAGGCAACGAGCTGACGGTTAACCCCGACATCATCGTGCTGGCCAACCCCGAAATCGCACTGTTGCCCAACTGGGTGATTGCGTTGGTGGCGGCGGGTGGTCTGGCAGCTGCGCTGTCCACGGCGGCAGGTTTGCTGATGGCCATTTCTGCTGCGGTGTCGCATGACTTGATCAAGAACGTCTTTGTGCCGGGCATCAGCGAGAAAAATGAGTTGCTGGCGGGCAAGATCGCCATGGCGGTGGCGATTGTCATCTCCGGCTGGCTGGGTCTGAATCCTCCCGGGTTCGCGGCGGGTACGGTGGCTCTGGCCTTCGGTATCGCGGCCAGCTCGCTGTTCCCTGCCATCATGATGGGCATCTTCAGCAAGAAGATGAACAAGGAAGGCGCTATCGCCGGTATGCTGGCGGGCCTGGCCGTGACGCTGTTCTATGTGTTTGCACACAAGGGCATCTTCTTCATCAAGGGTACGGACTTCCTGCCCATGATTGGTGGTGCCAACAGCTTCTTCGGCATCACGCCGGAGGCCTTTGGTGCGGTCGGCGCACTGGTGAACTTTATCGTCGCCTTTGCGGTGGACAAGTTCACCAAAGAGCCACCAGCCCACATCCAGGCCATGGTGGAGGCTGTGCGTATCCCGCGTGGTTCCAAACTGGTGGACGGCTCCCACTAAGGGTGCTGCTCACAGCCTGAACTGTTCTCTTGCCCTTTGGTTTGGGCGAGAGCGACAATAATGGCCCTGCCGGCGATGCTGGTAGGGCCTTTTTTACTGAAATTTTGGAGTCCTGCATGGTTTTTGATGTCAGTGTCGCTTTGACATGGATTCTTTTTTTGGCGCTGTTTCCGATGGCCTTTATCTGGCTGCGCCGGGCTTGGCGGATCGTGATCAAACGCGATTTTTCCGAGGTCGCCCTCAAGAGCGGCCAGTCGCCGCCAAATCCGGAGAAGTTCGCGCCCTATGAGATGGCGGTCAACCTGATCGCCGGCGCGGTCGTGGTGGTGGTCATCGTGACCGTGATGCTCGGTCAACTCGATTACGGCACCTGGTCGGCCATCGCCGGCAGCACCATCTGGTGCAAATTTTTCGCGAGTTTCGCGCTGTCCCGCCACGCGCATTCCAACTGGTCCCGGCCCAAGGCCTGAGCTGCGTCAAAGCCGGCGCGGGACCCTTGATAAGGAGGCTGCAGTGTTCAAAGGACTTGGTGCACAGCGTCTGGTCGCCCTGTTTGTTGGCGGCTGGCTGCTGTTCAACTTTCCGCTGCTCGGTCTGTGGGACCGCGATGCCACGCTGCTGGGCATCCCGCTGTTCCCGGCGGCCCTGTTCATTCTCTGGGGGCTGCTGATTGCCGCCATCGCCTGGCTGATGGAGCGGCCGGGCCAGGCCCACCAGGACGACTGATGATCTCGCCAGTCGTGGTCATAGGCGCCTCGTTGGCCTACCTGCTGCTGCTGTTCGCAGTGGCTTATTACGGCGACAGGCGGGCAGCAGAGGGGCGCTCCATCATCGCCAATCCCTGGACCTATGCGCTGTCGCTGGGGGTGTACTGCACCGCATGGACGTATTTTGGAAGCGTGGGCCGGGCCGCCTCGGGTGGGGTGTGGTTTTTGCCCATTTACCTGGGCCCTACGCTGGCCATGGTGCTGGGCTGGATGGTGCTGCGCAAGATGATCCGCATCGCCAAGGCCTACCGCATCACCTCCATTGCCGACTTCATTGGCAGCCGCTATGGCAAGAGCCCTTTGCTGGCGGGGCTGGTCACGCTGATTGCCGTGGTCGGCATCGTTCCGTACATCGCGCTGCAGCTCAAGGCCGTCTCGGCCGGCTACGCGCTGATGACCACGCCGGACGGCGCGGCCATTTCTGCGCCGCTGCACTGGAGCCGTGACAGTGCCTTTTATGTCGCGCTGGTGCTGGCGGGTTTCACCATGAGGTTTGGTGCGCGGCACCTGGACGCCACCGAGCGGCACGAGGGCATGGTGGCGGCGATTGCCTTCGAGTCGGTGGTCAAGCTGGTGGCTTTCCTGGCCGTGGGCCTGTTTGTGGTGTACGGCCTGTTTGATGGCCTGGCCGATTTGTTCGCACGGGCCAGGGCCGTGCCATCGCTTGAGAAGCTTCTGCGGCTGGAGCAGGGTGGCTCGTTCTCCTGGACCCAGTGGTTTGCCCTGACCCTGTTGTCCATGCTGTCGGTGCTGTTTTTGCCGCGGCAGTTTCAGATCATGGTGGTGGAAAACGTGCGTGAGAGCCATTTGCGCCGCGCCGTCTGGGTGTTTCCGCTCTACCTGCTGCTGATCAACCTGTTTGTGCTGCCGATCGCGCTTGGCGGGCTGCTGTATTTTGGCGACAGCCCCATGAATCCCGAGAATTTCGTGCTGTCGCTGCCGCTGGCCGCCGGCCAGCACGCGCTGGCGCTGTTCGTGTTCATTGGCGGTTTGTCGGCCGCCACCGGCATGGTGATTGTCGAAACCATTGCCGTGTCGACCATGGTCAGCAACGAGCTGGTGATGCCGCTGCTGCTGCGCACCCGCCACTTCCGCAGCGGCGCCGGGCAGGACCTGACCCGGGTGCTGCTGGGTATACGGCGCGCCGCCATTTTGGGCGTGCTGGTGCTGGGCTATGTGTACTTTCATCTGGCCGGCGAGGCCTATGCGCTGGTCAGCATCGGGCTCATCAGCTTTGCCGCCGTGGCCCAGTTCGCGCCAGCGGTGCTGGGTGGGCTGTACTGGAAGGGCGGCACCCGGCGCGGTGCGCTGGCCGGTTTGCTGGCTGGTTTTTTGATGTGGGCGTACACCCTGATGCTGCCGTCAATTGCCAAATCGGGCTGGCTCGGCACCGATTTCCTGACGCTGGGTCCGTGGGGGCTGACGCTTTTGCGGCCCGAACAACTGCTGGGCCTGCAAGGCCTGGACGGGCTGACGCATGCCCTGTTCTGGAGCCTGCTGGTGAACATGGTCGCCTATGTCGGCCTGTCGCTCTGGCGCGCCCCCTCGGGGCAGGAGGCCAGCCAGGCGCTGCTGTTCGTCGACGTGTTTCATCGCACGGCGGCGTCAAGCCCGGTGTTCTGGCGCGGCCAGGCCAACGTGCCCGACCTGCTGCACCTGTGCGAGCGCTTCATGGGCGTGCCCAAGGCCAGGGCTTTGTTCGAGGCCTACGCCCGCCGGGCCGGCGTGCGCCAGGGGGATGCCCTCCGGCCCGATGCCCGGCTGGTGCAGTTTGTCGAAACCCAGCTGGCCGGGGCGGTCGGCAGTGCCTCGGCCCGGGTGCTGGTGGCCTCGGTCGCGGAGGAGGAGGTGCTGACGCCCGAGGACGTGCTGCGCATTCTCGACGAAGCGTCGCAGATCCGCGCCTACTCGCGCGAGCTCGAAGACAAGTCGCGCTCGCTCGAGCGTGCCACGGCCGAATTGCGCCAGGCCAACGAGCAGCTGAAAAGCCTGGACCGGCTCAAGGACGATTTCATGTCCTCGGTCACGCACGAACTGCGCACCCCCCTGACCTCGATTCGCGCGCTGGCCGAGCTGATCCAGGGCGACACGGACATGGCGCCCGAACAGCGCCAGCACTTCGTGGCCATCATCGTGGCCGAGACCGAACGGCTGACGCGCCTGGTCAATCAGGTGCTGGACCTGGCAAAAATAGAATCGGGCAACGCCGAGTGGCACAACACCGAGGTGGACATGCGCGCCCTGCTGGGCCGGGCCGTTGAGACCACGGCCGAAATGTTTCGCGAACGGCGCTGCGCGATCGAATTGCGCCTGCCGCCGCAACTGCGCACGCTGCGGGCCGACCCCGACCGCCTGATGCAGGTGGTGCTGAACCTGCTGTCCAACGCCGCCAAGTTTGTGCCGGTGCCCGGAGGCCGGGTGGTGGTGAGCCTGGCGAGCGATGTCAGTGGGCTGACAGTGCGCGTGCAGGACAATGGTCCGGGCGTGCCCAAGGAGCAGCAGGGCCTGATTTTCGAGCGCTTTCGCCAGGGCGGCGACGGCATCAACCGGCCGCAGGGCACCGGCCTGGGCCTGCCCATCAGCCGCCAGATCGTGGAACACTTTGGGGGGCGCTTGTGGCTGGCGTCCAGCCTCGGGCAAGGCGCCTGCTTTTCGTTTCACCTGCCCTGGGCCGCGCCCGTGCCCGATGCGGCCTACCCCCAACAAGGAGACACGCCATGAGCCAAAAAATCCTGGTCGCGGATGACGAACCGAACATCGTGATTTCGCTGGAGTACCTGATGAAGCGCGAAGGCTATACCGTGCTGGTGGCCCGCGACGGCCAGGAGGCGCTGGACGCGATTGCCCGTGACAAGCCCGATCTGGTGCTG
>NZ_JAUXNA010000398.1 GCF_030682935.1 Polaromonas sp.
GCGCGCCATTTCCTGGCGCGCCGGGTTGATGTCAACGCCGATGATCTTGTCGGCCCCCACCATTTTCGCACCCTGGATCACGTTCAGGCCAATGCCGCCCAGGCCAAACACCACCACGTTGGCGCCCACTTCCACCTTGGCCGTGAAGATCACGGCGCCAATGCCCGTGGTCACGCCGCAGCCGATGTAGCAGACCTTGTCGAAAGGCGCGTCCTTGCGGATTTTGGCCAGCGAGATTTCGGGCGCCACGGTGTAGTTGCTGAAGGTTGACGTGCCCATGTAATGGAAGATCGGCTGGCCATCCAGGCTGAAGCGGCTGGTGGCGTCAGGCATCAGGCCCTTGCCCTGCGTGCCGCGAATCAGCTGGCACAGATTGGTCTTGCGCGACAGGCAGAACTTGCACTGGCGGCATTCCGGCGTGTAGAGCGGAATGACATGGTCGCCTTTTTGGAGCGTGGTCACGCCGGGGCCGACATCGACCACAATGCCCGCGCCCTCGTGGCCGAGGATGGCCGGGAAGATGCCTTCGGGGTCGGCGCCCGACAGGGTGTAATAGTCGGTATGGCAAATCCCGGTGGCCTTGATCTCGACCAGCACCTCGCCAAACTTCGGGCCTTCGAGGTCAACGGTTTCAATGGTGAGGGGTTCGCCTGATTTCCAGGCAACAGCAGCTTTTGTTTTCATGGGGGGAATTTGGTTGGTGGTTTCTGCGCTTGGTCAGCGCGGGTAATCGCCGGTAATCACCGGGCAGCAGTCACTATAAGCCAGACCCTTCTTGTCCGTGCGCGGCAAAGAGCGCTGTTTTTATCATTGAAATAGACCTCCAGCGCAATGAGTACGGGTGCTTATAGCTATTTATTCAGTAGCGGTAAAAACACGCTTTCAATAACAAATGCCGGAACAGGTCCGGCATTTGAGGGCGGGGCGGCAGGCCAGGTTCGGACTGCCGCGCGTTCAGGCCGTGAAGAAATTCTTCAGCTTGTCGGCCCAGCCTTCTTCGCTGGGGGAATGCTTGGCGCCGCCTTTTTTGATCGACTCGTCCAGCTCCTTGAGCAGCTTGCGCTGGTGTTCCGTCAGTTTCACGGGTGTTTCCACCGTGATGTGGCAGTACAGGTCGCCGGGATAGCTGGAGCGCACGCCCTTGATGCCTTTGCCGCGCAGACGGAACTGCTTGCCGGCTTGCGTGCCCTCCGGAATGTCAATCGCCGCCTTGCCGGCCAGCGTGGGCACCTCAATTTCACCGCCCAGCGCGGCCGTGGTGAAGCTGATGGGCATGGCACAGTGCAAGTCGTCGCCGTCCCGCTCAAAGATGTCGTGCTTTTTGATGCGGATTTCGATGTACAGATCGCCGGGCGGGCCGCCGTTGGTGCCGGGCTCGCCGTTGCCGGTCGAGCGGATGCGCATGCCGTCGTCAATGCCGGCCGGGATTTTGACTTCCAGCGTCTTGTTGTTTTTGGTCTTGCCCACGCCGTGGCAGCTGATGCAAGGCTCGGGAATCAACTTGCCCGTGCCCTTGCACTGCGGGCAGGTTTGCTGCACGCTGAAAAATCCCTGGCGCATCTGCACCACGCCATGGCCGTGGCAGGTGGTGCAGGTGACCACCTTGGTGCCGGGCTTGGCACCGCTGCCGTGGCAGGTGTTGCAGTCGTCCCAGCTGGGCACGCGGATTTGTGCTTCCTTGCCGTGCGCCGCTTCTTCGAGGGTGATTTCCATGGCGTAGCTCAGGTCGCCGCCGCGGTAGACCTGGCGGCCGCCGCGTTGCTGGCCGCCGCGCTGGCCGCTGAAGACGTCGCCGAAAATGTCGCCAAAGGCCTCGGCGAATCCGCCGAAGCCTTCCGTGCCCGGGCCGCCCCGCATGTTGGGGTCTACGCCGGCATGGCCATACTGGTCGTAAGCGGTGCGCTTGTTTTCGTCCGAAAGCATCTCGTAGGCCTCTTTGGCTTCCTTGAATTTTTCTTCGGACGCTTTGGAGCCGGCTCCCTGGTTTCGGTCAGGGTGGTGCTTCATCGCGTGCTTGCGGTACGCCTTCTTGATGTCTTCGTCGCTGGCGTTTTTGGGTACTCCCAGCGTGTCGTAATAGTCTTTTTTGGACATGGCAGGTCAGTTCGGGTGACTTGGGTTGTGGTGGGCTTCTGTGCTAGAAAAACAGGGCGATATCCCAATGATTGCACGCTGCACGAAGGCCTGGAAAACGAAAAAATAAAATGCAAAAGCGGAAACCAGGAGTCATCCTGGATTCCGCCTCGCTGCTTGCAGTGAACGTCTCAGTCAGGGCGGCTGCCCGGGTCAGCTCTTTTTGACTTCCTTGACTTCGGCGTCAACCACATTGTCATCGGCGGCCTGCTTGGCCTGCGCCTGCTCGGCACCCGCTGCGGCACCAGCGCCCGCATCGGCTTGCGACGCCTGCATGTCGGCGTACATTTTTTCGCCGAGCTTCTGGCTCGCTTCCATCAGGGCCGCGTTCTTGGCTTCAATGGCGGCTTTGTCTTCGCCCTTGAGGGCTTCTTCCATGTTCTTGATGGCGGTCTCGATTTTTTCCTTCTCGCCCGCATCAAGCTTGTCGCCATACTCGCCCAGCGACTTTTTCACGCTGTGCACCATGGCTTCGGCGCTGTTTTTGGCCTGCACGAATTCGACTTTTTTCTTGTCTTCTTCGGCGTTCAGTTCGGCGTCTTTCACCATCTGCTGGATCTCGGCTTCCGAGAGGCCCGAGTTGGCTTTGATCGTGATCTTGTTTTCCTTGCCGGTGCCCTTGTCCTTGGCGCCCACATGCAAGATGCCGTTGGCGTCAATGTCAAAAGACACTTCAATCTGCGGTGTGCCGCGTGTTGAGGGCGGAATGCCTTCAAGGTTGAACTCGCCCAGCGCCTTGTTGCCCGAAGCAATCTCGCGCTCGCCCTGGAACACCTTGATCGTCACGGCCGGCTGGTTGTCTTCAGCGGT
>NZ_JAUXNA010000017.1 GCF_030682935.1 Polaromonas sp.
CGCAGCCGGCCATTGAGGCTCTCCAGCATCGCGTCGTCGGTGGGTTTGACGGCCAGCTGAAGTCGAGTTCTACATCACGTTCGTAGCCCATTTGTCCATCACCTTGCTGATGAAGATTCCCCGCTTGAACAGCGAGGGAGATAAGCAGCTTAAGAAGCAAACCGAGCGAGCGTGGGGCAAGTTATAATCAGTAGCTTTTCAAAACACAACAGCTTCGCCCGAGCGCACAAAAAGCCAACACCCTCACAAAAGCAGCCTGCAACAGTCTTTACCGAGACGTTTCTTGGGCGCGCTTGGGCGAACCGTAACCAAACCGGAGAACCCAGTGCTTTTGTCTCTACAGGGAAACACCCCTCACGCCATACTGGCGCTCGCAGACGGCACGGTCTTTATTGGCAATTCGATTGGAGCTGCGGGCTCCACGATCGGCGAGGTGGTGTTCAACACCGCCATGACCGGCTACCAGGAAATCCTCACGGATCCCAGCTATTGCCAGCAGATCGTCACCCTCACGTATCCGCATATCGGTAACTACGGCGTCAATGCCGAAGACGTCGAAGCGGATAAAGTCCATGCAGCCGGCCTGATCATCAAGGATCTGCCCCTGCTGGCCTCGAACTTTCGCATGACCATGACCTTGTCGGAATACCTGGTCAAGGAAAACACCGTGGCAATTGCCGGGATTGATACCCGTCACCTGACGCGTCACTTGCGTATGCACGGCGCCCAGAATGGCTGCATTCTGGCGCTGGCTCCTGACGAGGCCGTGAGCCAGTCTGCCATCGACAAGGCCGTGGCCGCCGCCCAACAAGCGCCCAGCATGGACGGGCTGGATCTGGCCAAAGTCGTGTCGGTGAAACAGGCTTACGCATGGACGCAGACCGAGTGGAAGCTTGGCTCGGGCTACGGCGAACAGATCACGCCTAAATTCCATGTCGTGGCGTTTGACTTCGGCGTGAAGAAGAACATCCTGCGCATGATCGCCGAGCGCGGCGCGCGCATCACGGTGGTGCCGGCGCAAACCTCGGCTGCCGACGTGCTCAAGCTGAAGCCCGACGGCATTTTCCTGGCCAACGGTCCGGGTGATCCGCAGGCTTGCGACTATGCCATCGAGGCGGTTCGCGAGCTGATCGAAACCGGTATTCCGACCTTTGGCATCTGCCTGGGCCACCAGATCATGGCGCTGGCCGGTGGGGCCAAAACCTTCAAGATGAAGTTCGGCCATCACGGCGCCAACCATCCGGTCAAGGACCTTGACACCGGCCGGGTCAGCATCACCAGCCAGAACCACGGTTTTGCGGTGGATGAGAAAAGCCTGCCGGCCAACCTGCGGCCGACGCACATCAGCCTGTTTGACGGCACGCTGCAGGGCCTGGCCCGTACCGACAAGCCCGCGTTCTGCTTCCAGGGTCATCCTGAAGCGTCGCCAGGTCCCCACGATATTTCATATTTGTTCGATCGCTTCGCGGTGCTGATGGAACAGGCTCTGGAGAAGAAAAATGCCTAAGCGCACAGACATCAAATCGGTTCTTATCATTGGCGCCGGCCCGATCATCATCGGCCAGGCCTGCGAGTTTGACTATTCCGGCGTGCAGGCCTGCAAGGCGCTGCGTGAAGAGGGCTACAAGGTCATCCTGATCAACAGCAACCCCGCCACGATCATGACCGACCCGGCAACGGCCGACGTCACCTATATCGAGCCCATCACCTGGCAGACGGTGGAGAAAATCATCGCCAAGGAAAGGCCTGATGCCATTTTGCCGACCATGGGCGGCCAGACCGCGCTCAATTGCGCACTGGATCTGTGGCGCAACGGCGTGCTCGAGAAGTACCAGGTCGAGCTGATCGGCGCCAAGCCCGAAGCGATTGACAAGGCTGAAGACCGGCTGAAGTTCAAGGACGCGATGACCAAAATCGGTCTCGGTTCGGCCCGTTCGGGCATTGCGCACAGCATGGAAGAAGCCTGGGGCGTGCAGAAAACCCTGGGTTTCCCCACCGTGATTCGCCCCAGCTTCACGCTGGGCGGCACCGGCGGCGGCATCGCCTACAACCCGGAAGAGTTTGAAGAGATCTGCAAGCGCGGCCTGGAAGCCTCGCCGACCAACGAGCTCTTGATTGAAGAATCGCTGCTCGGCTGGAAAGAGTACGAGATGGAAGTGGTGCGCGACACCGCCGACAACTGCATCATCGTCTGCTCGATTGAAAACCTGGACCCGATGGGCGTTCACACTGGCGACTCGATCACCGTGGCGCCGGCCCAGACGCTCTCCGACAAGGAATACCAGATCCTGCGCAATGCGTCGCTGGCCGTGCTGCGCGAAATCGGCGTGGACACCGGCGGCTCCAACGTGCAGTTCTCCATCAATCCGGCCGACGGCCGCATGGTGGTGATCGAGATGAATCCGCGGGTGTCGCGCTCCTCGGCGCTGGCCTCCAAGGCCACCGGTTTCCCGATCGCCAAGGTCGCGGCCAAGCTGGCGGTGGGCTTTACGCTTGATGAGCTGCGCAACGAGATCACCGGCGGCGCCACGCCGGCCAGCTTCGAGCCCAGCATTGACTATGTGGTCACCAAGATTCCGCGTTTTGCGTTTGAAAAATTTCCGACCGCCGATTCGCGCCTGACGACCCAGATGAAGTCGGTTGGCGAAGTCATGGCCATGGGCCGGACCTTCCAGGAATCGTTCCAGAAAGCCCTGCGCGGCCTGGAAGTCGGCGTCGATGGCATGAACGAAAAAACCCAGGACCGCGAAGTGCTGGAAAAGGAACTCGGTGCGCCGGGTCCTGACCGCATCTGGTACGTAGGCGATGCCTTTGCCATGGGGCTGAGCGTCGATGAAGTGTTTGAACTGACGAAAATAGACCGCTGGTTTCTGGTGCAGATCGAGCAGATCGTCAAGATCGAGCTCGAACTGGAAACCACATCGCTCGACAAGATTGACGCCGTCACGCTGCGCGCGCTGAAGCAAAAAGGCTTTTCCGACCGCCGTCTGGCAAGGCAGCTCAAGACCACCGACACCGCGATCCGCGAAAAGCGCATTGCGCTGGGCGTGCGCCCGGTTTACAAGCGCGTGGATACCTGCGCCGCCGAGTTTGAAACCAACACCGCCTACCTGTACTCGACCTACGAGGCCGAGGGCAGCGAATGCGAGGCGCAGCCTACCGACAAGAAAAAAATCATGGTGCTGGGCGGCGGGCCCAACCGCATCGGGCAGGGCATCGAGTTTGACTATTGCTGC
>NZ_JAUXNA010000024.1 GCF_030682935.1 Polaromonas sp.
ATCATTGGGACAGGAGGAGCCCGGGCGGAACTGCTGGGCACCAAAGTCGGGGACACGGCGCTGCTGGAAGCCCTGAAAACGCGACCGGCCCAAACTTTTGAAGCAACCGATCCAGAAGGCGTTGCCAGAATCTATGCCGCCGCTGCGGTGGGCGGCGACACCCGGTCCGGGCTTTACGCGGTAGCCAGTATTCCCCGGGAAACGATTACCTCATCGGCCAAAAATCAACTGGCCCTGTCACTCACCTTGCTTGCCGTGTTGGCGGCGTTCGGCACCGTGGTTGCCCGATGGATGGGCCACAACATGATTGTTGCCCCCACTCGGCGGCTGCTCCATCAGGTCAATAGCCTGGCCGGCGTTGATGCGGAGAGTCACGCGGGACTGGGCAAAAGCACGAATGAGGTCACCGGGTTATCGCATGCCTTTCACCGGATGCTCGATATCCGGAAGGCGCGCGAGAATGAGCGTGACGGCACCGAGGCTGCGCTGCGGTCAACCCAGGACCGTCTGCTTGCCGCGCAACGCATCGGGAAAATAGGCAGTTGGGAATTCGATATTGCAGCCAACCAGGTGTGGGGGTCCGATCAAGCCCGCGAACTCTACGGACTGACGCCAGAATCGTTGGAATCGTCTGTGGGCACCTACGAGCGTGTGTTGGCGCAGGTCTTTGCGCAAGACCGGGAGCGCTTTGACGTCGCCGAGAAAAGTTTTGTTGCGGGTAACGGCGCGCTGGACATCGAGCATCGCATCGTCAGCGCCAATGGTGAGGTTCGCTGGGTTCATGTGCTTTGCGAGTCCATGGTCAACCCCCACGGCAAGCCGGTAACGCTGTCAGGCACGGTACAGGACATAACGGACCGCAAGCGCGCAGATGAGGCTCAGCGCGCAGGCGACGCACAGTTCCGCCTGCTGACAGACGCGATGCCCCAGATCGTCTGGATCAAGCAAGCGGATGGCTGTCACACCTACTTTAATCAGAGATGGGTGGACTACACCGGCCTGGAGGTGGCGGAGAGCCTCGGCCACGGCTGGACCCGTCTCGTTCATCCCGATGACAGCCTGCGGGTTTCCAGGCTTTGGGAGCAGGCGTTGGTGAGTGGCGAGCCCTGTGAGATCGAATACCGGCTGCGCCGGGCTGACGGCGTCTATCGCTGGATGCTGGACCGTGCAATTGCGCAATGTGATGCGACGGGCCAGACGACCCAATGGCTAGGTACTTTGACCGATATTGACGACCTGAAACAGGCCACGGAGCTCGTGGAGAAAAACTTCTCCATGAACCGGATCGCCGGCAGGGTTGCGCGCCTGGGTGGATGGACGATTGAACTGCCGGACCGCTCGCTGACCTGGTCGGACGAAAACTGCGTTATTCACGACGTCGCACCAGGGTATCAACCGACATTGGAAGAGGGGATTGGCTACTTTCTTCCAGAACATCAGGCCATCGTTATCCAGCATGTGGAGGCTTGCGCGCAACATGGCACGCCGTACGACTTTGTGCTTCCCAAGCTCACTGCCAAGGGCCGGCGCATCTGGGTGCGTTGTATCGGCGAGGCTCAGCGTGATGCAGCGGGAAAGATCGTTCGCCTTCAAGGTGCCTTTCAGGACATCACGGAGCAAAAGGAGGTCGAGGCGCGCACGCTTGCCCTGGAGACCCAGCTCATCACAACGCTGGAAAGTATCACAGACGGCTTTTGCCTGATAGATAAAGCCTGGAAGTTCACCTTCCTGAACGGTCCGGCAGAGCGCATGCTCAAGCGCCGCCGGAAAGACATTCTGGGTAAAACCCTGTGGCAGGAATTCCCCGAGACCGTGGGTACGCGTATGGAGCGCGAATACCGCTTAACGGTTGAAGAGCAACGCACGACCCGCTTTGAGACCTTTTATCAGCCGCTGAATACCTGGTTTGATGTCCACGTTTATCCGACGGAAGCGGGGCTCGCGGTTTATTTTCAGGACATCACCCAGAGACGCCTGGAGCAGGCGCAGCTGCGCCTGCTGGAAACGGCGGTGTCCCGCTTGAATGACATGGTGGTCATCACGGAAGCCGAAGCCTTCGACGATGCGGGTCCGCGCATTGTGTTTGTGAACGATGCTTTCGAGCGCCACACCGGCTACAGCCGGGAGGACGCCATCGGAAGTACCTCCAGGCTTCTCTGGGGACCCAAAACCCAGCGTGCCGAGCTGGACCGGATTCGTGCGGCCATGGAAAAGTGGCAAGCCGTGCGCGCGGAAATTGTCATTTACACCAAGGCCGGCAAGGAGCTCTGGCTGGAAACAGATATTGCGCCCATCGCCGACGAGTCTGGCAGATTCACCCATTGGGTGGCTGTCGAGCGCGACATCACGGAACGCAGGCAACAGCGGGAAGAAATTCTCAGGCTCAATGGCGAGCTCGAAGAACGGGTGCTGCTGCGCACCGCCCAGCTCGCAGCGGCGAACAAGGAATTGGAGTCTTTTGCCTATTCGGTGTCGCATGACCTGCGCTCGCCTCTCAACACCATTCATGGATTCAGTCAGTTGCTGCTGAAAATAGAAGCAGGCAATGTCAGCGAAAAGGGCAAGCACTACCTGGATCGAATCCGTGCCGGGGTCGAGCAGATGAGTAATCTGATTGAAGGCTTGCTGACCCTTGCGCACCTGTCCCGCGAGCAGATCAAGTCAGAGCATGTCGATCTTTCGGCCATTGCCCGGCTGATCGAGCTTGACTACCGCGAGCGGGAGCCGCAGCGCCAGGCACAGGTGCATGTTCACGACGGCCTGAGCGCGCAGGGTGACCCCCGCTTGCTGTTGGCCGTTTTTCAGAACTTGCTGGGTAACGCGTGGAAATTCACTTCCAGGCAGGAGCGGGCAATGATTGAGGTTGGCAGCCAGTCGGGCGCCGACGGTGAGATCATCTTTTTTGTCAAAGACAATGGCGCCGGGTTTGATATGGCTTTCGCCCACAAACTTTTTGGCACTTTCGAGCGCCTTCATTCGCCCGGAGATTTCTCCGGAACAGGCATCGGGCTGGCTACCGTGAAGCGCGTCATTGAACGCCACGGGGGCCGCGTCTGGGCTGAAAGCAAATTGAACGAAGGCGCCAAGTTCTATTTCACCCTGGTCGGGACAACATCGAATCGGTAACGTAAAGGCCGCCTGCGTTGCTACCTGAGCCCGGGTCGGGTGCGGCCATGGCTTTATGGCGTGCGGCATAACGTTGCCGTCCCGATGCGTCATGTCCGCTTTGAGCACCGTCCGTTTCAGTTGGCCATCGTATGCAGCGGAATGTCTTTGGCCACCGCCAGCTTGTCGAGCTGCTTGCGCGTTCGCGTGCGTAAAAAAGCGCCGACAGCCTGGTGCGTGGCAGGTGCAAACATCGCCTTCATGCCGGGCACCGCAATGCCCGCAGCCGCGCACAGGCTGGCTGCGAAGTGCGGCTCCAGCGCCGCCAGCGCCACGCGGCCATCCTTGCAGGGGTAGACGCGGTAGCCGGCATGGCCGCCGCCGACGGCTGCGCCCGCCTGGGTCAGGCCCCAGGTGCGCGGCAGGGCCAAATATGCGGCCGCGCCGGAGAGCGCAATTTCAAGGTAAACCCCTTTGCCCTTGCTGCGCTGGTGCATCACCGCCTGCAACACCGCTTCGCTGGTCATCAGCGAGCCGCCCATGTCGGCGTAGAGCGTGGCGGGCAAATCGAGGCCGGTGACCAGGTCGTTTTCGGCCAGGTAGGTGAGGTCGTGGCCGGGTTCTTCGGCGCGTTCGCCGGCGGCGCCGACGATGGCGATCTGGCTCAGCTGGGGGTGCTGTTTGCGCAGCGCCTTCCACGTCAGGCCCAACTTGACCAGCGCCGAGGGCCTGAACGAGGTGAGCAGCACGTCGGCCTTGGCCAGTTCGCGGTGCAGCAGTTTTTGACCCGGCTCGGTCTTGAGGTCACCGCTGAGAATTTTCACGCCGGCGTGCAGTTGCGCATAGGCTTGCGCGTTGTATTGGCCCATCGGGTCGCCGGCAGGCGGCTCCAGCTTGAGGCAGCGGGCACCCATCTGGCGGCAACGCATCAGCGCTGCCGGGCCGGGGAGATTGAGCGCCAGGCTCAGGATGCGGACGCCTTTGAGCGACTGGAGGGGCTTGAGCGCTGGGGGGGAGGGACGTGTCATTTGCTCTTTTATTAATAGCGGCTTGCGCATGATGCGCATGGGCTGCAGGCCAAAATTACTGCTAATTTACCGCAAAAAACGGCCTCCCCCTGAAAAACGGGCAACACCGTCACCCGCAGAAGCTCAGTGCGCCACGCAGCGGCGGCCCCTTATTCGCCGAAGTTCAGCGGCAGGCCGACGTAGTTTTCGGCTACCGAGCGCGCACCCGCCTCGGAATGGATGAGGTAGTCGAGTTCGGCTTCCTGAAACTTTTGGCCAATCTCGCCGTTTTCAGGAAAGCGGTGCATCAGGCCGGTGAACCACCATGAAAAGCGCTCGGCGCGCCAGATGCGGCGCAGGCAGCGTTCGGAATAGTTGTCAATGCCTGCTTCGGTCTTGTCCTGGTAGAACTCGATCAGCGCACTTGACAGGTATTTCACGTCGGTGGCCGCCAGGTTCAAGCCTTTGGCGCCGGTCGGCGGCACGATGTGGGCGGCGTCGCCCGCCAAAAACATGCGGCCAAAGCGCATCGGCTCGGTCACAAAGCTGCGCAGCGGGGCAATGCTTTTTTCAATCGACGGGCCGGTGACCAGCTTGGCGCGCGCTTCAGGGTCCAGGCGCAGGCGCAATTCCTGCCAGAAGGCTTCGTCGGACCAGTCTTCTACTTTATCGGTCAGCGGCACCTGCAGGTAGTAGCGGCTGCGCGTTGGGCTGCGCTGAGAGCACAGGGCAAAGCCGCGCGGGCTGTTGGCGTAAATCAGTTCTTCATGCACCGGCGGCGTGTTGGACAGGATGCCAAGCCAGCCGAAGGGGTAGATTTTTTCGTATTCCCGGATCGCGCTGCGCGGTGCGCTGGCGCGGCACACGCCGTGAAAGCCGTCGCAGCCGGCAATGAAGTCGCACTCGATTTCATGCGTTTGGCCGTCTTTTTCGTAGCGCACGCGGGGTTTGGCGGTGTCGAAGTCATGCACCGTCACGTTGCTGGCCTCGTAAATGGTGGTCAGCCCCGCCGCTTTGCGCGCATCCATCAGGTCGCGCGTGACTTCAGTCTGGCCGTAGACCATGAGGTTTTTGCCGCCGGTGAGCCGGTTCATGTCGATGCGGTGGCGCTCGCCCTTGAACAGCATGTCAAAGCCGCCGTGCACCAGGCCCTCCGCGTGCATGCGCTTGCCGACACCGGCCTCGTCCATCAGGTCGATGCAGACCTGTTCCAGCACGCCGGCGCGAATGCGGCCCAGCACATAGTCGCCGGTCTGGCGCTCAATGATGACGGCATCGATGCCGGCCTTGTAGAGCAGCTGGCCCAGCAAATGCCCGGCCGGTCCGCCGCCCACAATGGCTACTTGTACACGCATGCTGGTCTCCGTTGATCATTGGTTGGTGAAGCGTTGCAAGCGTAAGCGGCTGCACAGCTTGCGGCGCATGCCGACCGCGGGCTTTGCACGATGGTTGGGAAACTTGTGCGATGATCGCGCAATGGCTGCTTATAAAACCATCAGCACCTCCAGCGCTTTCCCCATCGCCAAGCCCGACCTGATTGAAGGCATGGCCAAGGGCATGGCCGTGCTCGAGAGTTTTGACACCCAGCGCCAGCGGCTCAATGCCACACTGGCGGCCGAGCGGGCCGGCATTACCCGGGCCTCCGCGCGCCGCCACCTGCTGACGCTGACGCATCTGGGCTACCTTGAAACCGACGGGAGTTATTTCTGGCTGGCGGCCAAGGTGCTGCGGTTTTCGGGCAGTTACCTGGCCACCGCCCGCTTGCCCCGCGCCATTCAACCGACGCTGAACCGGCTGGCCGCCCAGGCGCAGGAATCTTTTTCGGCGGCGGTGCTGGACGGCGACGAGGTGGTGATCATTGCGCGCAGTGGTTTTGAGTGGAAGAGTTTTGTCGACGCCAAAACAGCGCCAGCCCGGGTGCAGGCCTATGGCTTGCATCTGGGGGCGCGCTTGCCCGCGCACGCCACGTCCACCGGCCGCGTGCTGCTGGCCGCGAGGCCTAAAAGCGAGGTCAATGCCTGGCTCAAGGCCCGGGCCGAGGCCGGCCCCTTGCCCCGTCTGACGCTGCACACCACCACAGATCCGCGCAAGCTGAAAAGCCTGCTCGACCAGGTGCGCCTTGACGACTACTGCGTGGCCAGCGAAGAGCATGAGTTGGGCATCACCGCCCTGGCCGTTCCGCTGCGCGACATGCAGGGACGCACGGTGGCCGCGATCAACGTGGTCAACTCGTCGCAGCGGCTGATGCATGACGCGCTGCAGCGGGATTTGTTGCCGCTGCTGCTGGACGCGGCGCGCGAATTGCGCCCGCTTTTGTAAGGAACGACGGCGGACTCTTGAGGCTCAGACGCCCAGATGCTTCATGGGTGTTCCACGCCAATGTCTTCACCCAGACAAGCCGCCGCCTGCACGCCAGCATCGGCGCGGATGTGCGCAGTGTCATGGCAATTTCGAGCTGGCGCTGCTCGCCTTGGCTGATGGTGCCGGCGATGCTGGATTTTCTGTTCTTGAATCCGCGGCATGTGTGTTTTCAGTTGAGGCAGGCCGTGGCGGGACTATGGCCGACGCAGGCCAGCGCGCTAGTTAGCCACTGGCGGCACCATTCGGCACCTTCCGTTTCAGGCAGCGTGCCGCTGCTGGCGTCGTGGCACCAGACATCGCCAATGCGACGGGCGCCCAGGTCCTGCAGGCGTTCATCAAATTGTTTGCCGCCAAAGCAGAAGGTCTGCCGATAAGTGCTGTCACCCAGCGCGATCACGCCGTAACGCACATGGCCCAAAAACTGCGGTTGCGCGGCCAATGATTCGTACAGTGCCCGGGCATTGTCAGGGACATCGCCCGAGCCATAGGTGGAGGTACAGATGAGATAAAGTGCATCTTCAGCGTTTGCTGCATCGAAGACGCCGATGTCCAGCGTATCCATCAGTTCGATTTCAACACCACTCACCAGGTCCGCGCAGCCCATTTGAATGGCCTGCGCAACATAGTCGGCAGTGCTGCTCATGGTGCCCACCAGAATTTTCAGCTTCATCAAAAAGTCCCCAGAAAACATGCAATCAATGGCTTGATATTTAATCAAACCGAATATTTTCAGCGCAACCCTTTTAAAAGCAGGGCGGGGCTGCTTCAAGACCCTGTCTGAACATGAAACAAACGTCACGATGAGCGAGTGGGGCGTGCCCGCCGCGTCGGTCGGTTCGTCGCAAGCGACCGCCGCCG
>NZ_JAUXNA010000025.1 GCF_030682935.1 Polaromonas sp.
CGCAGCCAGCCCTTTTCGTTGGCGGCCCAGTCGTTCAGATAGTCCGGCGCCGACTTGGGGAACACCTGATTACCCAGGCGCTCGCGCAAGCCAAACAAGGTGTCTTCCAGCGCCTCGGCCAGATCGGATTGCGCCATGACCCTGACGTTCGGCACGATGAAGGCGCGGTGCAAAAAGCTGCCAATCAGCGGCGCATGCTCCGCCGCCAGCAAACGCCAGGCGGGGTGTTGGCGGCGCAGCGTGTCGAGGGTGGTGTAGTCGAGGTTCATGCCGGGCTCCAACGTGCCTGGAACTTGTCCATCAATAACTTGGAGCCGCGCAAACGGATTGTCAGAACCAAGCCCGGGATAAGCTGAACAAGGGTATCTGAAAAAGGCATGAGTCTACTTTCGGCAAATGAATGCTTGAAGGCCTGAATCAGGGCAAGACCTCGGCAGGCCCGGGCTGCAGGCCCCAGCGGTCTTCAAACACCATGTCAGACAGCGCGGCGCGACTGGCCCAGTGTTCGGTCTGCAGCATGGGCTGATCGTAAAACGCCTCGACCGGCCCCAGACACAGGACAGCGATCGGCTTGCTGCCCTCGGGCATTTGCAGCAGCTGGGCGAGCTGCACCGGGCTGAAAATCGACACCCAGCCCATCCCCAGCCCCTCGGCGCGCGCGGCCAGCCAGAGGTTTTGAATGGCGCAGGCGGCTGAGGCCAAGTCCATCTCGGGCAGGGTGCGGCGGCCGAACACGTGCGCCTCGCGCCCCGGCGGCAGGGCCACCACCAGCACCTCGGCGGCATCAAGCACGCCCTGCACCTTGAGCTTCATGAACTCGTCTTCGCGTTCCTTCAAGGCCCGTGCCGTCAGGATGCGCTCCTGCTCCACCAGCGCATGAATCGCTTCGCGCAGCGCGGGCTTGCGCACGCGGATAAAGCGCCAGGGCTGCATGAAGCCCACGCTGGGCGCGTGATGGGCCGCGCTGAGCAGCCGCTGCAGCACATCGTCGGCCACACTTCCGCCGCTGAAATGCCGCATGTCGCGCCGCTCGTAAATCGCGCGGTACACGCCGCGCCGCTCTTCATCGCTGAAAGCGTGCCGGGGATCAGCAGGCGTGGCGTTCATGCTCAGTCCTCAATGCCGCGCTGGGCCGGGATGCCGGCGTTAAACGCGTGCTTGATTTTGGTCATCTCGGTCACGGTATCGGCCAGCTCGATGATCTCGGGCGGACAGCGCCGGCCGGTGATGACCACATGCACGTCTTTCGGACGATCACGCAGCGTCTGCAGCACATCCTCGAGCGGCATCCAGCCGTAGATCAGCGGGTAGGTCAGCTCGTCGAGCACGACCATGAAATTCTCGCCGCTCAAAATAGCGGCCTTGGCCTTTTCCCAGCCATTGCGCGCCAGCTGGGCCGAATGCTCCAGGTCCTGGCTCTTCCAGCTGAAGCCGTCGCCGAGTCCTTCGATCGGAATGCCGAGCTGCTCGAACATGCGGTGCTCTCCAAAACGGGCGCTGGGCACTTTCATGAACTGGAAAATCTTGACGGTTTTGCCGTGCACATGGTGGCGGCCGTGGGCGCGCAGGGCCAAGCCAAAGGCCGCCGGGCTTTTGCCCTTGCCGTCGCCGGTGTTGACGATGAGCAGGCCCCGGCGTTCGCCCTCGGGCTTGTCGTAGGGTTTGTCGACGGGGGGAGTTTCAATTTGCATGGGTCGTCACTGAAGGGTTGAAGTCGGGGCTGAGTTGTACCGTCTCGCCAATGATGAGCAAGCCGGGCTGGGGGCCATAAGCCGGTGCGCGCGCCACCAAATCACGCAGTCCGGTGGCGATAACGCTCTGGCTGGAACGGGTGCCGTCGCGCACGATGGCCGCTGGGGTATCGGGCGCCAGGCCGTGGGTGATGAGCTGATGGGCAATCTGAGCCAAACGGTGTACGCCCATGTAAAAAACACGGGTCTGGCCTGGCCGCGCCAAAGCCTGCCAGTCGTGCGAGGCATCGTCATCGGCCAGGTGACCGGGCAGAAAAACACAGATGCCCGCCAGATCGCGGTGGGTTAACGGAATACCCGCCGCCGCCGCGCATCCACTGGCCGCCGTCACGCCCGGCACGACCTCAAAGGCAATGGCAGCGGCCTGCAAGGCCTGCACCTCTTCGCCCCCGCGTCCAAACACATAGGGGTCACCGCCCTTGAGGCGAACCACGCGTCGCCCCAGGCGCGCATGCTGAACCAGCAGCGCATGGATGCCTTCTTGCGGCACCGAGTGATTGCCCAGCGCCTTGCCCACATACACACGCTGCGCGGCCTCGGGTATCAGCGCCAGCACCTCTGCCGTGATCAGGCGATCGTGCACCACCACCTCGGCCCGCTGAAGCCGGTCGAGTGCCCGCAGGGTCATCAAATCAATCGGGCCCGGGCCTGCACCCACGATGGACACAAACCCGCTGCTGGTTTGCCCCTGTGCCTCAGGCGCCATCGCAGCCACCCGGTCCCTGGTGAAACACCAGATCAGCCACCGGCGCACCGCCCACCAGGTGCTGCTCGATGATGCGGTCCATATTGGCGGGGGTGACGTTGTAGTACCAGGTGCCGTCGGGCTGCACGCACATCACAGGCCCGCCCTTGCAGGCTGCAAAACAACTGACGCGGCTGCGCTTGACGCGCAGATCACCCTCATGCACGCCGGCGGCCTTGAACTTGTCGCCCAGGCTGTCGAACAGTTCCTGGGCCGCCCCGTCCTGTGTGCAGCGCGGGCCAGTGCAAATCAGGATGTGGCGTTTGTAGCTGCCGATTTTGGGCTTGGCGACCTCGCTCATTCTTCGGACTCATCCGCAGTAACGGCTTCATCCTCTACGGGTGCGTTTAACACCATTTCGATGTAGTCCGCAGGCAAGCTGTGACGCTGTGCCAGCGCGGCAATGCTCTCGCCCTCGGCGTGGTCGATGCGGAGGTTTTCCGTCCAGCCTAGCAGACCGGTGGACAGCGAACGCCCGCGTTTTTCGCCTGCATGGGCGCTGCCGTCGCCGTCCAGCGCGTATTTGTTGGCGTAGCCGCGCGGCGTGACCATCAGGCCATGGCGCACAAAGGTGTGGCTGTTGCCAATCAGCACCGTGCTCAACATGCCGATATCGCACTCGCTCATCTTGTCCAGCGTGGTGAACTCAATGTGCTCGCGGCGCCGGTAAGCCGACTTGACCACCACCACCGGGGTGTCAGGGCGGCGATGGCGCAAAAACAACTGTTGCGCTTGCACGATCTGCTGGGTGCGCCGACCGCTTTTGGGGTTGTACAGCGCGACCACAAAGTCAGCAGCGGCCACGGCGTCCAGGCGACGCGCAATCACCGGCCAGGGCGTCAGCAGGTCAGACAGAGAGATCGAGCAAAAGTCGTGCGTGAGGGGCGCACCCACCAGCGCCGCGCAGGCGTTGATGGCCGAGGCACC
>NZ_JAUXNA010000028.1 GCF_030682935.1 Polaromonas sp.
TGTGGTGAACCTGCCGGCGCCCTGTGTCGATACCGGCATGGGCCTGGAGCGCCTGGCGGCCATCCTGCAGCACGTGCACAGCAACTATGAGATCGACATCTTCGATGCGCTGATCAAGGCTGCCGCGCGCGAGACGGGCGAGAAGGACCTGGACAACAAGAGCCTGCGCGTGATCGCCGACCACATCCGCGCCACTGCGTTCCTGGTGAGCGACGGTGTGAATCCGAGCAACGAAGGCCGCGGCTATGTGCAGCGCCGGATCGTGCGCCGCGCCATCCGCCATGGCTACAAGCTGGGCAAGAAGACACCGTTCTTCCACAAGCTGGTGGCTGATCTGGTCAAGCTGATGGGCGATGCCTATCCGCGGCTGCGTGCGGAAGAAAAGCGCATCACCGAAGTCCTGAAGACGGAAGAAGAGCGTTTTTTCGAAACGCTGGAAAACGGCATGAACATCCTGGACGCGGCGCTGGCCGGCGGCCAGAAGGTGTTGCCGGGCGATGTGGCGTTCAAGCTGCACGACACCTTCGGCTTTCCGCTGGACCTGTCGGCCGACGTCTGCCGCGAGCGCGGCGTGACGGTTGATGAGGCGGGCTTTAACGCCGCCATGGAAAAGCAGAAGGCCGCGGGCCGCGCGGCGGGCAAGTTCAAGATGGACAAGGCCCTCGACTACACCGGCGCGGGCCACAAGTTCACCGGCTATGAATTGATGGAAGAGCCGGCGCGCGTGGTGGCCTTGTACAAGGACGGCGCTTCCGTGCAGCAGCTGCAGGAGGGCGACGCCGGCGCCGTGGTGCTGGACACCACGCCGTTCTATGCCGAAAGCGGCGGCCAGGTCGGCGACTGCGGCACCATCGCCGCCGAAGGCGTGCAGTTTGGCGTGGAAGACACGCAAAAGATCAAGTCCGACGTGTTCGCCCATCACGGCACGCAGACGCAGGGCACGCTCAAGGTCGGCGACACCGTCAAGGCCAGCGTGGACACAGCGCGCCGCCACGCCACCATGCGCAATCACAGCGTCACGCACCTGATGCACAAGGCGCTGCACGAGGTGCTGGGCAAGCACGTGCAGCAAAAGGGCTCTCTGGTCGATGCGGACAAGACACGCTTTGACTTCACGCACAACCACCCTGTGTCGGATGAAGAGATTCGCGAGATCGAAAAGCGCGTGAATGCGGAAATCCTGGCCAACCGCGAGACTCTTGCGCGCGTGATGGAGATCGAGGCGGCCAAGGCCACGGGCGCCACCATGCTCTTCGGCGAGAAGTACGGTGACACCGTGCGCGTGCTGGACATCGGCACCAGCCGCGAGCTGTGCGGCGGCACGCACGTGCAGCGCACCGGCGACATCGGCCTGTTCAAGATCGTGAGCGAAGGCGGCGTGGCGGCAGGCATCCGCCGTATCGAGGCGCTGACTGGCGAGAATGCACTGGCTTATTTGCAGCAGCTGGAGAGCACTGTCAACCGCGCTGCCGGCACGCTCAAGGCACCCGCGGGTGAATTGCAGGGCCGCATCACGCAGGTGCTGGAGCAGGTTCGCGCGCTGGAAAAAGAAGTGCAGCAGCTCAAGGGCAAGATGGCCTCATCGCAGGGCGATGGGCTGGTGTCGCAGGCGGTCGATATCAAGGGCCTGAAAGTTCTGGCCGCGCGGCTGGAAGGCGCGGACGCCAAGACCCTGCGCGACACCATGGACAAGCTCAAGGACAAGCTGAAAACCGCGGTTATCGTGCTGGCTGCCGTGGATGGCGACAAGGTGCAGATCGCGGCCGGCGTGACGGCCGACAGCGTGGGCAAGGTCAAGGCCGGCGAACTCGTCAACTTTGTCGCGCAGCAGGTAGGCGGCAAGGGCGGTGGCAAGGCCGACATGGCCATGGCCGGCGGCACCGAGCCTTCCAAACTGCTGGATGCGCTGAAGTCGGTTCAGGCCTGGGTCAGCGAACGCGCCTAGGAGGCAACTGTCCGCTTGACCGTTTGCCCTGAGCCTGGCCAAGGGTCTTCACAACGCGGGCAGGCTTCGACAAGCTCAGCCCGAACGGCGAAAAGGCTGCCACCGCATTGCAAGCGGGGGCCGCGATCCGGCTTCGCCGGGCGAGAGGCGCCCGCCCCTGCAAGGGGGAGGAGGCGAAGCCTCCACGGGGTGTGCTTATTCCATTTCGGCGATCAGCTCGATCTCGACGCAGGCGCCCATGGGGATTTGCGCGACACCAAAAGCGCTGCGCGCATGGCTGCCGGCAGGACCGAACACCTCGCCCAGCAGTTCGCTGGCGCCGTTGGTCACCAGGTGCTGCTCGGTGAAGTCGCCGGTCGAGTTGACCAGGCTCATCACCTTGACGATGCGTGTGATCTTGCCGAGGTCACCGACGGCGGCATGCAGCGTGCCCATCAGGTCGATCGCAATGGCCCGCGCTGCGGCCTTGCCCTCCGGGGTATTCATGTTGTTGCCGAGTTGACCGACCCAGGGCTGGCCGTTTTTCTTGGCAATATGACCACTCAGAAAAACCAGATTGCCGGTTTGAACAAATGGCACATAAGCCGCTGCCGCAATGGCCACCGGCGGCAAGGTGATTTGAAGCTCTTTGAGTTTGGCGTAAACGCTCATGCTGTTTCCTTGATGAATGAAGGGGCCAGGTGATCGCCCGATACCGGCGCCGCCGAGATAGTGCCCAGATAGGCAATGAT
>NZ_JAUXNA010000031.1 GCF_030682935.1 Polaromonas sp.
GTGGTGGCGGGCTGCGGCCCCACGCGCGACTTCACCAAGTGGCTGGACGAGCAAAAAGCCCTGGGCTACACCTTTTATGCATCGGTGGGCAACGTGGGTGACTGGGATTCCACCGTGGCGGCCTTTGAAAAAGTCAAGGCAGAGCATGGCCCGGTCAGCGTGCTGGTGAACAACGCCGGCATCACGCGCGACAGCCAGTTCCGCAAGATGAGCAAGGCCGACTGGGATGCCGTGATCTCGACCAACCTCGACAGCATGTTCAATGTGACCAAGCAGGTCATTGAAGGCATGGTTGAGGCGGGTTTTGGCCGCATCATCAACATCTCGTCGGTCAATGGCCAGAAAGGCCAGTTTGGCCAGGTCAACTATTCCACCGCCAAGGCCGGTCTGCATGGTTTCACCATGGCGCTGGCGCAGGAAGTGGCCAGCAAAGGCGTGACGGTGAACACCGTGAGCCCGGGCTATATTGGCACCGACATGGTCAAGGCCATTCGTCCCGAAGTGCTGGAAAAAATCGTAGCGGGCGTGCCGGCCAAGCGGCTGGGCAAGCCCGAAGAAATTGCCTCCATCATTGCCTGGATTGCTTCGGACGAGGGCGGTTACGCCACGGGCGCGGACTTCTCGCTCAACGGTGGCCTGCACATGGGTTGATTGCACACCGATAAAACGCCGTGCATGGTAAAACACCGGCGCGTTCAGATGGGCAGAAGTGGCTCCGTTTATTTGAAAAGCGCCGCCGCATGATGCTTGGCGGGACTTTTTGGCCATGCGTTTCAGGAAAGAGGTGAGCTGAAAAAACAAAAGCCCGGCATAAGTCCGGGCTTTGTCTTTGGTTTGTGAGCATCCAGCTTTACGTTATTGACATGGGTCAAAACGTGGGAAGGTTCTGGAAAACCTTTGAAACCCGCATGAATACTCATCAATTGGCGGAAGAGGCGGGATTCGAACCCGCGGTGGGTATAACCCCACGCACGCTTTCCAGGCGTGTGACTTAAACCGCTCATCCACCCTTCCGCGAAGCTCTCCATTATAGCAGTGCTGAGGCTCTGTCTGGAGCAAGATCGCACGAAATACGCCGGCTAATGTTCAGCGCCCTGAAACCGGTGCTTTTCCAGTTGTGCCATGGTGACAAATTCCAGGGCCTTGACATGGGTGGACTCCAGAATAACGGGGGGCGCACAGCCGGCCTCCAGCGACTCACGCCAGCGATTGACGCACAGGCACCAGCGCTGGCCTGCTTTGAGCCCCGCAAAACGATACTCGGGCTTTGGCGTCATGAGGTCATTGCCGCAGGAACGAGAGAACGTCAAAAATGCCTGCGTGACCCGGACACACACCAGATGGGCGCCCAAATCGAACTCGTCAGTGTTGCAGCAGCCATCCCGGAAATATCCGGTGACGGGGTCGTAAGAGCAAGGCAGCAACGCTGTGCCGAGAACATTTTTGGGATTCATCGCCTTGCCTGTGCCCGTGAGCCGCCCGGGGTAGCCATCAAGCCTGGCTGGACTGCACCATTTTCATGGCCGACGTGATCAGGGCCGATACTTCGGTCATGTTGCTGGGCACGATCAGGGTGGTGGTCGCCTTGTTCGCAACACTGGAATAGGCCTCAACGGCTTTTTCTGCCACCTTGAGTTGCACGGCTTGCGCACCGCCCGGTTGACTGATCGCTGCAGCAACCAGCTCGATGGCCTTTGCATTGGCTTCAGCCACCGCCATGATGGCCGACGCTTCACCTTGTGCATTGTTGATGGCCGCCTGCTTTTCACCTTCGGAACGGGCAATGAAGGCTTCGCGCTCGCCGGTGGCAATATTGATCTGTTCCTGTTTGCGGCCTTCGGATGCGGCGATCAGGGCACGCTTTTCACGCTCTGCCGTAATTTGCGACTGCATGGCAAGCAAGATTTCCTTGGGCGGAGTCAAATCCTTGATTTCGTAGCGCAACACCTTGACGCCCCAATTCAGGGCGGCTTCGTCAATGGCGGCAACGACTTGCGCATTGATGATTTCACGCTCTTCAAAGGTTTTGTCGAGTTCCAGTTTGCCGATCACGGAGCGCAGCGAAGTTTGGGACAGTTGCGTCACCGCCATCAGATAGTTGGACGATCCGTAGCTGGCCCGCATCGGGTCGGTCACCTGGAAATACAAAATGCCATCGACCTGCAACTGCGTGTTGTCACGGGTAATGCAAACCTGGCTGGGCACATCGAGCGGAATTTCCTTGAGGCTGTGCTTGTAGGCGACCCGGTCAATGAAGGGAACCAGAAAGTTCAGGCCTGGTGTCAGTGAAGCGTGGTACTTGCCCAGGCGCTCTATGACCCATGAGTTTTGCTGGGGCACCACCTTGACGGAACGGGTGATGAAGATAACTGCAATGACAAAAAGAAGGATCGCGATTTCCATTAAGAGGCTTTCTTGTGGTGATGGTTAAAGTTTGTCAACGAGCAACCGGCTTCCGACCAGTTCTGCGACCCGATGAAGTCCGGCAGAGGGTGTATGGCCTGCGCGCTGGATGACGGTCCAGTTCGCGCCGCGGTATTTCACCGTGGCCGTGCCGTCAGCATTCCATTCCTCGACGAAAACCGTCTCGCCCACGTCCAGGTTGACGCTGCGGTCAGCGCGGGCGGAAGGGTCGGACGGACGCCTTTTCTTGACGAAGTAACAGGCGATCACGGCACCGCCCCCGATGACTGCGGCCACCAGCAGTTGCACCACGGTGCCAGCGCCAGCGTGTGCGGCCAGCGCTGCTGCAGCCATTCCGAAAGCTATCATCAGCAGGAAGAAGGTTCCGGTCAGTAGCTCGGCAGCTATTGCGCCGCCTGCAAGCAGCCACCAGATGGTTGATTCAGTCATGCGCCTGCGCCTTTGTAAGATTAGAGTCATTTTGGCGCAAATGAAGCGTCCCTCGATGGTGCCGTCCATTATTTCCGTACACTTCGCTGTTATTCATCGCCGCTACAACTTCCGGGTTAGCCTGCTGATCCGCTTACACCATGAAATTTCGCTTCCCCATTATCATCATCGACGAAGACTTCCGCTCCGAAAACACCTCTGGCCTCAGTATTCGTTCGCTGGCGCAAGCCATTGAACGCGAAGGGTTTGAGGTGCTCGGAGTCACCGGTTATGGTGACCTGTCGCAGTTTGCGCAACAGCAAAGCCGTGCCAGCGCGTTCATCTTGTCGATTGATGATGAGGAATTCACCCCCGGACCCGATCTGGACCCGGCTGTTCTGAATCTGCGCAACTTCATTGAAGAGGTGCGCCGCAAGAATCTCGATGTGCCGATCTATGTGTACGGCGAGACAAAAACCTCGCGCCACATCCCCAATGACATCCTGCGCGAACTGCACGGTTTCATCCACATGTTTGAAGACACGCCCGAGTTCGTGGCGCGCCACATCATCCGTGAAGCCAAGAGTTACCTGGAAGGCGTGCAGCCGCCGTTTTTCAAGGCCCTGCTGGATTACGCTGAAGATGGTTCTTATTCCTGGCATTGCCCGGGGCATTCCGGCGGCGTGGCCTTCCTGAAAAGCCCGGTCGGGCAGATGTTCCACCAGTTTTTCGGCGAAAACATGCTGCGTGCCGACGTGTGTAACGCGGTGGAAGAGTTGGGCCAGTTGCTGGACCATACCGGCCCGGTGGCGGCGTCCGAGCGCAACGCCGCCCGAATTTTCAACGCTGACCATTGCTTCTTCGTGACCAACGGCACCAGCACCTCCAACAAGATCGTCTGGCATCACACGGTGGCGCCCGGCGACGTGGTCGTGGTGGACCGCAACTGTCACAAATCCATCCTGCACGCCATCATCATGACGGGTTCGATCCCGGTATTTTTGAAGCCGACGCGCAACCACTTCGGCATCATCGGACCCATTCCCCAGAGCGAGTTCGAGCCTGAGGCGATCCGGGCCAAAATCGCTGCGAACCCGCTTTTGAGCGGCGTCGACGCCTCCAAGGTCAAGCCACGGGTGCTGACGCTCACGCAGTCCACCTACGACGGCGTTCTGTACAACACCGAAACCATCAAGGGCATGCTGGACGGCTACATCGACAACCTGCATTTTGACGAAGCCTGGTTGCCGCATGCGGCTTTCCATCCGTTTTACGGCACCTACCACTCGATGGGTAAAAAACGCATCCGCCCCAAACATGCGGTGGTCTATGCCACGCAGTCGATTCACAAGCTGCTGGCCGGCATCAGCCAGGCCAGCCA
>NZ_JAUXNA010000032.1 GCF_030682935.1 Polaromonas sp.
GGGCATCAACAGGAAGAAGCCAAAGTAAAACAGCGTACCCAGTTGCGACACCCGCTCGCCCATCGCCGAAGGTGGCTGCACGCCCAGGTAGCCCAATACAAAGAAGTTGATCACAAAAATACCATACAGGACCTTGTTCCAGCTTGGACGGTAGCGAATGGATTTGACGTCACTGTTGTCCAGCCAGGGCAGGAAAAACAGGATGACGACGGCACCACCCATGACCACCACGCCCCAGAACTTGGCATCGATCAGCAGCATGGCCGCAACCATGACCACCGCGGCACCGACGATGAGGGCCTTGAACAGGTTGGCCATCCTGGCCTTGATCACGCCCAGCACGGCACCAGCCAGCACGCAGGCAATCAGCGCATACATCATCTCGCCGGTGATGGCACGCAGCATGGAGTAGTAGGGTGTGAAATACCAGACCGGGGCAATGTGCAGCGGAGTTTGCAGTGGATCGGCGGGAATGAAGTTGTTGTACTCAAGGAAGTAGCCACCAAACTCGGGCGCAAAGAAGATGATGGCCGTGAAGATCATCAGGAACACGCTCACGCCAAAAATATCATGCACCGTGTAGTAAGGATGAAAAGGAATACCGTCCAGTGGATGGCCATCGGCGCCGCGGGTCGCCTTGATCTCAACACCATCCGGGTTGTTGGAACCCACTTCGTGCAGCGCAATAATGTGCGCGGCCACCAGGCCCAGCAGCACCAGCGGTACCGCGATCACGTGGAAGGCAAAGAAGCGGTTCAACGTCGCATCGCCGACCACATAGTCGCCGCGAATCAGCAGCGCCAGGTCAGGGCCGATAAAGGGAATGGCGGCAAACAGGTTGACGATCACCTGAGCACCCCAGTAGCTCATCTGCCCCCATGGCAGCAGGTAGCCCATGAAAGCCTCGGCCATCAGGGCCAGAAAGATCGCGCAGCCAAAAATCCAGATCAACTCGCGCGGCTTGCGGTAACTGCCATAAATCAGGCCCCGGAACATGTGAAGATAGACCACCACAAAAAAGGCCGAAGCACCGGTCGAGTGCATGTAGCGGATCAGCCAGCCCCAGGGCACGTCGCGCATGATGTATTCGACCGAACCGAACGCGAGCGCTGCGTCGGGTTTGTAATGCATCGTCAGAAAAATGCCGGTAACAATCTGGATCACCAGCACCAGCATCGCCAACGAACCAAAGATGTACCAGAAGTTGAAGTTTTTCGGCGCGTAGTACTCGCTCATGTGCTCCCTGAAGAGCTTGCTGGCCGGAAAGCGGTTGTCCACCCAGGTCATCGCTTTGTCAGCAAAGGGGGCATCGGGAGAAATTTCTTTGAATTCAGCCATGACTGATCCTGGTTCGGTGGGTTCTTTAACGACGACTATTTAGGATAGTGACGCGGGTTCTTTGACGCTGGCGACAGGGTCTATGGAGGGCCTTGGCCCGCCTTCAGGCTTTTTTATCCTCGCCAATCAGCAGTCTTGAGTCTGACAGGTACATGTGCGGAGGCACTTCAAGGTTGTCGGGCGAGGGCTTGTTCTTGTAGACGCGGCCGGCCATGTCAAAGGTGGAACCGTGGCAGGGGCAAAGGAAGCCGCCTGTCCAGTCGTCTGGCAGCGAAGGCTGGGCACCGGACTGGAACTTCTCGGAAGGCGAGCAGCCCAGATGCGGGCAGATCCCCACCACCACCAGCGTTTCGGGCTTGATGGAGCGGGTTTCGTTGAGGGCGTAGGCAGGCGTCCAGTCGGGCAGCTTGCGCTCTGACTTCGGGTCAGCCAGCAAGGCGTCATTTTTCGGCAGGGTCGCCAATTGCTCCGGGGTGCGCTTGACAATCCACACCGGCTTGCCACGCCACTCGACGGTTATTTTCTCGCCGGGCTTGATGCCGGAAATATCGACTTCCACCGCTGCGCCGGTCGCTTTGGCTTTTTCGGAGGGCTGAAAGGTACTGACGAAAGGCACGGCAACAGCAGCAACGCCAACGCCGCCTACGGCACACGTGGCCACAATCCAGTTTCTTTTGTTTTTATCCAGCGGGGCGCCGTGCGGCACACCGTTTACGCTTGCTTCGCTTGCTTGTGTCATGAGAATCCTTCAAGAACTGGCTTGAAAAAGGCATAGTAGGGTCAACCCGTGATTGTAGCGGAGCGCGAAACCGGTTTTCAAGGCCCAAGGCCGGGTTCGGGCTACCCCAGCCTGACACGCGCCTGCAGTTGAGGCGGCCATGCGTCGCCTCCAGCAAAGCAGGCGCGCCAATTCCAAAAAACACGCTCAGCCTTGATAATTACTTGCCAAAACCGCAATACGCGATCGGCTACTGCCCGACAACAACAGGAGAACCTCATGGGAATGATGCAGGAATTCAAGGAATTTGCCATCAAAGGCAATGTGATTGATCTGGCCGTAGGCGTGATCATCGGCGCGGCATTTGGCAAGATTGTCGATTCTGTAGTCGGCGATCTGATCATGCCGGTGATTGGCGCGGTGGTGGGCAAGCTGGATTTTTCCAACTTGTTCGTGGTGATGGGCAGCGTGCCACCGGGCACCGCCACGACACTGGATGCGCTGAAAAAAGCCGGCGTTCCGGTATTTGCCTATGGCAACTTCATCACGGTCGCAGTCAACTTTGCCATCCTGGCGTTCATCATTTTCCTGATGGTCAAGCAGATCAATCGCCTCAAACGCCAGGAAAAAGCAGCGCCTGCAGCTCCGGCCGAAGACATCGTGCTGTTGCGCGAAATCCGGGACAGCCTTAAAAAGTAGGCTTGCACGGCGCAACGAAAACTGGCGCAACCGCCATCCGTCAAGTAGCGGTTTGCGCCCACAGTTATTGCGAAAAAGCCCGTTTTCTCTTGTTTTCAGCCGGCCAGTTGGCGCGCCATGCGAATGGCGGCGATCAGGCTCGATGCATCGGCCTGGCCGGTGCCGGCGATGTCAAACGCCGTGCCATGGTCCGGACTGGTGCGCACCAGCGGCAGGCCCAGCGTGACGTTGACGCCCTGTTCCACCCCGAGGTATTTCACCGGAATCAGGCCCTGGTCATGGTACATCGCGACCACCACGTCGAACTCGCCAGGTTTGCCGGGTGTGTTGCGCGCCCGCATGAATACGGTGTCCGGTGCAAAAGGGCCGTGCACATCCAGGCCTTCGGCCCGGGCGGCGGCAATGGCGGGCGCGATGATGGCCTGCTCTTCGGTGCCAAACAGCCCGCCCTCACCGGCATGCGGGTTCAGGCCCGCCACCGCAATGCGCGGCGGCCGCCCCAGGCTGGCACTAACGGCCCGGTGCGTGATGCGCAGCGTCTGCAACACGTTGTCAAAGGTCACGGCCTCAATCGCGTTGCGCAGCGACAGGTGGATGCTTACCAGCACGGTTTTCAGCTCGTCATTGGCCAGCATCATGCGCACCGGCACCTGACTCACGGGTTTGCCCAGAAACGCGGCGGCTTCGGCCTGCAGCAGCTCGGTGTGACCCGGAAAACCTGCAGCCCACCCGCCCGCTGCCGCCAGGGCTTCCTTGTGAATCGGCGCTGTGACCATGGCGGCTGCCTCGCCAGCCAGCACGGCGCGGGCCGCCCAGACAATCGACTCGGCTGCGGCTCTTCCAGCCAAAGCACTCACCAGCCCATACGGCACGGGCGCAAGCAGCTCACATTTTTGCAGCACCGCCATACAGTGCGGCGGCACGCCGGGCGCTTCGGCCAAGCCATCGAGTTGCGCCACCGGCAGCGCCAGCGTCCCCGTTGCCGCCGCCGTCAGCGCGGCAGCGCGGCGCAGCGTGGCCACATCACCGACCACGACGCAACCGGCCAGGTCAGCCGGTGAATCGCGAAACGCCTTGGCGATGATTTCCGGGCCGATGCCAGCGGCATCGCCCATGGTGATGAGGATGGGTTGGTTCATGCGGGGTTGTCAATATCGATGAATTGGTGGTCCAGTCCGAACTGCGCCGCCACCTGCGACGCCACAGCGGGCGCGCCATAGCGCTCCGACGCATGATGGCCGCAGGCAATGAAGGCCACGCCCATCTCGCGGGCGTAGTGCGCTTGCGGCTCGGAAATTTCGCCGGTGATGAAGGCGTCGGCGCCCGCGGCAATCGCCGCTTCAAAGTAGCCTTGCGCCCCGCCGCTGCACCACGCTATATTTTTAATAGCTGATTGCGCCCGTCCTACCTGGACCACAGGCCGATTTAATACATTTTTAACGTAATCTGCCAATGCCGCAGCGCTGGCAAAGCTGCCCCCGTCTGCCCGCCCGCCCATAAAACCCAGGTCCTGCTCACCGAAGCGTGCGCTGGCGTGCAGACCGAGCTGCAGGCCCAGTTGTGCGTTGTTGCCCCACTCAGGGTGCGCATCGAGCGGCAGATGATATGCAAACAGGTTGATGTCATGGGCCAGCAACAGCGCCAGGCGCTGCTTCATCCAGCCGGTGACACAGCCGTCCTGGCCGCGCCAAAACAGGCCGTGGTGCACAAACAGGGCATCGGCCCGCGCTTCAATGGCCGCCTCAATCAGCGCGCGGCTGGCCGTGACGCCCGAGACGATTTTTTGAATCTGCGCACGCCCCTCCACCTGCAGGCCGTTGGGGCCGTAGTCCTTGAAGCGCGCGGGCTGCAACAGCGCATCAAAGGCTTGCAGCAAATCCTGTCGGGTGGTGCTCATGCGTTGATTGTCTCAGCCTCGGGCCGTCTGCTGCGGCATACACACACCGGGAGGCTGCTCATGATCAAATGCAAGCCGGTTGGCCCGCGCTTGAGGGACAATGGAACAATACGCCTGTGCTGCGCCAAGCCCCGACGGGTGCGGCCAGCAAAGCCTTCCCTTTGACCCTGTTGACTCCTCATTTATCCATGAAGCGCTCCTGGCTCCTGTTTTCCCAGACCGTCACCATTTTACTGGCGGCTTATTTTGTGGTGGCAACGCTCAAGCCGCAGTGGCTGGACAAAGGCGTCTCACTGGGCGGCGTATCCGTGGTTGAAGCGCCTGGCAGCAGCGTGCCGCGCGACGCCAGCCCGATCGGCAGCTTCGCCTCGGCCGCCAAACAAGCCTCGGCGGCAGTGGTCAGCATCAATACCAGCAAAGCCGCGGCCAAAAACCCGAATGCGGATGATCCGTGGTTCAAGTTTTTCTTCGGCGACCAGGGCTCTGGTGAGCCGCAGGCCGGCCTGGGCAGCGGCGTCATCATCAGCGCCTCGGGCTACATCCTGACCAACAACCACGTGGTGGAAGGCGCCGACGAGATTGAGGTGATCCTCAACGACACGCGCAAGGCCAAGGCCCAGGTCATTGGCACCGACCCGGACACCGACCTGGCCATTCTCAAGATCAATCTGGACAAACTGCCTGTCATCGTTCTGGGCGACTCCGATGCGCTGCAGGTCGGCGACCCGGTGCTGGCCATCGGCAACCCCTTTGGCGTGGGCCAGACCGTGACCGGCGGCATCGTGAGCGCGCTGGGGCGCAACCAGTTGGGAATCAACACCTTCGAGAATTTCATCCAGACCGATGCGGCCATCAACCCTGGCAACTCGGGTGGCGCGCTGGTCGATGTCAACGGCAACCTGATGGGCATCAACACCGCAATTTACTCGCGCTCGGGCGGCTCCATGGGCATAGGGTTTGCCATTCCGGTGTCAACGGCCAAGCAGGTGCTCGACAGCATTGTGAGAGATGGCCAAGTCACGCGTGGCTGGATTGGTGTCGAGCCGCAAGACCTGAATCCCGAACTGGCCGCCACCTTCGGCCTGGATCCGGTTGCCGCAAAAACAGGCGGGGTCATCATCACCGGCGTGCTCCAAAACGGACCGGCCGCGCAGGCCGGCATCCGGCCCGGCGACGTCATCACCGCGGTCGATGGCAAACCGGTGCGCAATGTGAGCCAGCTGCTAACGGCTGTGGCCGCCCTCAAACCGGGCACACCCGCACCGCTGACCGTGCTGCGCAAGGGCCGCCAGAGCGAGCTTGCAGTGACGCCCGGCACGCGCCAGCGGCCCAGAGCACAGCGCTGACGCGGGGCTTTAAGACCTGAAGTTGAGGCCTTGCCAGTCCATGGACTGGCAAGGCTGGTTTAATCGCTGCAAGCGCCCATATTCATTGGACTGAAGAGCCACTTAATACGTATCGTCCCAGACCGGCAGACCGTCGGGTTTTCGGGTTTGGGACTGGCGCCACCGCAGCTTGCCTGACGCAGACAAACCAGGGGAGATCAGGGCTTGGCGGATTCTGTGTCGCTGTCGGTCTCGGGCGCTTTGGTGTGACTGACAAACAGCAGAGCAGCCCAAATACCGACCTCGTACAGCCCGCCCACCACCCCAAGCAGCATGATCATCGAACCCGCATCGGGCGGTGTGACCAGCGCGGTGACCACGGCAGCCAGCACCCAGAAATAACCGCGGTACTGGCGCAACTGGGCCACCGTGAGTATGCCCATGCGAACCAGCAGGATCACCGCAATCGGCACCTCAAACGCCAGGCCAAAGGCCAAGAACATGCCCAGCACAAAGTTGAGGTATTCCTCAATGTCTGGCGCAGCGGTGATTGACTTGGGCGCAAAGCTCTGGATGAACTTGAACACTTGGCCGAATACGAAGTAATAGCAAAACGCCACGCCGGTAAAAAACAGCAAAGTACTGGAAACCACCAGCGGCATGACCAGTTTTTTCTCGTGCGAATAAAGACCGGGGGCAATGAATGCCCAGACCTGGTAGAGCACCACCGGCAGCGCAATCATGAAGGCCGCCATGAACATGATCTTGATCGGCACCACAAACGGCGAAATGACGTTGGTGGCGATCAGTGTGGCGCCCTTGGGCAGGGAAGCCACCAGCGGCGCCGCCATCAGGTCGTACAGCGCGCCCGGGCCGGGGAACAGCGCGAGGACAGCCGCTGCGACGCCAATCGCAATCACCGCCTTGATCATCCGGTCGCGCAGCTCTACCAGGTGCTGCACAAAAGGTTGCTCGCTGCCTGCGAGTTCGTCGGGCTTGTCGGTGTGGGGGTCGCTCATGGGGGAGGCTCGCGCTGGATAGGTTGCGCCGGCGTGCACGCAAACAAAAGAAGATCAGGAATAAAAGTCAGGCATGGCGGCCCGGCTGCGGGCGAAAGCGTGCCACACGGGCAGCGCCGGACTGCGCGTTGGTGCGTACACCCGAACGGGCCTTGTACCAGCGCGGCGTAGCGCCCTGCTTGAGCCGCCACTTCTTTTTCGGGTGCTTGTATTCGGGAAATGACACCATGCCAGGCAACTCGCCACCACCGGCCATGCCCGTGGCATCCGACCACGATTTCTCAAAATCACTGGCGTTGGTCTGGATCGATTGCTCGACGTCGCGGGCCGCCCCCTCGACGCTGTCTTTCATCTTTTTGAGTTCGTCAAGCTCCATCGAGCGATTGACTTCCTGCTTGACGTCGGCCACATAGCGTTGCGCCTTGCCCAGCAGGGTACCCACGGTACGCGCCAGACGCGGCAGCTTTTCAGGCCCGATCACGATCAGCGCCACGGCGCCGATCAGCGCAATTTTGGAAATGCCGAGGTCGATCACGGCAGATCAATCAGACAAAGTGTCAGCACAAGCGGCATGGCGTCCCTGATCAGGACTTTTGCCGGGCTTCAACGTCAATCGTGGTCTTGTCCGCTTTGTCGGCAGCCTGGGCATTGGTGACCTGACTGGCCGGCGCGGCAGGCGGATCGTCAGACGCAGACTGTCCGCCTTCTTTCATGCCGTCCTTGAAGCCCTTGACAGCGCCGCCCAGGTCGCCGCCCATGTTTTTGAGTTTTTTGGTGCCAAACACCATCACCACGATCAACAGCACGATCAACCAGTGCCAAATGGAAAGTCCACCCATGTTTTGCTCCTAATCTTTAATTGCAGGTTTGCGAATTCGCACGAAATTAAGGTGATTCTAAGGGCCTGGCATGTCAAATGCCGATCAGACCCGCCACACCCCTCGATCTTCAGGTAAATATTAGTACCTTGTCGGCCCCAGAGGTTCCCTCAACGGCTCAAAAACCCCCGTCAGCCCTTCAGCCACGGCCTGGGGCCGCCGATGACATGGAAATGCAGGTGATGCACTTCCTGCCCGCCTTCGGCACCGGTATTGGTCACGATGCGAAAACCGCCTTCCGGATAGGGATTGCACCCCTGCTCCAGCGCCAGTCGGGGGGCCAGCACCATCATGCGCCCCAGCAGCGCCGCATGTTCGGATCCCACCTGCGCCATCGACGGGATATGCGCCTTGGGAATCATCAAGAAATGCACCGGTGCCCAGGGATGGAGGTCGTGAAACGCGAACAGCTCGTCGTCCTCGTAGACCTTGCGGCTGGGAATGGTGCCCGCGGCGATTTTGCAGAAAATGCAGTTATCGGAATGGTTCATGCGCTCGTTCAGTATCGTTCTGGTTTCAGGAGGACGCCCTAAGGCTCAGGGCAAGCGTTGGCTGTTAAAGCGCATCCAGCCCCGAACGCAGCGGTACAGATACCAAAGCCAGACGATGCCGTAGGCGATTGCGCCCGGCAGCACCAGCAGCAGCCACAGCGGCGACAGCAGCAGCAGCCACAGCAGCGTCCACCAGAAAGTGCGGATCATGTAGCCGTGGTGTTCGAGGTACAGCGGGTCGGACTCGTCGGCACGCCGGATGTAGTTGACGATCAGCGCAATCACCGCAAACACGCCGCCGCTGAACCAGGCCAGGGTGTGCAGGCCGTACAGCACGTGCATCACGGTGCGGTCGTTGGGGTTCCTGCCATCCATGGCGATCAAATCGTTGTTCATGACTCAGGTCTTTTCCTGCACTTCACGGTGTAGCGCCTTGCGCAGCGCCTTTTCTTCAATCCCGCTGGTGCCTTCGCGGCGCTCCAGCTCGACCATGACGTCGGCGGGGCTCAAGCCGTAGTGGACCAGTGCAATCAGGCTGTGAAACCACAGATCAGCCACCTCGCCGACCAGCTTGGCTTTGAGCTCGGCCGTTGCGCCGCCGTAGTCGAGGTCCTTGGCCGCCATCACGGTCTCGGTCGCTTCTTCGCCGATTTTCTTCAGGAAGGCATCCGGGCCCTTGTGCAGCAGGCGCGCCACATAGCTTTTGTCGGGGTCGCCGCCCTGGGCCGGTTTGCGGCCTTCAATGATCTGCGCCAGGCGCTGGAGGGTATCGTTAGAGGACATGTTTGCTTCAGTGCAGATTATTTGTAGATGCTGGCAGGGTCTTTCAAGACCGGCTCGGTGACGACCCATTGTCCGTCTTTGTAGAGGCTGAAAAAGCAGCTGTGGCGGCCAGTGTGGCAGGCAATGCCAGGCTCGTGACCAAGTTGCGTGACCTTGAGCAGCACCACATCGTTGTCACAGTCGAGCCTGATTTCGTGCACGGTCTGGAGGTGACCCGATTCTTCACCCTTGTGCCACAAGCGCCCGCGCGAGCGGCTGAAATACACGGCCTGGCCCAGCTCGGCGGTTTTTTGCAGCGCCTCGCGGTTCATCCAGGCAAACATCAGCACATCGCCGCTGGCGGCTTCCTGCGCAATCACCGGGACCAGGCCCTTGTCGTCCCAGCGGACTTCATCGATCCAATTCATGCTCTGCATTGTCCCTGATTGTGGCGGGCAGCCGCCTTGCAGCACGCCGCGCCGGCCCTTGAATTACTATCAAATAAATAGCTGCCATCACCCGACTGTATCGGGCTGCAGGCCTAAATGGCTTGAACTTTAGAGGCGGACCGGAATGCCGCGCCCGGCCATGTATTGCTTGGCCTGCTGCACGGTGTACTCGCCATAGTGAAAGATGCTGGCCGCCAGCACCGCGTCGGCGCCGCCGATCTGAATGCCGTCGGCCAGATGCGCCAGGTTGCCGACGCCGCCCGAGGCGATCACCGGCACGCTGACCGCGTCGCTGACGGCGCGGGTCAGCGCCAGATCAAAGCCCGACTTGGTGCCGTCGCGGTCCATGCTGGTCAGCAGTATCTCGCCCGCGCCGCGCCGCGCCATCTCGGTGGCCCAGGCCACGGCATCGAGGCCGGTGTTCTTGCGGCCGCCGTGGCTGTAGACATCCCAGCCGGGGCCGCGCGTTTGGGCGTCTTCTTCGCTGCGGCGCTTGGCGTCAATCGCCACGACGATGCACTGGGCGCCGTATTTACTGGAAGCATCTTCAATCACCTGCGGGTTGGCGATGGCCGCCGAGTTGAAGCTGGTTTTGTCAGCGCCGGCATTGAGCAGGCGGCGCACGTCCTCGACCGTGCGCACCCCGCCGCCGACCGTCAGGGGAATGAACACCTGTGAGTCCACGGCTTCAAGGATGTGCAGGATCAAATCACGCACGTCGCTGGTGGCGGTGATGTCCAGAAACGTCAGTTCGTCCGCACCCTGCTCGTTGTAGCGCGCGGCAATTTCAACCGGGTCGCCGGCATCGCGCAGCTCGGTGAAATTGACGCCTTTGACAACCCGGCCGCCGGTCACGTCGAGGCAGGGAATGATGCGTTTAGCTAACATATGCCCCCACGGTCGCCCACTGCGTGTGGCTTCCTGCCCCCCCGGGGGGGGCCGCTGCGCCTGCGGCCCTGGCTGGCATGGAGAGGCCCCCTGTGACCAAGCCTGCCGTGCATCACCACCGCGCTCATCCGTTCAACTCGTCAGCGCGCTCTTGGGCCGCTTCAAAGTCGAGGTCGCCGCTGTAAATCGAGCGGCCGCAAATCACACCCTGAACGCCCTCGTCTTCCACGGAGCACAGCGCGTCGATATCGGCCATGTTGGACAGGCCGCCCGAGGCGATGACGGGAATCGTCAGCGCCTGCGCCAGCCTGACGGTGGCTTCAATGTTGATGCCGCTGAGCATGCCGTCGCGGCCAATGTCGGTGTAGATGATGGACTCGACGCCGTAGTCCTGGAATTTCTTGCCCAGATCGACCACTTCGTGGCCCGTGAGCTTGCTCCAGCCGTCGGTCGCGACCTTGCCGTCTTTGGCATCGAGCCCGACGATGATGTGGCCGCCAAAGGCGGTGCAGGCGTCCTGCAGAAAACCCGGGTTCTTCACCGCAGCGGTGCCGATGATGACGTAGCGCAGGCCGGCGTCCAGGTAGCGCTCGATCGTGTCCAGATCGCGGATGCCGCCGCCCAGCTGCACGTCGATTTCGTCGCCCACTTCGGCCAGGATGCGCCTGATGGCGGCCTCGTTTTTGGGCTTGCCCGCAAACGCGCCGTTCAGGTCCACCAGGTGCAGGCGGCGCGCGCCCTTGTCAACCCAGCTGCGCGCCATGGCGGCCGGGTCTTCGCTGAAGATGGTGGATTGATCCATGTCGCCCTGTTTCAGGCGAACGCAGTGACCGTCTTTCAAGTCAATCGCGGGGATGAGTAGCATGTTGGGGTAAGAAGAAAACGGAAAGTGGGTTGAAACAAGGCGATGAACCCGGTACGCCGGGCGCCATCGACGGCGGGTGGGATTTCAGGGCTTCCAGTGCAGGAAATTGCGGTACAGCGCCAGCCCGTGGTCGGCACTTTTTTCGGGGTGAAACTGCGTCGCAAAAATATTATCGCGTGCAATCGCGGCGGCAAAGCGCCCGCCGTAGTCGGCCTCGCCGGCAATGTGGCGCGCATCCGACGGCTTGGCGTAAAAGCTGTGCACGAAGTAAAAATACGCGCCGTCAGGCACGCCCGCCCACACCGGATGCACCGGGCGGGTCTGGTAGACCTGGTTCCAGCCCATTTGCGGCACCTTGTAGCGGCTGCCATCGGGCTGGAGTTTGCCGGCCAGGTCGAATTTGACGACTTCGCCATGAATCAGGCCCAGGCCGGGCGTTGCGGCGCCGTCCAGCCCCTCGTGGCTGTTGTCGAGCAGCATCTGCATGCCGACGCACACGCCAAACAGCGGTTTGTGGGCGGCCGCGTGCAGCACCGCTTCCTGCAGGCCCGATTCGGCGAGCGCGCGCATGCAGTCGTGCATGGCACCCTGGCCCGGCAACACCACGCGCTCGGCGTCAAACACGTCCTGCGCGCGCGACGTAACCACGACCTCGTAGCCGCTGCCCTGCGCCACATGCTGAACCGCTTGCGAGACCGAGCGAAGATTGCCCGAACCGTAGTCAAGCACCGCGACTGTTTTCAAATTGGACATTCAAAAAAGAAAAGTAAGAAAAAATCAATGCTATAAAATTAATAGCTACAAGCACCCGACCTGCTTAGGCTGGAACCCCAAAACATGCTTAAAAACGCCAAGGAACTGCCGGCCGCTTACAACGAGCCTTTGGTCGACGGGATCACGCCGACAGAACGCGGATCGATTTCCAGCGCCATGCGCAAGGCGCGGGCAAAGGCCTTGAACACGGTTTCGGCCTGGTGGTGCGCATTTTCGCCCTTGAGGTTGTCAATGTGCAGCGTGACAAACGCATGGTTCACAAAGCCCTGAAAAAATTCGTAGGCGAGCTGGCTGTCAAAGGTGCCCATCATGCTGGATTTGAAGGGGACGTTCATGGCCAAGCCGGGCCGGCCCGAGAAATCGACCACCACGCGCGACAGCGCTTCATCGAGCGGCACATAGGCGTGGCCGTAACGGCGCAGGCCTTTTTTGTCGCCGACGGCCTGCGCCACCGCCTGGCCCAGGGTGATGCCGACGTCTTCCACCGTGTGGTGGCCGTCAATGTGCAGGTCGCCCTCGGCGTGAATGTCCAGGTCAATCAGGCCGTGGCGGGCGATCTGGTCCAGCATGTGGTCAAAAAAACCAATGCCTGTGGAGAGCCTGGCCTGGCCGGTGCCGTCGAGGTTGAGCTTGACGGTGATCTTGGTCTCGGCGGTGTTGCGCGAGACTTCGGCGGTGCGGGGTGCGGTGATAGGGGCAGGAGTCTGGAGGGTCATAGGGATTCTTCAAGCGCCGCCAGCATTTGCGCGTTTTCTTCGGCGGTGCCCACCGTGACGCGCAAACAATTGGCCAGCAATGGGTGCATTTTAGAAACGTTTTTAACCAGCACCTTGCGCAAGCGCATGCCTTCGAAGGTTTTGGCCGCATCCGGCACGCGGATCAGAATCATGTTGGCGTCGCTTTTCCAGGCCTTGACGCCCTTCAGGGCACTGAGCGCATCCAACAGCACACCGCGCTGCGCGACCAGCTCTTGCGCCTGGCCTGCGAACACGTCCCGGTGCTCCAGCGCAAACAGCGCGCACTCGTAATTGAGCACACTGATGTTGTACGGTGGCCGCACCTTGTCAATCTCGGCGATCAGGGCTTGGGGCCCCATCATGTAGCCCAGGCGCACGCCGGCCAGCCC
>NZ_JAUXNA010000039.1 GCF_030682935.1 Polaromonas sp.
GCCCAAGGCCAAAAAATCACCGTCAATGCCGACAATTCACTGAATGTTCCGGACGAGCCGATCATTCCGTTTATTGAAGGCGATGGCACAGGCGTAGACATCACGCCCGTCATGATTAAAGTGGTCGATGCTGTTGTTGCCAAAGCCTACAGTGGCAAGAAGAAAATCCACTGGATGGAAGTGTTTGCTGGCGAAAAATCCACCAAAATATATGGCCCTGATGTCTGGTTGCCCGAAGAAACCATGCATGCTGTGCGCGACTACGTGGTTTCCATCAAAGGCCCGCTGACCACGCCTGTGGGCGGTGGTATCCGTAGCTTGAACGTCGCACTGCGTCAGGAACTTGACCTGTACGTCTGCCTGCGACCCATTCAGTATTTTGCAGGCGTTCCTTCTCCCGTGAAAGAGCCCCAGAAGACCAATATGGTGATTTTCCGCGAGAATTCGGAAGACATCTATGCCGGCATCGAGTTCGAAGCAGGCAGTGACAAGGCCAAGAAACTCATCAAGTTCCTGCAGGACGAACTGGCAGTCACGAAAATCCGCTTTCCCAACACCTCCGGCATCGGCATCAAGCCTGTGTCCAGCGAAGGCACCGAGCGCCTGATGCGCAAGGCCCTGCAGTATGCGATTGACAATGACAAGCCCAGCGTGACCATCGTGCACAAGGGCAACATCATGAAGTTCACCGAAGGTGGCTTTCGCGATTGGGCCTACGGACTGGCGCAAAACGAATTTGGCGCTGAACTGATCGACGGTGGCCCATGGTGCAAGTTCAAAAACCCGAAAACGGGCAATGACATCATCGTCAAAGACGTGATTGCGGACGCTTTCCTGCAGCAGATTTTGTTGCGTCCGGCCGAATACAGCGTGATTGCCACGCTGAACCTCAATGGCGACTACGTCTCTGACGCACTTGCAGCCCAGGTGGGCGGCATCGGCATTGCTCCTGGCGCCAACCTGAGCGACACCATCGCCATGTTTGAAGCCACACACGGCACAGCGCCCAAATATGCCGGCAAGGATTACGTGAACCCTGGTTCGCTTATTCTGTCTGCTGAAATGATGCTGCGCCACATGGGCTGGTCCGAGGCGGCTGACCTGATCATCAGCTCGATGGAAAAGTCGATTGAGTCCAAGAAAGTCACCTACGACTTTGCCCGACTCATGGAAGGCGCAACCCAGGTCAGCTGCTCTGGCTTCGGCCAGGTCATGATCGACCACATGTAAATCTGGCTTAGCTGCCCTGCAAGCCGCCCGGGAGCAATCCCGAGGCGGTTTTTTTTATGGACGCGGGGAAGGGTCTGAAATGTTCCCTTGAAGGCCGCGCTACCGTCACCAATTCCCATTCCAGGCCTACAGAAGCGCAGGGATGGCTAGAATGAATTCCATGGCAACCAAATCTCCAAAATCTCCGGCGCTCCCTCCGGCTCCCGCTGTCAAGCCCAACGACGTCAACGGTGGGGATTCGGTCGTTTTGGAGCGTCGTCCGCAGAAAACGAAGCCGCCGCAGATGTACCAGGTGGCGCTTTTGAATGATGACTACACCCCGATGGAGTTCGTCGTGGTGGTCATTCAGGAGTTTTTCAACAAGGACAGGGACACCGCTACGCAGATCATGCTAAAGATTCACCTGGATGGAAAAGGCATTTGCGGTGTTTTCTCCAAAGACGTGGCGGCTACCAAAGTCGACCAGGTCACGGAAGCAGCCCGAAAAAATGGTCATCCTCTGCAATGTGTCAGCGAGCCCATTGAATTATGAGAAATTCCGCCAATATTCTGTTGAAGTCAGTACAGTAACAATTCACGCAAGCCGAAAGGAAGATCAATGATTGCCCAGGAATTAGAAGTCAGCTTGCACATGGCCTTTGTCGAGGCTCGCCAGCAACGGCACGAATTCATCACCGTTGAGCATTTGCTGCTGGCCTTGCTGGACAACCCCAGTGCGGCCGAAGTGTTGCGCGCCTGCTCGGCCAATGTGGATGATCTGCGCAAGTCGCTTGCCAATTTCATCAAGGACAACACGCCCCAGGTCGCTGGCAGCGATGACGTCGACACGCAACCCACGCTGGGATTCCAGCGGGTGATTCAGCGCGCCATCATGCATGTGCAGTCCACCGGAAATGGCAAAAAAGAAGTGACTGGCGCCAATGTGCTGGTCGCCATTTTTGGCGAGAAGGACTCGCATGCCGTGTACTACCTGCACCAACAGGGCGTGACCCGCCTGGACGTGGTGAATTTCATTGCGCACGGCATCAAGAAAAGCGACCCGACCGAGCCCAGCAAGGCCGGTGAACCCGCAGCCGAGAGCGAGGAAGGCACCGAAAAGAACGAAAAAGCCTCACCGCTTGAGCAGTTCACGGTCAACCTCAACCAGCTCGCCAAAGACGGCAAGATCGATCCGCTGATCGGTCGCCACTACGAGGTCGAGCGCGTGATCCAGATTCTTTGCCGCCGCCGCAAAAACAACCCGCTGCTGGTGGGTGAAGCCGGCGTGGGTAAAACCGCGATTGCCGAGGGCCTGGCCTGGCGCATCACCCAAAAAGACGTGCCCGAAATCCTGGCCGAGGCGCAGGTCTATTCGCTCGACATGGGCGCCTTGCTGGCCGGCACCAAATACCGCGGTGACTTTGAACAACGTCTCAAAGGCGTGCTGAAGTCCCTGAAAGACAAGCCCAACGGCATCTTGTTCATTGACGAAATCCACACCCTGATCGGTGCCGGTGCAGCTTCTGGCGGCACGCTGGATGCGTCCAACCTGCTCAAGCCAGCCCTCAGTTCGGGTCAGCTCAAGTGCATTGGCGCCACCACTTTTACCGAATACCGCGGCATCTTCGAAAAAGACGCGGCGCTGTCACGGCGCTTCCAGAAGGTCGATGTGGTCGAGCCTTCGGTGCAGGAAACGGTCGATATCCTCAAGGGCCTGAAGTCGCGCTTTGAAGAGCACCATGGCGTCAAGTATGCGCTGGCTGCCCTGCAGGCGGCGGCCGAACTCAGCGCCAAATACATCAACGACCGCCACTTGCCCGACAAGGCCATCGACGTGATTGACGAGGCGGGCGCCGCCCAGCGCATCTTGCCGGCCAACAAGCGCAAGAAAACCATCACCAAGACCGAGGTGGAAGAAATCGTGGCCAAAATCGCCCGGATTCCTGCCGCCAATGTCTCCAATGACGACCGCGGCAAGCTCAAGACGCTGGAGCGCGACCTGAAAAGCGTGGTGTTCGGCCAGGACAAGGCACTCGACGTGCTGGCGTCCTCCGTCAAGATGGCGCGCTCGGGCCTGGGCAAGGACGACAAGCCCATTGGCTCCTTCCTGTTTTCGGGCCCCACGGGCGTGGGCAAGACGGAAGCCGCCAAGCAATTGGCCTACATCATGGGCATCGAGTTGATCCGCTTTGACATGTCGGAGTACATGGAGCGCCATGCCGTGAGCCGCCTGATTGGTGCGCCTCCGGGCTATGTGGGCTTTGACCAGGGTGGGCTGCTGACCGAGGCGGTGACCAAAAAGCCGCATTGCGTGCTGCTGCTCGACGAAATCGAAAAAGCGCACCCTGACATCTTCAACGTGCTGCT
>NZ_JAUXNA010000040.1 GCF_030682935.1 Polaromonas sp.
TACACCATTGTGCTGGTGGAGCAGAACTTCCGCTTTGCCGCGCCGCTGGCCGACCGTTTTTACGTGATGGAGCACGGCACCATCGTGAAACAGTTTGCGCAAAACGAGCTGACCCAGAACATGGGCATGCTGCAGGAATACCTGGGCGTTTGACTCAGCGCCGGCACCCGACAAATCAAGATACTCCAGATTTTCAACCCTCTTTTCGACACCTAACCAGGAGACACCATGAAACTCAAGACCCTCGTCGCCGCATTGGCCATTGGATTTTCCGCCGCGGCATCCGCGCAAACCAGCACCGGCCCGGTCAAGATCGGCTTCATCACCGACATGGCCGGACTGTACGCAGACATCGACGGACCGGCCGGCGCCGAAATGATCAGGTGGGCGGTGCAGGACTTCGGCGGCAAGGTGTTGAACCGCCCGATCGAGGTGCTGACCGCCGACCACCAGAACAAGGCCGACGTGGCCAGCTCCAAGGCCCGCGAGTGGATGGACAAGGACAACCTGGCCATGCTGGTCGGCGGCACCAGCTCGGGCACGGCGATCGCCATGTCCAAGGTCGCGGCCGAGAAGAAGCGTCCGTTCCTGGTCATCGGCGCCGGCTCGGCCCGCCTGACCAATGAAGACTGCAACCCCTACACGGTGCACTACGCCTACGACACCGTGTCACTGGCCAAGGTGGCGGGCAACGCGCTGGTCAAGGCGGGCAACAAGGACTGGTACTTCCTGACGGCCGACTACGCCTTCGGCTACTCGCTCGAGGGCGACGCTTCCACGGTGGTCAAGGCCAACGGCGGCAAGGTGGTCGGTGCGGTTCGCCATCCGCTGAACGCCTCGGACTTCTCTTCCTTCCTGCTGCAGGCGCAGTCGTCCAAGGCGCAGATCCTGGGCCTGGCCAACGCCGGCGGCGACTTCACCAACGCGATGAAGGCGGCCAAGGAGTTCGGCATCAACAAAACCATGAAGATCGCCGGCCTGCTGGTGTTCATCAACGACGTGCACAGCCTGGGCCTGGCCAACACCGAAGGCCTGCAGCTGGCCGACAGCTGGTACTGGAACCAGGACGACGCCTCGCGCAAGTTCTCCAAGCGCTTCTTCGACAAGTACAAGCGCATGCCTTCCAGCCTGCATGCCGCCGACTACTCGGCCACCACGGCCTACCTGAACGCGGTGAAGACTGCCGGAACGACGGACGGCGACAAGGTGATGTCCACCCTGAAGGGCATGAAAATCGACGACTTCTACAACAAGGGCCAGATCCGCGCCGACGGCCGCATGATCCACGACATGTACCTGTTCCAGGTCAAGTCGGTCAAGGAATCGACCACGCCATGGGACTACTACAAGACCATTGCCAAGGTCCCCGGCGAGCAGGCTTTCACCACGGTGGCCGAGTCCAAATGCTCGCTGCTCAAGAAATAATCTGACGCCCAGATCGGCTGGCCGCCTATGCGGCCGGCCGTTTTTTCGCATCTCAAGGCATGAACTGACGGGTCTCCATGGAAATTTTCGGTATTCCCCATCAAGCGTTTCTGGGCCAGCTGCTGCTGGGCCTGGTCAATGGCGCGTTTTACGCCATGCTCAGCCTCGGGCTGGCGGTCATCTTCGGCCTGCTGGGCATTGTCAATTTTGCGCACGGCGCACTTTATATGCTGGGCGCGTTTGCCGCCTGGATCATGCTCGACAAGCTGGGCATCAATTACTGGTTTGCGCTGGTGCTGGCACCGCTGACGGTGGGTGCGCTCGGCGTCGTGATCGAGCGGCTTTTCCTGAAACATCTGTACAAGCTCGACCCGCTGTACGGACTGCTGCTGACCTTCGGCCTGTCGCTGATTCTTGAAGGCATTTTCCGCGAGATGTATGGCGTGTCGGGCCAGTCCTATGACGTGCCCGAACTGCTGTCCGGCGCCACCAACCTGGGTTTCATGATCCTGCCGAACTACCGCGCCTGGGTGGTGCTAGTGTCGCTGGTGGTGTGCCTGGGCACCTGGTACCTGATCGAGCGCACCCGGCTCGGCGCCTACCTGCGCGCCGGCACCGAAAACGCCGCGCTGGTGCAGGCCTTCGGCATCAACGTGCCTTTGATGGTGATGCTGACCTACGGCGCCGGCGCCGCCCTGGCCGGGCTGGCCGGTGTGCTGGCCGCGCCCATCATCCAGGTCAATCCGCTGATGGGCTCGAACCTGATCATCGTGGTATTTGCGGTGGTGGTGATCGGCGGCATGGGCTCGATTCTGGGCTCCATCCTGACCGGTCTCGGCCTCGGCATTGTCGAAGGGCTGACGCGGGTGTTCTACCCGGAAGCGTCCAGCATTGTGGTGTTTGTCATCATGGTCATTGTGCTGATGATTCGTCCGGCGGGCCTTTTTGGCAAGGAGGCCTGAACCATGAGCAACGCCATCAACCCCCTCACTGACAACACCCTGATGACCCAAGCCGCCAAACTGATTCGCGTTACTTACATTGCGCTGCTGATCCTGGCGCTGCTGGCACCCATGCTCGGGCTCTACCCGGTGTTTGTGATGAAGCTGCTGTGCTTCGCCATTTTTGCCTGTGCCTTCAACCTGCTGCTGGGCTTTACCGGCCTGCTGTCTTTCGGCCATGCGGCGTTTTTCGGCTCGGCTGCTTACGTCACCGGCTGGCTCATCAAGTCACAGGGCTGGACGCCCGAGCTGGGCATTGCAGCCGGTGTTGTTGCCTCGGGCCTGATCGGCCTGGTGATCGGCGCGGTCGCGATCCGGCGCCAGGGCATTTATTTCGCGATGATCACGATGGCCCTGGCGCAGATCGTTTATTTCGTCTGCCTGCAGGCGCCGTTCACCGGCGGCGAGGACGGCCTGCAAGGCGTGCCGCGCGGCGCGCTGTTCGGCCTGCTGTCGCTGGAGTCGGACACCGCCATGTATTACCTGGTGCTCGCCGTGTTTGTGGCGTGTTTTCTGGTCATTTCACGCATCGTGCATTCGCCTTTCGGCCAGGTGCTCAAGATGATTCGTGAAAACGAGCCGCGCGCCATTTCGCTGGGCTACCAGGTGGACCGCTACAAGCTGCTGGCCTTTGTGCTGTCGGCCGCGCTGGCCGGCCTGGCCGGCTCACTCAAAACACTGGTGATGGGCTTTGCCACGCTGTCCGACGTGCACTGGTCGATGTCGGGCGAGGTGATCTTGATGACGCTGCTGGGCGGCGTCGGCACCTTCTTCGGGCCGGTGTTCGGCGCAGGCATCGTGAACTCGCTACAAAACCTGCTGGCCGACAAGGTCGGCTCCTGGGTGACCGTGATCATCGGCGTGATTTTTGTGCTGTGCGTGCTGGCCTTCCGCAAGGGCGTGGTCGGCGAGCTGCAGGCGTGGCTGGAGCGGCGCCGGCAGGCTGCTGCTGCCAAGGTTGTGCCCACGCAACCCTGAGACATCGGCTGACAGCCTGCAATAAGGCAACAAGATTCGCTATTATTTCAATAGCTTATTGCGCCCTGTTTGCATGGACGAAAGTCTGATTTGACTATAAAGAAATATCAGATTGGCGACGTCTTCAAGACGCATCGTCCAGCAGCCGCACCCTGACACTTTTCCCCTTGACCTTGCCCATCGCCAGCTTGTGCAGCGCATCGGCGGCAATGGTGCGGTCCACGGCCACGTAGGTTGAAAACTCGTTGACATTGATCTTGCCGACCTGCTCACGCGTGAAACCGGCCTCCCCGGTCAGCGCGCCCAGCACGTCGCCGGCGCGGATTTTTTCCTTGCGGCCTCCCACAATTTGCAGCGTGGCCATGGGCGGCAGCAGTGGCTCGTCGCTGGCAGGCGTGAGTTCGGCCAGCTTGTGCCATTCGGACACGGTTTTTTGCAGCTGCTCGATCTTGCCGACCGAGCCCATCTCGTCCATGCTCACCAGGCTGATGGCCCAGCCCTCCTCGTCGGCACGGCCGGTGCGGCCAATGCGGTGAATGTGGATTTCGGCGTCCGGCGTCACATCCACGTTGATCACCATTTCCAGCTGCGAAATATCCAGCCCGCGCGCCGCCACGTCGGTCGCCACCAGCACCGAGCAGCTGCGGTTGGAAAACTGCACCAGCACCTGGTCGCGCTCGCGCTGCTCCAGCTCGCCATACAGCGCCAACGCGCTGAAACCCTGGTTTTTGAGCTGCTGCACCAGCGCCCGGCACTGCGACTTGGTGTTGCAAAACGCCAGCGTGCTGCCCGGGCGGTAATGCTTGAGCACCAGGCCGACCGCGTTCAGGCGCGCTTCGTCATGGTCGCTTTCAGGCACCTCGTACCAGCGCTGGCGGATCTTGCTTTTCTCGTGCTGGGCCTGCACCGTGATGGTTTGCGGGCTCTTCATGAACTGCTGGCTGAGCTTGGCGATGCCCTCGGGGTAAGTCGCCGAAAACAGCAGGGTCTGGCGCTCTTTCGGGCATTGCTTGGCGACGGTGGCAATGTCGTCAAAAAAGCCCATGTCCAGCATGCGGTCGGCCTCGTCCAGCACCAGCGTGTTCATGGCCTCCAGGTTCAGGTTGCCGCGTCCCAGGTGGTCCATGATGCGGCCCGGCGTGCCCACCACGATGTGCGCACCGTGCTCCAGGCTGGCAATTTGCCCGCGCAAGGCGACGCCGCCGCACAAGGTCACGACCTTGATGTTTTCCTCGGCACGCGCCAGGCGCCGGATTTCGGTGGTGACCTGGTCGGCCAGCTCGCGTGTGGGGCACAGCACCAGCGACTGGACCGCAAAGCGGCGCGCATTGAGGTTGGACAGCAGGGTCAGCGCGAAAGCGGCGGTTTTGCCGCTGCCGGTCTTGGCCTGGGCGATGAGGTCCTTGCCTAGCAGGGCGGCCGGCAGGCTGGCAGCCTGGATCGGTGTCATGGAAAGGTAACCCAGGCGCTGGAGATTGGCCAGCGTGGCGGGGTTCAGGGGGAGTGTGTCAAAGGAGGTCAAGCCATGGAGCTTAACCGTCCGTCCTGGAAAACGAGATCGAGTCCAGCATGCGCTGCTTTCCGGTCAGGACGTGAGCCTCGAATGCGGCCGCAGCGCCTTCGCTGTCGCCGGCCTTGATCGCCCTCAGCAGCTCGCCGTGCTCGAAGCAGGACCGGCGCGCGCTGGCATTGGTGAACACGCCGCGCCGCATGAAAAGGGCCAGTTCCTTGGCGATGCCCGCGTCCAGGCGCTGCAGGCGCGGGTTGCCGGTGTACTCGGACAGCGCCTGGTGAAAGCGCAGGTTCAGGTCATGGTAGCTGTCCACGTCGTCCGCTTCGCAGGCGGCGTTCATGCCCTCGTGCATTTCGAAAAGCGCCTGCAGCTGGGGACCCGTAGCGCGGATGGTCAACAGCCGCCCCGCAGTGCGCGAGATGCCGGCGCGCAGGTCGTACAGGTGGAGCACGTCCTCCAGACTGATGCGCCGCACAAAGGCGCCGCGATTGGGGATGACCTCGACCAGACCCGTCGGTTCCAGGAAACGGATGGCTTCGCGCAGGGCGCCGCGGCTGACGCCCAGCTGCAGGGCCATGGCCTGTTCGTTGAGCTTGCTGCCCGGCTCCAGCTCGCGGTTGAGCACCTTGGCTTCGATCTGCGCGCTGACGCGCTGGATCACGGACTGGCTGAGTGGATGATCGAGTTCTTCAGTGTCAAGCATGGGGCGAAGTGTAAGGCAATCATAGGTGTTTACCCGAAAGATGCTGGCATTATTAATTTTATTGTCCAACAATATGAACATTGAACGAATTTATGTTGGACAAAAATGCTTGACCCTGCTGGAAATGTCGTACCGGTGCCAAACCGGACCAAGGAAATCCTCCAGGCTGGCGGCCTGGCCGCCAGTTTCAACGTCAGCCGCATGCGCACAGCGGACGCGGCCGGCATTGGCCATGCCTGCGGTTTCCAGTGGCTGTTCATCGACCTTGAGCACAACATGATCGATCCCGGCACTGCCGCCGACATGTGCGTGGCGGCCCTGGTCACCGGCATCACGCCGATCGCCCGCGTCCCAGGCCACGAGCATCACCATGCGTCGCGCATGCTGGACGCCGGCGCACAGGGCATCGTCGTGCCGCATATCGACACAGCCGAGCAGGCGCGCGCCGTGGTGCGCAGCTGCCTGTACCCGCCGCTGGGCGACCGCTCATTGACAGGGGCCCTCCCGCAGCTGCGCTTCCAGGCGCTGCCCATCGCCCAGGCCATCGAGTTGCTCAACGAGAACACCCTGGTCGTTGTCATGCTGGAGACCGCGCAGGCGATTGCCAATGCCGACGCCATCGCCGCAGTGGAAGGTGTCGATGTCCTGCTGGTCGGCAGCAACGACCTGGCCGCCAACCTGGGCATCCCCGGCGAGTTCGGGCATGCGCGCATGCGCGCCGCGTATGCGAGCACGATCGACGCCTGCCGCCGGCACGGCAAGTTCGCCGGCATGGGCGGCATTTATGAAGAGGCGCTCATGGCCGAGTACATCGTGGCAGGCGTGCGCTTCATGCTGGGCGGCGCCGATGTGGCTTTCATGATGGCGGGCGGCAAGCAGCGCGCGGCGTTCCTCAACAAGCTGCAACCCGCGGGAGTCAAGGCATGACGCGCATCGGATTTGTGGGTCTGGGTGTCATGGGCGCAGGCATCGCGTCCAACCTGATGAAAAACGGTTTTCCCATGACCGTGTACGCGCGCCAGCCAGGTAAGGCTGCGCCTTTCGTCGAGCGTGGCGCTCACCTGGCACCGACGATTGCGCAGGTGGGTGCGCGCAGTGATGTCGTCGTGCTCAGTGTGTCCAACACGCAGGACGTGGAGGAGGTGATCTTCGGCCAAGATGGTTTGGCGACCACGCTGGCCCGGGGCGCCGTGGTGATCGACACCAGCACCATCTCGGCCAAAGGCACGCAGGCCATGAGCGAAAAACTTGCCATGCAAGGCGTCACGCTCCTGGATGCACCTGTCAGCGGCGGCCAGAAGGGCGCCACCGATGGCACGCTGACCTGCATGGTCGGCGGGCCGCTGGCGGTGTTCGAGCAGTGCATGCCCGTGTTCCAGGGCTTTGCCAAAACCATCAACCGCATCGGCGAGTCCGGCGCGGGCCAGATCTGCAAGGCCTGCAACCAGATCTGTGTGATCGCATCCATGCTGGGCGCGGCAGAGATGGTGGCGCTGTGCCTGAAAACCGGCACCGACCCGATGCTGGTGCGCGCCGCCCTCCTGGGCGGCAGCGCCAAAAGCGCGGTGATCGAGAACCATACGCTGCGCCTGATCCGGCGATCTTTCGCGCCTGGCTTCCGTGCTGATCTGTTGCTCAAGGATCTGCGGCTGGCGCTGGACCTGGAAAACGAGAGCGGCGTGTTCGCGCCCGTCACCAGCACTGCCGAACCGCTGTTCACCAAAATGGTCGAGAGCGGCATGGCTGGCCTGGACTGGAGCGCTGTCGGCGCGCTGGTGCAGCAGATGTCCGGCATGGACGAGGGCAAGGCATGACAGTCGTCGCGGTCAATGCGCTTTCACATTTCTGCCGCGACACGCTGATCGCCACGGGCCTGTCTGGGGAACACGCCGGCCAGGTCACTGATTGCCTGGTCAACGCCGACCTCTGGGGCGTGGAGTCGCATGGTGTCAGCCGGCTGCCAATCTACGTGGAGCGGTTGCGTCGTAGCGTGGTCAATGCCCAGCCGGCCATGACCGTGCAGGGCGCGCGAGCCACCGGCACGGTGCTGGGCGACAACGGACCCGGCGCGGTTGTCGGAACCCATGCCATGCAAGAGGCCATCGCCCGCGCGCGCGAGTTCGGCTGCGGTGTCATGCTGGCGCGCCAGAGCAATCACTACGGCGTGGCCGGTCACTACACGCGCATGGCCCTCGCGCACGACTGCATCGGCATCTCCGGCTGCAACTCGCCGATTGGCATGGCGGCCTGGGGCGCGATGGAACCGACGCTGGGCACCAACCCGTTCGCTGTTGCGGTGCCTGCGGGACGTTACGGCACCTTCGCGCTGGACATGTCTTCGTCGGTCGTTGCCAAGGGAAAGATCCTCGTTGCCCAGCGCAAAGGCGACCCGATCCCGCTGGGATGGGCCCTCGACGCCCAGGGCAAGCCCACCACCAATGCCGACGACGCCTGGAATGGGGTGGTGCTGCCTTTCGCCGGCGCCAAGGGTTCGGGCTTTGCGTTGTTCATCGAAATCCTCTCCGGCGCGCTCGCCGGCGCCGCCATG
>NZ_JAUXNA010000046.1 GCF_030682935.1 Polaromonas sp.
ACCGCGCTTTTCACCGTGGTATTCAAAAATATGGGTCTCGACAATCGAATCAACCGGGCAGCTCTCTTCGCAGAAGCCGCAAAAAATGCACTTGGTCAGGTCGATGTCATAGCGCGAAGTGCGGCGGCTGCCGTCTTCGCGTACGTCGGATTCAATGGTGATGGCCATCGCCGGACATACGGCCTCGCAGAGCTTGCAGGCAATGCAGCGTTCTTCGCCGTTTTCATAGCGGCGCAGGGCGTGCAAACCGCGAAAACGCGGGCTTAGCGGGGTTTTCTCTTCGGGGAACTGGATAGTGATCTTGCGCTTGAACATGTACTTGCCGGTCAGGGCCATGCCCTTGAACAGCTCGGTCAACATGAAGCTTGAAACAAAATCCTTGACGGACGCTACTGCAGACATGATGTCCTCCTGCCAAACCGCCTCAAAGGAGGCCGTGCCCCCTCAGGAGGCAGCGAATAAATATGAGCGTGCGGGTTCATGAGTGGTCCGCCTAGTTCCAGATGTTGTAAGGGGTCTGCATCCAGGCCCCGACGACCACCAGCCAGACCAGGGTCACGGGAATGAATATCTTCCAGCCCAGACGCATGATCTGGTCGTAACGGAAGCGTGGGAAGGTGGCGCGCACCCACAGGAATATCGTGACCACGACAAACGATTTGATGCCCAGCCAGATCCAGCCTGGAATCCAGTTGAAGAATGCGCTGTCGATCGGGGGCAACCAGCCACCCAGGAACAGAATGACGCACAGCACCGACACCAGAATCATGTTGGCATATTCGGCCAGGAAGAACATGGCGAAAGCCATGCCGGAGTACTCCACCATGTGGCCTGCCACGATCTCGGACTCGCCTTCCACCACGTCAAACGGGTGACGGTTGGTCTCGGCCAGACTGGAGATGAAATACACCACGAAAATGGGCAACAAAGGCAACCAGTTCCAGGACAGGAAGTTCAACCCTGCGCTGGCAGCCATGCCTTTGCCCTGGCTCATGACGATATCGGTCATGTTCAGGCTGGCCGACACCATGAGCACCACCACCAGGCAAAAGCCCATGGCAATTTCATAGCTCACCATTTGGGCCGAAGCCCGCATGGCGCCCAGAAACGCATACTTGGAGTTGGAAGCCCAGCCAGCAATGATCACGCCATAGACCTCCAGCGAGGTGATAGCCATCAAAAACAGCAAGCCGGCGTTGATGTTGGCCAGTGCAACGTCAGGGCCAAAAGGAATGACAGCCCATGCCGCCAGGGCCGGCATGATGGTCATGATCGGACCCAGCACAAACAAGCCCTTGCTGGCGGCCGTGGGGATGATGATCTCCTTGGTCAGCAGTTTGAGCGCATCCGCAATCGGCTGCAGCAGGCCAAACGGGCCCACGCGGTTGGGGCCCAGCCGGATTTGGGTGAAACCAATCGCCTTGCGTTCCCACAGCGTGAGATAAGCAACGCAGCCCATCAGCGGCAGCAAGACGCAAACAATCTTGATCAGCACCCACAGGACAGGCCAGACCGTCGCCGGCCAGATACCACCCATCAAGCCCTGGCCGAAACCGTAGACTGCATCAATCATGCGCCGACTCCTTCAAGGTGCGCGGCCTGCCGGGCATCTGCCGTCAGCTGCAGCGAGGGTGCACGCCTGACGAGTCCGTCAAGCTGGTAAATGCGGGCAACGGCAGGCGCCTGGCCCGCAACGGATACCAGGTTGATACGGGCATCGGTCGCGTTAACCAGCTTGTCAGCCGGCACGTGCGTCGATTCAGCCCCCGGTATCTGCCTGAGGACATCCTGCGAGGATTCAAAGTCAAAGCCGGGCAGACCCAGCAGATTCGCCAGCACGCGCAATACTTTCCACGCTGGCCGCGTGTCACCCAAAGGTTTGACAACGGCATGAAAGCCCTGCACGCGGCCTTCGGCATTCACAAACGTACCGGGTGTCTCCGTGAAAGGGGCAATCGGCAGCAACACGTCGCTAAAGCTCATGTTGGATTTGAAAGGACTCAGCGTCACGACCATCTGGATCGCATTCAGCGAAGTCCTGGCGGACGCGCCTTTGGCCGAATCAAATTCGGGTTCATTGTTCAACAACAGGACAGCTTTCAGTCGGCCATCCAGCATCTGGCCGGCATGAAGACCCTTGTCGCCCGGCAAAGCACCGGCCAGCTGGGCCCCCACGGTATTGGCTGCTTCTGTCAGGTAGCCAACGCTCGCACCGGTTTGCACGCCAATCCAGTTGGCCAATGCCAGCAGACTGGAAGCACTGGCATGGTGGGCTGCAGCATTGCCCAGCAGGATGGCTTTGCGCTCGCCACCCAGCAGGGAGGTTGCAATCGCCTTCGCATCATTGGTGGCTTGGCCCGCGGCCGGTGCAGACACACCTTTTTCTACCGCAATCGCGGCTGCTACGTCCGCCAAGCCCTGCACCCATGCATCGGGCGCGGCCAGCAAGGTATGGGTGATCGGCATGGCCCAGGCATCAGCAGAACTCAACTCTGCTACTGAATTAATAGCGCTTAGCGCGCAACCCTTGCGGACCGACTGCCGAATACGCTGTGCAAACAGCGGATGGTCCTTGCGCAGATTGGAACCGACCACGAGCACGCGCTGCAGCTCTGACAGCGAAGCGATGGAAGTGCCCAGCCAGCGCACGGAGGCCGAAGGCAGAAATTCTGCGTGGCGCAAACGGTGATCAATATTCTCGCTGCCCAAGCCGCGCATCAGGGCTGCCGCCAGGTACAACTCCTCCAGCGTGCTGTGCGGACTGGCCAAGGTGCCGATGCTGTCAGCACCATGCTCGGCCTTGATCTGCTTGAGGCCATTGGCGACATATTCAAGCGCGGTCTGCCAGTCAACGGTCTTCCATTCACCGCCCTGCTTGATCATGGGGCTGGTCAGGCGCTCATCGCTGTTCAGCGCTTCATAAGAGAAGCGGTCGCGGTCAGCAATCCAGCACTCGTTGACGTCTTCATTTTCCAGTGGCACCACGCGCATGACCTTGTTGTTCTTGACCTGAACAATCAGGTTGGCACCGGTCGAATCGTGCGGACTGACCGACTTGCGGCGCGACAACGCCCAGGTGCGGGCGCTGTAGCGGAAAGGCTTGCTGGTCAACGCGCCCACGGGGCAAATGTCGATCATGTTGCCCGACAGTTCGGAATCCACCGACATGCCAACGAAGGTTTCGATCTCGGCGTGCTCGCCACGGTGCGACATGCCCAACTCCATCACGCCGGCCACTTCCTGGCCAAAGCGCACGCAGCGGGTGCAGTGAATGCAACGGCTCATCTCCTGCATGGAGATCAATGGCCCCACGTCCTTGTGGAACACCACGCGTTTTTCTTCTTCGTAGCGGGACGCACCGGCGCCGTAGCCCACGGCCAAATCCTGCAACTGGCACTCGCCGCCCTGGTCGCAGATGGGGCAGTCCAGCGGGTGGTTGATCAGCAAAAACTCCATCACGCCCTTTTGGGCCTTGATGGCTTTGTCGTTCTTGGTGTGCACGATCATGCCCTGCGTCACCGGCGTGGCGCAGGCTGGCATGGGCTTGGGTGCTTTTTCCACATCGACCAGGCACATGCGGCAATTCGCGGCAATGCTCAGCTTCTTGTGGTAGCAAAAATGCGGGATGTAGGTGCCCGCTTTTTCCGCCGCGTGCATGACCGTGCTGCCTTCGAGCACTTCCATTTTTTGGCCGTCGAGTTCTATTTCAACCATATGTTTTCTTTCCGCGATCAGGCGTGGCTTGCGGCCTGCGCTGCGCCTTCAGGGGCTGCAACTTGGGGGGCGTGTGGTTTGATCATGGCCTCAAACTCGTGGCGGAAATGCTTGATCATGGCGCGCACCGGCATGGCGGCGGCATCGCCCAGCGCGCAAATGGTGCGGCCCTGGATGTTGTCTGCGACTGAGTTGAGCAAGTCCAGGTCGCCCTGACGGCCCTTCCCGTTGTGGATGCGGTCCACGACACGCCAGAGCCAGCCCGTGCCTTCGCGGCACGGTGTGCACTGCCCGCAGGACTCGTGCATGTAAAAGTAGGACAGACGCTTGAGCGACTCGACCATGCAGCGGCTGTCATCCATGACGATCACGGCGCCGGAGCCAAGCATGGAGCCCGCCTTGGCGATCGAGTCATAGTCCATGGTGCACTCCATCATGATGGAGGCCGGCAATACCGGAGAGGAGGAGCCGCCCGGAATGACGGCCTTGAGCGTGCGGCCCTTGCGAACACCACCCGCCAGCGCCAGCAGCGTCGAAAAGGGGGTTCCCATGGGCACTTCGTAGTTGCCAGGCAGCTCGACGTCACCGGAGACCGAATAAATCTTGGTTCCACCGTTGTTGGGCTTGCCGCATTCCAGGTAGGCCGCACCGCCATTGCGGATGATCCACGGCACGGCCGCGAAGGTTTCAGTGTTGTTGATCGTGGTGGGCTTGCCGTACAAACCAAAACTGGCAGGGAACGGCGGCTTGAAGCGCGGCTGGCCTTTTTTGCCTTCCAGCGATTCCAGCAAGGCGGTTTCTTCACCGCAAATGTAGGCGCCAAAACCATGTGACGCATGGAGCTGAAAGCTGAAGTTGCTACCCAGAATATTGTTGCCGATCAGGCCTGCGGCGCGGGCCTCGTCCAGCGCTTCTTCAAACCGCTGGTAGGTGGCAAAAATTTCGCCATGGATGTAGTTGTAACCCACACTGATGCCCATCGCGTAAGCCGCGATCGCCATGCCTTCAATCACGCTGTGCGGGTTGTACTGCATGATGTCGCGGTCTTTGCAGGTGCCCGGCTCGCCTTCGTCTGAATTGCACACCAGGTATTTCTGGCCCGGGAACTGGCGCGGCATGAAGCTCCACTTGAGTCCGGTCGGGAAACCCGCACCGCCACGGCCGCGCAGACCGCCCGCCTTGACCTCGGCAATCACCTGGTCGGGCGTCAGGCCTTCGCCGCCGTCCTGGGCCAGAATCTTGCGCAACGCCTGATAGCCACCGCGCCCTTCATAGCCTTTCAGGTCCCAGTTGGTGCCGTCCAGGTCCGCCATGATCTGCGGATTGATGTGACGGCCATGGAACGAGGTTTGTACCCCGGTAGCGGCGAACTGCGACAGCACGCTCTGCGCGGCTGCGTTATGGGTCGCGTTGAATGCAAGCGTCATGGTTGCTTTGCCTCGGCGGATTTGAGACCATCAATGAGCTGGTCCAGTTTCTCGTTGCTCATGAAGCTGCACATCGTGAAGTCATTGACCAGCAGGACCGGGGAGTCGGCACAGGCCCCCAGGCACTCGGATTGCTGCAGCGTGAACAAGCCATCGGCGCTGGTTTCACCCATTCCAATACCCAACTTATGCTCCAGATGCTTGAGCGCATTCGTGCCATCACGCAGCTGGCATGGCAGATTGGTGCACACGTTGAGCTTGTACTTGCCCACCGGCTGCTGGTTGTACATGTTGTAGAAGGTGGTGACTTCATGCACGGCAATCGGCGCCATGCCCAGGTAGTCGGCCACCAGCTGCTCGCTTTCTGCACTGACAAAGCCCCTCTCTTCCTGGACTATGGTGAGACAGGCCATGACGGCCGACTGCCGCTGGTCCGCAGGGTATTTGGCAACTTCGCGTTCAAAACGCGCTTTGGTTTGTTCAGAAATCATGGAGGAACTCATTGAATTTAGCGGTCAATTTCACCGAACACAATGTCCATGGTTCCGATGATGGCAACGGCGTCTGCAATCATGTGGCCACGCGACATTTCATCCATGGCCGCCAGATGCGAGAAACCGGGCGGACGAATCTTCAGGCGGTAAGGCTTGTTGGCGCCATCGCTGACGATGTAAATACCGAACTCGCCTTTGGGATGCTCGACTGCAGCGTAGGCTTCGCCTTCGGGCACATGGAAGCCTTCGGTAAAAAGCTTGAAATGGTGAATCAGCTCTTCCATGTTGGACTTCATCGATTCGCGGTCAGGCGCAGCAACTTTGTGGTTGCTCGTGATCACCGGGCCGGGGTTGACGCGCAGCCAGTCAATGCACTGCTTGATGATGCGGTTGGACTGACGCATCTCTTCGATGCGGACCAGGTAGCGGTCATAGCAGTCGCCGGTCTTGCCGACTGGAATGTCAAAGTCCATGCGGTCATACACCGAATAGGGTTGCTGTTTGCGCAAATCCCACGCGAAGCCGGAACCCCTGAGCATCGGGCCCGTGAAGCCCAGGTTGAGTGCGCGCTCCGGCGACACCACACCGACACCGACCGTGCGCTGCTTCCAGATACGGTTGTCCGTGAGCAGCGTCTCGTACTCGTCAACCAGCCCAGGGAACTTGGTCACAAAGTCTTCAATGAAATCGAGCAGCGAGCCTTGCCGGTTCTCGTTCAGCGCCTCAATCGCCTTGGCGTTCTTGACCTTGCTGATCTTGTACTGCGGCATGGTTTCCGGCAGGTCACGGTAGACGCCGCCAGGACGGAAGTACGCCGCGTGCATGCGCGCCCCTGACACAGCCTCGTACATGTCAAACAGCGCTTCGCGTTCGCGAAAGCAGTAAATCAGGATGTTCATCGCGCCGCAGTCAAAACCATGCGCACCCAGCCACAGCAAGTGATTGAGCAAACGCGTGATTTCCGAATACATCACCCGGATGTATTCGGCACGGACAGGGACATCGACACCCAGCAGTTTTTCGATGGCCAGGCAGTAAGCGTGCTCGTTGGACATCATCGACACGTAATCGAGCCGGTCCATATAAGGCAGCGACTGGATATAGGTTTTGCTTTCGGCCAGTTTTTCGGTGGCGCGGTGCAACAGACCAATGTGCGGGTCAGCGCGCTGGATCACCTCGCCGTCGAGCTCCAGCACCAGGCGCAAGACACCGTGCGCCGCAGGATGCTGCGGTCCAAAATTGAGCGTGTAGTTTTTGATTTCAGCCATGTCGTACCTATGTCGTCATTGTTGCCGGGGCAATTTATTGAAGACCACCATAGTTGTCTTCGCGGATGACGCGCGGCGTAATTTCGCGGGGCTCGATGGTGACAGGCTGATAAATCACGCGCCTTTGCTCGGCGTCATAACGCATTTCCACGTGGCCCGACGTCGGAAAATCCTTGCGGAAAGGATGGCCAATGAAACCGTAGTCGGTCAGGATGCGGCGCAGGTCGTTATGGCCTTCAAAGACGATGCCGTAAAGATCAAATGCCTCTCGCTCAAACCAGTTGACGGAGTTCCATACGTCGTTGAGTGAATCAACAACCGGGAAATCGTCGTCGGGGCAAAACACCTTGAGCCGAACGCGCTGATTCAGGCTGACCGACAGCAGGTGCGATGCGACGCAGTAACGCAGACCCTCGTACTGGCCGTCCTTGTACCCGGAATAGTCCAGCCCGCAAAGGTCAACCAGCTGCTCGAATTTGCAGGCCGCCGCATCACGCAACAAGACAGCCGCCGCACGGTAGTCAGCAGCGGCCACGGTCACGGTGACTTCACCGAAGGCGACCCGCACATTTTTAGCCTTTTCACCCAGCGCTGCGGCCACGGCATCGGCAATCTGCTCGGCAGTAGCCGGGGATGAGTGAGCGAAAGACAGCATCAAGCCCTCGCAATCGTGTTGGTTCGGCGGATTTTTTGCTGCAACTGGATGATGCCGTACATCAACGCTTCAGCGGTGGGCGGGCAGCCCGGCACGTAGACATCGACCGGCACGATGCGGTCGCAGCCGCGCACCACGGAATAACTGTAATGGTAATAACCGCCGCCGTTGGCGCACGAGCCCATGGACAGCACCCAGCGCGGCTCGGACATCTGGTCATAGACCTTGCGCAGGGCCGGACCCATCTTGTTGCACAGCGTACCGGCAACAATCATCAGGTCGGACTGGCGCGGACTGGGACGAAACAGCATGCCAAAACGATCCAGGTCATAGCGCGCTGCGCCAGCATGCATCATTTCAACAGCGCAACAGGCCAAACCAAACGTCATGGGCCAGAGCGAACCGGTCTTGGCCCAATTGACCACGGAGTCGTAACTCGTGGTCATGAAGCCTTCTTTGAAAACACCTTCTAGTGACATACCCGTACCTTTGTGGCGAAAACCCTCGGGGGTCTTTTTTATTCCCAGTCCAGCGCACCTTTTTTCCACTCGTAGATAAACCCCACGACCAGAATGCCCAGAAAAATCATGACCGACCAGAAACCCACCGCACCGATTTCCTTGAGCGCAACCGCCCAAGGGAAAAGAAACGCGATTTCGAGGTCAAAAATAATGAAGAGAATGGCTACCAGGTAGTAGCGCACATCGAATTTCATGCGGGCATCTTCGAAAGCCTCGAAGCCACACTCATAAGGGGAATTTTTTTCGCTGTCGGGACGCACAGGGCCCAACAAACGCCCCAGGACCTGGGGCACCACACCAACACCGACACCGACCAGAATAAACAGGAAAACAGGAAGGTATTGATCAAGGTTCATCGTGGATTCAATTTCTGGAAAGCCGCCATGAGCATTACTGCCATGTCGGCTTCTACCAGTTTGCCGTTTGAACCGACAGCATCGCCGGAGCGCTGCTGCCGATGCTTTTCATCTGGTGCGGACGGCGAGACTCGAACTCGCACAGCTTTCGCCACTACCCCCTCAAGATAGCGTGTCTACCAATTTCACCACGTCCGCGATGTTTAACTGCCCGGATGGCATGAGGAAACCTTTCGGTTTTTAGCGCTCCAGACAGACTCTGAGTTTACCCTGAAATCAGCCCATTTCCGGCCGGAAGCAGGTGCTAAATGAGCTTATTTCGCAGGGATTTGACCTGCACCGGATGCAGCGGGCGCAGGCGGCACCGGCACTGCCGCGCTGGTCGTTGCGGTTCCAGGAATTTGAGCCGCGCCGGACGTGTCGGGCGCCGGTGCCGTGACAGCCGCACCTTCCAGAACACTCGAGCCGGTGCGCGGTTGCGCGTTGCCAAAGTAAGCCAGTAACAGCGTACAGGCAAAAAAGATGGCGGCCAGAATGCCCGTGCTGCGGGACAAGAAGTTGGCACTGCCCGTGGCGCCAAACAGGCTGCCCGAACCGCCACTGCCAAATGCCGCACCCATGTCAGCGCCCTTGCCGTGCTGCACCAGAATCAGGCCAATCATGACCAGCGCCGAGATCATTTGCACAGCGAGGACAGCGGTCAATACAACGTTCATATTTACTCCTAATTTAATAGCAAGCTTCGCCCGTCAAACTTGGGCTGCAGCAATAATTTTCAAAAAATCCACGGCTTTGAGCGATGCGCCGCCAATGAGGCCGCCGTCAATATCGGGCTGAGCCAGCAGCGTAGCTGCATTGGCCGCATTCATGCTGCCGCCGTACAGGATTTTCACACGCGCCGACTGGTCGGTTGCGGCTTTGAGTTGGGCCCGCAGCACGGCATGAACCACTTGCGCTTCCTCTGGCGAGGCCGTCTTGCCGGTGCCTATGGCCCATACGGGCTCGTAGGCCAGCACGATTTCACTGATGCAGTGTCCGTTGGCATGAATCACGGCGGCCAGCTGGCGCTTGACCACCTCCTCGGTGCGGCCGGCCTCGCGTTCATCCAGGGTCTCGCCAACGCAAACGATGGGTGTGATACCCGAGGCCAGCGCGGCCTTGGCCTTGTCGGCCACCAGGGCATCGGATTCACCGTGGTACTGACGGCGCTCGGAATGACCCACGATCACATAGCGGCACCCCAGGTCCTTGAGCATGGCCGCACTGACTTCACCGGTGTAGGCGCCCGAGGCTTGCGCCGAAACATCCTGCGCGCCCACCTCCATGACAGAAAGGCTGGCATGGACGGATTTCAGGGTTTGGACCTGCGCCAGATAGGGTGCGGGCACGCACACGACGACATCGCAAGCGGGACGCGCCGCCGCCAGCCCTTGGGCCAGCGCTGCCAACAAGGCTTCATTGGCAGCCAGGCTGCCATTCATTTTCCAGTTTCCTGCGATCAGCTTTTTCATGTTGTTCTTTGAGGACCCACCAGTTACCAGGTTAAAACAATTTTCCCAACGTGCTGGTTGGACTCCATCAGCGCATGTGCCTTGGCCGCATCGGCTGCCGCAAAAGCGCTATGGATCACGGGCTTGATGGCACCGTTGGCCAGCAGCGGCCAGATTTTCTCCCTCAAGGCCTGCGTAATGGCAGTCTTGAATTCAAGCGAGCGCGGGCGCAAGGTCGAACCGGTGATGGTCAGCCGCTTGCGCAGCACCAGTCCCGCGTTGAACTCGGCCTTGAGGCCACCCTGCAGCCCAATGATGACCAGACGGCCGTCTTCGGCGAGGCATTCGACTTCACGCGCCACATAACTGCCCGCCACCATATCGAGAATGACGTCAACACCCTGGCCCTGGGTCAGCTTCTTGACCTCCCCGGCAAAGTCATGGGTCTTGTAATTGATCGCGTGGTCAGCACCGAGTGCCAGGCAGGCCGCGCACTTCTCGTCACTGCCGGCCGTTACCAGCACGGTCGCACCCAGCGCTTTGGCCATCTGGATCGCCGTCACACCGATGCCGCTGGAACCGCCCTGAATCAGCAGGGTTTCGCCCTTTTGCAGGCGCGCCCGCTCAAAGACGTTGCTCCAGACGGTGAAAAACGTTTCCGGCAGAGACGCGGCCTGCAAATCACTCAGGCCAGGCGGCACAGGCAGGCACTGCCCGACCGGTGCCACGCACAACTCGGCATAGCCGCCACCAGCGACCAGCGCGCAGACATGGTCACCTAGCCTGAAACCCGCCGCCTTCATGGCCTGGGCATCGCCGGCGATGATTTCGCCCGCGACTTCCAGCCCCGGGATGTCGGACGCGCCAGGCGGCACCGGGTAGTTGCCGGTCCGCTGCAGCACATCAGGCCGGTTCACGCCACTGGCGCTCACGCGAATCAGCACCTCGCCCGCAAGCGGGACAGGCGCAGCACGCTCGCCGAGCTGCAGCACGTCGGGCGCACCATACGCGGTAATTTCAATGACTCTCATAATTTTTAAGCTATTTATAGCGCCAGCACCCGTTGCACGGGCGCTAGCAGCTACAAAATTAATAGCAATATGCCGTAAAGGCTGATTAAGCGCGGTCCTGATTTTGGGCAGGCCGGTCCATCAACACCTTCATCGACAACTTGACGCGGCCTTTTTCGTCCGTTTCCAGAACCTTGACCTTGACGATCTGGCCTTCGGTCAGGTAGTCGGTGACCTTCTCGACACGCTCATGCGCGATCTGGCTGATGTGCAGCAGACCGTCTTTGCCCGGCATCAGGTTGACCAGTGCGCCGAAGTCCAGGATCTTGGTGATCGCGCCTTCGTAAATCTTGCCGATTTCGACTTCAGCGGTGATCTCGGCAATGCGGCGCTTGGCCTCGTCGGCCTTGACGCTGTCGTTCGACGCGATCGTGATGGTGCCGTCTTCCTCGATGTTGATCTGGGTGCCGGTCTCTTCGGTCAGCGCACGAATGACAGCGCCGCCCTTGCCGATCACGTCACGGATTTTCTCGGGGTTGATCTTCATGACGTACAGGCGCGGCGCGAAGTCAGACACTTCGGCCTTGGCTTCGCCCATGGCTTCCTGCATCTTGCCCAGAATGTGCATGCGGGCTTCCTTGGCCTGGGCCAGTGCGACCTGCATG
>NZ_JAUXNA010000057.1 GCF_030682935.1 Polaromonas sp.
AACCGACACCAAGCGCTCGTGCAGTGAAACTTGTCGTGAACTCAGGCTTTTTGCGGCCTGCCGGGCACCTGAAAAGCGGCCTGTTTGATGTAGGGCAAGGACGGCGTTGATATCAGGCGTATTTTCAAGAGCCTGATTGGAAGAGGGGAGGTGGATATGAAAAGCGTACTGATGGCGGTCGCCACGGGCGCTCTGATAGCGGCGTCCGGGTGTTCTCCGCCATGACGCGATGGCCGGGCTGCGCCAGCAAATGTTCGAAAATTCGCTCGAAGCACGCAAGCGGATCGTTGGCGTGCTGAGCCCGCAGCAGCGCGAGCAACTTCGCCGCCGCTCGGGTGGCCGATAAGTACAACGGAGGTCTGAAATGTGGGATGACATGATGATGTGGGGCGGTGGATGGGGCCGGGATTGGGGCTTGTTTGGGTTGATGCATATCCTCTGGTGGGTACTCATCATCCTGGGCATAGTGGCACTGGCTCGTTTGAGTTTTGGCAGGGGGCCGCGCGGGTTTCTCCCCTCCGAAGAAGACAGGGCTCTCGCAATTTTGCGTGAGCGCTTCGCGCGTGGCGAGATTGACAAGGCCGAGTTTGAGGAACGCAAGCGCGACCTTGGCGCGTGAATGGCGTGTGCTTGGTGAACGCGGTGGGGCGTTGCGCGCACTGTGATGGGCTATCGCAGGGAGTGGGTAAGAAGTTTTGTGTAAACGGTCATTGGGCAGGAAACTGCCTCCAGCATTGCCCTTGATTTTCTTGCCGCAGCGCGTGCCCATGCGGATGCGTTATCGTTCACGTTGTGAATTTCAAGTCTGACAACCCTCCTGCCTCCCGCTTTGACTCGGTGGATGCCCTGCGCGGTATGGCCATCGTCTGGATGAGCGCTTATCACCTCTTCTTTGACCTGAACCACTTTGGTTACCTGAAGCAGAATTTTTATCTTGATCCGTTCTGGACCTGGCAGCGCACGGCGATTGTGAGCCTGTTTCTCTTTGCCGCCGGGCTGGGTCAGGCTATTGCCGTTCACCAGGGCCAGAGCTGGCCGCGTTTTTGGCGGCGATGGGGCCAGGTGGCGGCCTGCGCGCTGCTGGTCACTGCGGGCTCTTACTGGATGTACCCCCAGAGCTTTATTTACTTCGGGGTCTTGCACGGTATGGCCATCATGCTGCTTGTTGTGCGGCTGACGGCCGGGTGGGGCGGCTGGCTATGGGTTCTGGGCGGTGCCGCAATAGCTATGCAATTTATAGCTTCCTACGCCCATTCTGCCTGGGCTGGAGCCGAATTTCTTAATGGAAATAGTTTTAACTGGCTGGGTTTGATCAGCCGCAAGCCGGTCACCGAGGACTACGTTCCCCTGATTCCCTGGCTGGGTGTGATGTGGTGGGGCATGGCGGCTGGAACCTGGACGCTGCGCCAGCGGCCGCACTGGTTCAGGCATGCGCCGGGCAGTGATCGGGGCCCGGCCATTCGTGGCCTGGCCTGGCTGGGACGCTGGAGTTTGAGCTATTACATGCTGCACCAGCCGGTGCTGATCGGTCTGCTGATGGCTGTGGGCGCCCTGGCATAGCATTTATTGACATCGCCAACAACAAAGCGCGGACATGCCGCGCTTTGTTGTTGAAGGGCTTCGCTCATTGAACGCTGCCCGTCAGGGGCCTTATTCGACCTTGGCCTTGCTGCGCAGCTCTTCCTGGAAGGCGGCGAGTTTTTGCTGCTGCATCTGCTGGGAAATTTGGGGTTTGACCTGCTCAAATGCGGGCAACTCGGCCATGCGGATGTCGTCCACGCGGATGACGTGGTAACCAAACTGCGACTTGACCGGCGTGTCGCTCAACTGGCCTTTGTTCAGCTTGAGCAGCGCTTCGGTGAATTCGGGCACATAGCTGGAAGGGTTGGCCCAATCGAGGTCACCGCCTTTGGCGCCTGAGCCTGGATCTTTGGACTGCTTTTTGGCGATCTCTTCAAACTTGCCGCCTTTTTTCAGGCTGGCAATAATGGCTTTGGCATCGGCTTCTTTTTCAACCAGGATGTGGCGGGCCTTGTATTCCTTGCCGCCGTTGGCCGCTGCAAACTTGTCGTACTCTGCCTTGAGTTCGGCGTCGGTGACCGGATTTTTCTTCTGGTAGTCGGCAAACAACTCGCGGATCAAGATCGACTGGCGCGCCAGTTCCATCTGTGCCTTGAAGTCGTCGCTGGCAGACAGGCCCCGTTTTTCGGCTTCCTGCATGAACACTTCGCGCGCGATGACTTCCTCGCGCAACTGGCCTTCCATCTCGGGTGTGACCGGACGGCCGGATTTGGCAACCTGCTGCGCCAGCGCATCGACGCGGGTCTTGGGCACGGCCTTGCCATTGACAATGGCCACGTTCTGGGCGAAGGCGCCTTGTGCGCTCACGGCCATCAAAGCGGCAACAGCCGTGGCCATTAAAAATTGTTTTTTCATGATTTCCTTGTAATCCTTTGCTGATACTTGTTTATCTTTTTCTGCTACGGGGCGAAAGCGTTTGCGGCAAATCAACGCCCAATGACTTTCGGGAGGGGAGTGCGTCACACGATCTCAATGGCCAGGGCGTGCAGGCCCTGATCAATGAAATTTTGCATTGCATCATACACAAGCCGGTGACACGCCACGCGGCTCTTGCCGGCAAACGCGGGGCTGGCAATGCGAATGCGAAAGTGCGAGCCAAAACCCTGCGCATTGGCGCCGGAGTGGCCGGCATGGGCCGCACTTTCATCCAGTACTTCCAGGTGCGTAGGATCAAGCCGGGCCCTGAGCTGCTGCTCAATCTCGTTCACCCGAACGGGCAAGGGCGCTGCGCCGCCTGCCCCTGACGCCAGCTCCGCGCTCATGGCGTGGCGCCTGGTTTGATGTGCTTGTTCAGGTACACCGCCTGCACCAGCACGAACAGCAGCATCAGGCCCAAGCCACCAAAGAGCTTGAAGTTGACCCAGGTGCTGGTGGAAAAGTTGAAGGCCACCCACAGATTGAGGAAGCCCATCACGGTGAAAAATCCGACCCAGCTGAAATTGACGGTGCGCCAGACGGCATCAGGCAGCGCCATTTGCGCGCCCATCAAGGACTTGATGCCGTTTTTCTTGAGCACCAGCTGGCCAAACAACAAGGCACCGCCCATGACCCAGTACAGCACGGTGGGCTTCCATTTGATGAAGCTTTCGCTGTGAAAGTAAATGGTGGCGCTGCCCAGCACCGTGACCAGCCCCAGGCTGATCCACAGCATCGGTTCCACTTTGCGGCCCCGGGCTTTGAGCCAGAGAATCTGTGCCAGGGTAGCCACAATCACCACGACCGTGGCCAGCAGCATCGGCGCTTCGGCCGGCCCCACCACGCCGCCCGACACCATGAAGCCAAGCCATTCGGTCGCGGTGGCGGCGGCCCAGTCGGTGTTGCCTTCGGCATACTTGAACATGCCGAAAAAGAGAACTATCGGCAGGAAATCGAACAAAATTTTCATGGCGTGATTATGGCGGCTACGGAAAAGGGGTGAATCCGGAAAGTCCGGGGAGGGGGCTGATGGGGCGAAGCACGCCACTATCGAGGTTTGAAGTCCAGCGATGCGGAGTTCATGCAGTAGCGCAGACCGGTGGGCGTGGGGCCATCTGGAAACACATGGCCCAGGTGGGCACCGCAGTTGGCGCACACGGTTTCGGTGCGTGTCATGCCGTGCGCGCGGTCCACATGTTCTTCAATCGCGCCGGGCACCACTTCCTGCGAAAAGCTGGGCCAGCCGCAGCCTGCGTCGAACTTGCGGGACGAGTCAAACAGCTCGGCGTCGCAGCACATGCAGCGGTAGCTGCCGTCTGCATAGTTGTCCTCATGCTTGCCGGTAAACGGGCGTTCCGTGGCGGCTTGACGGGTGACTTGAAAGGCACCGGGTTCAGCGCCTTTTTCAGCCAGCAAGGCCTTCCATTCGGCATCGGTTTTCTGGATCTTGGTGCTCATGGTGTTTGACTTCTGACGTCTTTGGGTGGTGGAAGGAACGTTGCTACGAACTGCAACTTATTTCTATGGATGCGGCCCAGTCGGGCGGAAAGTCGGCAAAGCGTTCATGGCCAGGGTGTTCATCAAATGGGGCTTGCAGCAAGGTCAACAAGGTGTTGACGCCGGAAAAGTCTTTTAGTTTCGCGGCACGTATGGCTTCCTCACCCAGATGGTTGCGAAGTACAAATTTAGGATTGTTTTTAAGCATCAAATCGGCCCTTGGCCCAATATCCACGGGTGCTATTCGCTCTGAATACTGTAGCGCCCAGGCATTGAAGGACTCGCGGTCAAAAAACAGGTCCCGTACCGGCTCGTGGCCGCTTTGGGCCGTAAAACTGCATAAACGACGCCAGAAAATCGTGTAGTCAACCTTGTTGCTGGCCAGCAGCTTGAAGGTGCTTTCGATCAGGGCCGCGTCCTCGGGCTGGGCCTCCACCAGGCCCAGCTTGGCGCGCATTCTGGTTTGCAGCACCTCGGGAAACACGCTTTTATAGGATTCCAGCGCGGCCAGGGCCTGGTCCTGGTCATCGATTAGCGGCAGCAAGGCCTGGCCCAGGCAAAACAGGTTCCAGTAGGCCGTGTTGGGCTGCTTGTTGTAGGCGTAGCGGCCCTGCGTGTCGGAATGGTTGCAGATATGGTGGGGGTCGAACGCGTCCAGGAACTGGAACGGGCCGTAGTCAATGCTCAAGCCCAGAATGCTCATGTTGTCGGTGTTCATGACGCCGTGACAAAAGCCCACGGCCTGCCAGGCGGCCATCAGGTGCGCGGTGCGTTCGCTCACCGCTTCAAGCAGCGCCGCATAGGGCTGCGGTGCGTCACGGCATGCGGGATAAAAGCGGTCGATGACGTAGTCGGCCAGGGTTTTGAGCTGCGCGTGCTGGTCGCTGTAACTGAAGTGCTCAAAGTGACCGAAGCGAATGAAACTGGGCGCCGTGCGCGTCACCACGGCAGCCGTCTCCAGTTCTTCGCGCCGCACCAGGGCGTCCGAGCCCGTGACGCACAGCGCGCGGGTGGTGGGGATGCCCAGGCCATGCATGGCCTCGGAACACAAAAATTCGCGAATCGAACTGCGCAGCACGGCCCGGCCATCGCCCATGCGGGAGTAAGGCGTGCGGCCAGCGCCTTTGAGCTGGATTTCCTGCGCGCCACGCGCGGTTGCGATCTCACCGAGCGAGATCGCCCGGCCATCGCCGAGTTGCCCCGCCCACGCGCCAAACTGGTGACCGCTGTAAACGCTGGCCAGCGGACGGGAACCGGGCAACTGCTGGTTGCCGGTCAGCGCCGCCAGCGCCTCGGCCGACTCCAGCCAGTGGTCTTCAAGGCCGAGTTCACGCGCCAAAGCGCGGCTGCGGCCCACCCAATAAGGCGATGGCAGCGGCGAGGGCTGCAGCGCCGTATAAAAATCCGGGCCCAGCGCGGCAAAGCTGTTGACCCACTTCAGGTCCGATTCAACAGGGTTCCGCTCGGCAGATGAGGCATTGATGGCAGTGGTCATTGGCGCATTGTGCTATGGCATTAGCAGCCCCGCGTGCTTAGGGTTAAGCCGCTTTGGCCGCTAGCACGGAGTGGGCTTGGACGGTGTCGCCAAGGTGGCGCGGATGGGGGTTTGCACGGGTGGCCTGGACGGTGTGCGCGTTACCATCAATGCGGAGTCATTCACATTCACAACACGCCCAGCCGGGCATTAAAGGAATAAGACATGTTAGGTTTGATGCAAAACCAGCCCCTGCTGATCTCATCGCTGATCGAGTTTGCCGAACGCCACCATGGCGACGCTGAAATCGTGTCGCGCCGTGTGGAGGGCGATTTGCATCGCTACACCTACAAGGATGTGGCCTACCGGTCGCGCCAGGTCGCGAGAGCGCTGGACGGACTGAAGCTGGCCTTCAGTGACCGCGTGGCCACGCTGGCGTGGAATGGCTACCGGCACCTGGAGCTTTACTACGGCGTCAGCGGCTCGGGCCGGGTGCTGCATACCATCAACCCGCGCTTGCATCCCGACCAGATCGGCTGGATTGCCAACCATGCCGAAGACCAGGTCCTGTGTTTTGACCTGAGCTTCCTGCCCCTGGTGCAGGCCGTGCACGGCAAATGCACCACCATCAAGCACTACATCGCGCTGTGCGATGCGGACAAGCTCCCGGCAGATTCAGGCATTCCTAATCTGCAGAGCTACGAAAGCTGGATCGGTGCGCAGGCCAGCGACTACGCCTGGCCACAGTTTGATGAAAACACGGCTTCCAGCATGTGCTACACCAGCGGCACCACGGGCCACCCCAAGGCGGCGCTGTACAGCCACCGCTCAACGCTGCTGCACGCCTATGCGGCGGCATTGCCCGATGTCATGTGCCTGAGCGCGCGCGATTCCATCCTGCCGGTGGTGCCGATGTTTCACGTCAACGCCTGGGGCATTCCCTATTCGGCGGCCCTGACCGGCGCCAAGCTGGTGTTTCCCGGCCCTGCGATGGACGGCAAGTCGGTGTACGAGCTGATTGAGGCGGAAAAAGTCACCTACGCCGCAGGCGTGCCCACGGTATGGCAAATGATGCTGGGCCACATGAAGCCTGCGGGCCTGAAGTTCTCTACGCTGCGCCGCACCGTGATTGGCGGCTCGGCCTGTCCGCCAGCCATGATCGCGGCCTTCAATGACGACTACGGCGTAGAGGTGCTGCACGCCTGGGGCATGACGGAAATGTCGCCGCTGGGGACCTTGTGCACGCTGAAGAACAAGCATCTGGCCATGCCCAAAGACGAGCAGATGAAGATACGCCTGAAGCAGGGCCGGGCCATCTACGGTGTGGACATGAAGATTGTCGGCGAGGACGGCAGGGAGATCGCCTGGGACGGCAAGGCCTACGGTGACCTGCATGTCAAAGGCCCATGGATCATCGCCGAATATTTCAAGGGCGAGGGCGGCAACCCCTTGGTGGACGGCTGGTTTCCGACTGGCGACGTGGCCACGATTGACCCTGACGGCTATATGCAGATTACCGACCGCAGCAAGGACGTGATCAAGTCCGGCGGCGAGTGGATCAGTTCCATCGACATCGAAAACATCGCGGTGGCGCATCCGGCCGTGGCCATGGCGGCCTGCATTGGCGTGAAGCATCCGAAATGGGACGAGCGGCCCATCCTTGCCGTGGTGAAGAAGCCGGGCGCCGAAGTCACGCGCGAGGAACTGATCAAGTTCTACGAGGGCAAGACGGCCAAATGGCAAATTCCTGATGACGTGGTGTTTGTCGATGCCATCCCGTTGGGCGCCACCGGCAAGATGCTCAAAACGCGGTTGCGGGAGATGCTCAAGGACTACAAGCTGCCGGGCGTCTGATGCACGGGGCAGCCCGGCGCGCTGTCACATGGGGGATATGTCCTGCGGGCAATCCCTAGCGTTGGGCAGCCCAAATGCTTGTACGCTGCAAGACTTGTCAAACAAAGGAAACTCCGTCATGAAAAATGTCGTTCGGTTTGTTGCAGCTTGTGCGGTGCTGGCTTGTTCAAGCGCGACCTGGGCTCAAAAAGGTGAGACCGTCAGGATCGCCATGATCGAGGGCCTGTCAGGTCCGTTTGGCAACGTCGGCCAGAATCAGCTCAAAAGCTGGCAATTCGTGGCCGACAACCTCAACGGCGCCAAAAACGCCGCGGGTGTGAAATTTGAAATCGTCGGCATGGACAGCAAGGGCTCGCCACAGGAAGCCCTCAACACCTTCAAGGCCGCGGTCGACCAGGGCTTTCGCTACATCGTGCAAGGCAACGGTTCCGGCGCGGCGCTGGCCTTGTCCGATGCCGTGGGCAAGCACAACGAGCGCAACCCCGGCAAGGAGGTGGTCTACCTGAACTACGCCGCGGTGGACCCGGCACTGACCAACGAGAAATGCAACTACTGGCACTTCAGGCTGGATGCAGACACCACCCAGAAAATGGAGGCGCTGACCAGCTTCATGAAAGAGCAGCCCACGGTCAAGAAGGTCTACCTGCTCAACCAGAACTACTCGCATGGCCAGCAGGTCGCCAAGTACTTCAAGGAAGGCATGACCCGCAAGCGGCCCGATGTCCAGATTGTTGGCGATGACCTGGTGCCAATGGGGCAGGTCAAAGACTTTGCGCCCTATGTCGCCAAGATCAAGCAGTCGGGTGCCGACACCATCGTGACCGGCAACTGGGGCCAGGACCTGACCTTGCTGGTCAAGGCCCTCAATGACTCGGGGCTCAAGTTGCCGATGTACACCTACTATGCGGCCGTGTCGGGCACGCCCACCGTGCTGGCCTCGGGCGGTGAAAGCGAGGTGTTCCAGATTTCCTATGCCCACTCCAACTACACCGGGGTCATGGGCAAACTGACGAGCGACTTCCAGAAGAAGTTCGGCGACGACTTCTACACCTTCTCCATCTACAACGGCATTGTGCTGCTGAGTGAGGGCATGGCCAAAGCCCAATCCACTGACCCGGTCAAGGTGGCTGCCGCCATGAGCGGCATGCGTTTCAAGGGCTTCAACGGCGACTCCGAAATGCGCAAATCCGACCACCAGATGCAGCAGGGGCTTTACATCACCAAATGGCAAAAAGTGGACAAAAAGAACGCCTATAGCGTGGAAAAAACCGGCTACACCTTTGCGCCCGTCAAATACATTGAAGCGTATGTGGCCAGCACCCCCACGAGCTGCCAGATGAAGCGCCCATCCTGAGGCGTCCGCCATCCGGGAAACGCCAGGTGACGATTTCGCCACGCTGGCGTTTCTTTTGGCCTCATTTTTTCACCGCATTGACTCATGCTCGATTTTCTGACATCTCTCGGTCTCAGTCCCGGCTTCATCGAGTTCTTCACGATCTCGCTGCTCAACGGGATGAGCTACGGCCTGTTGCTGTTCATGCTGAGCTCCGGCCTCACGCTGATTTTCAGCATGATGGGGGTGCTCAATTTCGCGCACGCCAGTTTTTATATGCTGGGCGCTTATTTCGCCTACAGCGTCACCGAACTGGTCGGTTTCTGGCCAGCCCTCGTCGTCGCCCCCTTGCTGGTAGGTTTGCTGGGGGCTGGTTTTGAAAAATTCTGTCTGCGCCGCGTGCACAAGTTCGGGCATGTGCCCGAGTTGCTGATCACGTTCGGCCTGAGCTACATCATTCTTGAGCTGGTGCAACTGGTCTGGGGCCGCAGTTCGGTGGACTACCGCGTGCCCGCTGTGCTGGACGGACCTTTGTTTACCCTGTTTGGCACCCAGTTTCCCATGTACCGCGGCTTCATGATGGGGGTGGCGGTGCTGATGCTGATTAGCATCTGGCTGCTGCTCACGCGCACCCGCATCGGGCTGGTGATCCAGGCCGCGCTGACGCACCCGGAGATGGTCCAGGCGCTGGGTCATAACGTGCCGCGCGTCTTCATGCTGGTGTTTGGCGGCGGCGCAGCGCTGGCGGGTCTGGCCGGGGTGATCGGAGGCAATGCCTTTGTCACCGAACCGGGCATGGCGACCACCGTGGGCTCGGTGATTTTTGTGGTGGTGGTGGTCGGCGGCATGGGGTCGCTGGCCGGCGCGTTTCTGGCTTCACTGTTGATTGGCGTGCTGCAGACTTTCGCCGTGGCGATGGATGGCTCGCTCATGTCGGCCTTCAGGATCATGGGCCTGATGGTCACACCCGAGACCTTTGGCTATGCGCTCTGGAAGCTCAAGATCAGCCAGGTGGCGCCCATCCTGCCTTATTTGCTTCTGGTTCTGATGCTGATATTCCGGCCCAAAGGCCTGCTGGGCACGCGGGAGGGCTAAGCGCCTGGCCCCCTATTATTCACGGACAAGTTCTCAGTCATGACACAGCAGTTTTACCAATTCAAACCCCTCAACGTCGGGCGTTTCCTGGTGTGGTCCCTGTTCACCGTGGTGCTGGTGATCGCGCCTTTGGTCTTCACCAGCAGCCTGGGCCACACCATCCTGAGCCAGATGGGTATCGCCATCATCGTTTGCCTGAGCTACAACATGTTGCTGGGACAAGGCGGCATGCTCAGCTTCGGCCATGCGGTTTACTCCGGCATGGGATCGTTTCTGGCCATTCACACCCTGAACCAGGTCAGCAGCGGAGCGCTGCCGCTGCCGGTCAGTCTGATCCCGATTGCCGGGGGCCTGGCCAGCATGCTGGTGGCAGTGCTGCTGGGATGGGTCACCACCAAGAAGGCGGCGACACCGTTCGCCATGATCACGATGGGCGTGGGCGAACTGGTCTGGGCCATGTCGCTGATGTTCCCCGAATTCTTTGGCGGGGAGGGCGGCATCTCGGGCAACCGGGTGACCGGCTCCAAACCCTTTGGCATCACTTACGGGCCGCAAATCCAGCTCTATTACCTGATCGCGATCTATACCCTGGTTTGCACCGCGCTGATGTTCGCATTCACGCGAACTCCGCTCGGACGCATGCTCAATGCGGTGCGCGACAACCCGGAGCGCGTGGAGTTCGTGGGCTACGACACCCAGAAAGTGCGCTATGTCGCGTTCATCATTGCGGCTTTTTTCGCAGGCATTTCAGGCGGACTGGCCGCGCTGAATTTTGAGATCGTCACCTCCGAAGTGGTGAGCGGCTACCGCTCCGGTGCCTACCTGCTGTTCACATTTCTGGGTGGGGCGACCTTCTTCTTCGGTCCCATTCTGGGTGCCATTTTGATGGTGCTGGCGTTTGTGCTGCTCAGCGAATTCACCCAGGCCTGGCTGCTGTACCTTGGGTTGATTTTCCTGTTCATGGTCATGTATGCCCCGGGCGGTGTGGCCAGCCTGCTGATGATGAACCTGCGGGTGGCCGCCTTTGGCAAGCTCAGGCAGCTCTGGGTCAGCTACCTGGCGCTGGCTGTCACGTCGCTGATCGTGCTTACCGGCGCAGCGGCCATGATCGAGATGACCTACCACCTGCAACTCCATGCGGCGCTTGGCAACGAGCTGCGCTTCATGGGGGCCACCCTCAATGCCAAGGGCCTGAACAGCTGGTTCGGTGCAGCCTTCGTGATGCTCACCGGCTTGGGGCTGTTTGAACTCACCCGCCGCCAGTTCGTGCGGGAGTGGGGCGAAATCCAGGAATACATCGAAAAAGAAGTCAAGCGGAGGGAGCTGTTGTGAATTCATCCCCCACCTTTGCCCTTGAACTCAAGAATTTGTGCAAGAGCTTTGGAAAAACCGAAATCATCCGCGGGGTGAGCCTGGCCGTGAATGCCGGCGAGCGGATTGGCATCATCGGTCCCAACGGCGCCGGTAAGTCAACCTTGTTCAACCTGATCAGCGGGCGTTTTGAGCCCAGCAGCGGTGAGGTGCTCCTCAACGGACATCGTATCGACGGCAAGAAGCCGTTCGAGATCAATCGTCTGGGCCTGTCGCGCAGCTTCCAGATCACCAATATCTTCCCCAAGCTCAGCGTGTTCGAAAACCTGCGCTGCGGCGTGCTCTGGAGCCTGGGTTACAAATACACCTTCCTGAAGTTCCTGGCCGGCCTGGACGACGCCAACGACCGGGCTGACGAATTGATGAAGATGATCAAGCTCGACCGCAAGCGTGATGTGCTGGCGATTAACCTGACCTACGCCGAGCAGCGCGCGCTGGAAATCGGCATCACCATCGCGGGCGGCGCCAACGTCATCCTGCTGGACGAACCCACCGCCGGCATGAGCAAGTCGGAAACCAGGCGCTTCATCGACCTGATCAAGGAAGTCACCGTTGGCAAGACCCTCCTGACCGTGGAACACGACATGGGCGTGGTGTTCGGCCTGGCCGACAAGATAGCGGTGGTGGTGTACGGCGAGGTCCTCGCCTTCGATGTGCCTGATGCGGTGCGCGCCAACCAGCGCGTGCAGGAGGCCTATCTGGGCTCTTCCGTGGCCGATTCACAGGCGGGGGGGCATTGACCATGCTGAAAATCGAAAACCTCCACGCCTATTACGGCAAGAGCCATGTGCTGCATGGTGTCCATTTCGACGTCAACGCCGGTGAGATCGTGGCGCTGCTGGGCCGCAACGGCTCGGGCCGCTCGACCACGGCCAAGGCCATCATGGGCATGGTGGACTGCCAGGGCTCGGTGCTCTGGAAAGGCCAGCAGACGCTGGGCAAAAAAGCC
>NZ_JAUXNA010000068.1 GCF_030682935.1 Polaromonas sp.
GCGGCAGCCTCGCTTATACGCGAGCCGGATGGACGGAATCAGTTCAAGCCACCGATTGAAGCGGCATCTTGGCAGGCTTGCCAGACTGACACAGGGGGCCGAAACGCGCGGCAATGGCCGCCTCAATGCCTGCCGCGTCCAGGCCTTGCAAAGCCAGCAACCGGGCCGGATCGCCATGCTCGATGAATTCGTCCTTCAGGCCCAGGTGCAGCAGGGGTTTCACCACGCCGGCAGCCTGCAGCGCTTCGCCCACGGCACTGCCCGCGCCACCCATGATGGCGCCCTCTTCAACCGTGACCAGCGCCTCATGCTCAGCCGCCACCTTCAGCAGCAATTCAGTATCGAGCGGCTTGGCCCAACGCATGTTGACGACCGTGGCGCCCAGTTTTTCTGCGGCTTGCAGCGCGGGATACAGCAGCGTGCCGAAAGCCAGAATGGCGATGCCCTTACCCTGGACATCAGCCTCGCGGCGAATCTCGCCCTTGCCAAATGGCAGCGACTGCAGACCGGCCTCCGGGGCCACACCGGCACCGGCACCGCGCGGGTAGCGCACGGCCACCGGGTGGTTTTGCTCAAACGCCGATGTCAGCAGTTTGCGGCACTCGTTTTCGTCAGCCGGGCAAGCGATGCTCATATTGGGAATGCAGCGCAAAAAGGGAATATCGTAGGCACCCGCATGAGTGGCGCCATCGGCCCCCACCAGGCCGGCGCGGTCGAGTGCAAACACCACGGGCAGGTTTTGCAGCGCCACATCGTGAATCAGCTGGTCGTAGCCGCGCTGCAAAAAAGTCGAGTAAATCGCGACCACGGGCTTGAGCCCCTCGCAGGCCATGCCGGCGGCAAACGTCACTGCATGCTGCTCGGCGATGCCCACGTCGTGGTAGCGGCCGGGAAAGCGCTGGTGAAACTCCACCATGCCCGAGCCTTCCCGCATGGCGGGGGTAATGCCAACCAGCCGGCTGTCTTGTTCTGCCATGTCACACAACCAGCGGCCAAACACCTGGGTGAAGGTCTGCCTGGCGGGTGCAGTGGATTTTTGCAGACCCATGGCCGGGTCAAACTTGCCGGGGCCATGGTAGGCAATCGGGTCGGCTTCGGCCAGCTTGTAGCCCTGGCCTTTTTTGGTGACGACGTGCAGAAACTGCGGCCCCTTGAGGTGCCTGATGTTTTCCAGCGTGGGAATCAGCGATTCCAGGTCGTGACCGTCAATCGGGCCGATGTAGTTGAAACCGAAATTTTCAAACAGCGTGGCCGGCACCACCATGCCCTTGGCATGGGCCTCCAGGCGCTTGGCCAGTTCCAGCAGCGGCGGTGCGACCCGCAGCACCTGCTTGCCGACATTTTTGGCCGATGCGTAAAAGCGTCCGCTCATCAGCTGGGCCAGGTAGCGGTTCAGGGCGCCCACCGGCGGGCTGATGCTCATGTCATTGTCGTTGAGCACCACCAGCAGCTTGCAGTCGTCATGCACCCCGGCGTTGTTCAGGGCCTCAAACGCCATGCCGGCGCTCATGGAGCCGTCACCAATGATGGCCACCGCGTGGCGGTTTTCACCCTTCTGGTGGGAGGCCAGCGCCATGCCCAGCGCGGCAGAAATCGACGTTGACGAATGGGCCGTGCCAAAGGTGTCGTACTCGCTCTCGTCACGGCGCGGAAAACCCGAAAGCCCGCCAAACTGCCGTAGCGTGCTCATGCGCTCGCGCCGACCCGTGAGGATTTTGTGCGGGTAGGTTTGATGGCCCACGTCCCACACCAGCCGGTCGTCGGGCGTGTTGAAAACGTAGTGCAAAGCCACCGTCAGCTCCACCGTTCCCAGGTTGGAACTCAAATGCCCACCGGTTTTGGACACGCTGTCGATCACGAAGGCGCGCAACTCGTCGGCCAGGGCCTTGAGCTGGGAGCGGGGTAGCCGCCGCAGATCGGCGGGGCTGTTGATGGTTTCAAGCAATTTGTACATCGTGGTGTATTTTCAGGGCAGTAACGCTCGCATGGGCGCGCGCCTAGTGCTGGCGATTGACCAGCATGTCGGCCAGCGCCCGCAAGGCATGGGTGTTCTCAAGCCCGCTGACTTCGAGGCGGGCCAGCGCATGGGCCAGCAGTTGCTGTGCGTAATCTCTGGAGGCCTGCAGCCCCATCAGCGACACAAAGGTAGGTTTGTCCTGGGCGGCGTCCTTACCGGCGGTTTTTCCCAGCGTGGCCGAGTCGGCCGTCACATCCAGAATGTCATCAACGACCTGAAACGCCAGGCCCACCGCCGCGCCGTAATCGCGCAGCGCGCTTTGCGCCGCCGGCGTGGCGGCGCCGCACGCAGCCCCCATCATCACGCTGGTCTGCAGCAGCGCGCCGGTTTTGAGGCGGTGCATGTCGTGCAGCTGGTCTGACGTTAGCGGCCGGCCCACGCTGGCCAGGTCTATGGCCTGGCCGCCCGCCATGCCCTGAAAGCCCGCTGCCTGCGCCAGCATGCGGCACAGGTGCGCCTGCGTCGCCACCGCTACCGAATCGCCTTCAGGGGTGAGAAGTTCAAAAGCCAGTGCCTGCAGCGCATCGCCGGCCAGCAGCGCCTGGGCCTGGCCAAACCTGACGTGCACCGTGGGCTTGCCGCGGCGCAGCACGTCGTTGTCCATGCAGGGCATGTCGTCATGCACCAGCGAATAGGCATGAATCAGTTCAACCGCGCACGCTGCGCGCAACGCAGCCTCCATGCTGCCATTCACGGCCTCGCGGGCCGCCATCACCAGCAGCGGACGCAGGCGCTTGCCCCCGTCGAGCACGGCATAGCGCATGGCATCGCCCAGCCCGGCAGGCGCCGGTGCATCGGTCGGACAGGCCACCCAGCGGGACAGGGCCTGCTCGACGGTGGCCAACTGCTGCGCGCTCCAGGCGCTCAGCACGAACAAGGAAAGTTTTTCAGGGGCGTTCAATGATGCTCTCTTGCGCTGTAGATGGCGCTGACAATTACTCTTGCACCCAGGGCTTGAGCTCCGTGCCTTCCAGCACCTTGATCTGGGTTTCCACGGCTTCAAGCTTGTCCCGGCAAAACTTCAGCAGCTGGGCGCCGCGCTGGTAACCCGTGAGCAACTGGTCCAGCGGCAACTGGCCCGATTCCAGGCTGGCCACCAGCGCTTCCAGCTCCTGCAGTGCGGCCTCGTAGGTGGCGGGCACTGCCGGGCTGGTCGCGCCGGTTACGCCAAGGGTGGATGCGGAGGAAGTAGAACTTTTAGCCATGGTTATTTGAAGTGAGGACCGATTTTAGGCCGTTGCGGGGATCGTCGGCGCTGCCGCCCCATTATCGGGGGGCCTCTTACGGGACCCCGCCAGGCGACGCGCGCAGGTACACTCAATCAAAATCTTCTGTAACAGCTCACCGCCCCAGTTTTAGCCTCGCCCCCTCTGGACGCTTTCGTTATTGTTTTCAACCGCAGGCTGCCCGTTCAGCCTGATTGTTCACTTGCTTATTCACCTGCCTCCAAAGCCTGTCTGCGGCGGCGCGTTCACCCAAATCGCATGCCTGATCCAAGCCTTCGTTTACTGCAGGCCACCAGCCAGCTCCCCATCTCCAGTTATTTCGATGCAGGCCTCTACCAGCGGGAGCAGCAAAAGCTGTTTTCGCGCGGGCCGCGTTACCTCGGCCACGAGCTGGCCGTGCCCAATCTGGGCGACTATTACGCCCTGCCCCAGGAAGGCGATGGCCGTGCGCTGGTAAGGAATAGCGCGGGCATTGAGCTGATCTCCAATGTCTGCCGCCATCGCCAGTCCACCATGCTGCAGGGCCGCGGCAACACCGGCAGCAACATCGTCTGCCCCTTGCACCGCTGGACCTACAACACCTCGGGCGAGTTGATGGGTGCGCCGCACTTTCTGGTGGACCCCTGCCTGAACCTGAACCGCTACAAAACCACGACCTGGAACGGCCTGGTGTTTGAAGACAATGGCCGCGACATTGCCGCCGAAATGGCGTCTCTGGGCCAAAAATCAGGCCATATGGCCGACCTGGATTTTTCGGGCTACCAGCTCGACAAGGTGCATCTGCACGAGTGCAACTACAACTGGAAAACCTTCATCGAGGTGTATCTTGAGGACTACCATGTTGGCCCCTTCCACCCCGGGCTGGGCGGGTTTGTGACCACCGACGACCTGCGCTGGGACCTGAGCCCCCACTACTCGGTGCAAACCGTGGGCGTGTCCGACAAGCTGGGCAAACCCGGCACCGATGTGTATAAAAAATGGCATGACGTGGTGCTGCAGTACCGGCGCGGTGTGCCGCCCAAATACGGCGCCATCTGGCTCACCTATTACCCGCACATCATGGTGGAGTGGTACCCGCATACGCTGGTGGTGAGCACGCTGCACCCGCAGGGCCCTGACAAAACCCTCAATGTGGTGGAGTTTTTCTACCCCGAAGAAATCTGCGCCTTCGAGCCCGAGTTCATGCAAGCACAGCAGGCCGCCTACATGGAAACCTGCGTGGAAGACGACGAGCTCGCCCTGCGCATGGACGCCGGCCGCAAGGCGCTGATGCTGCGTGGCGACAACGAATTCGGCCCCTACCAAAGCCCCATGGAAGACGGCATGCAGCACTTTCACGAGTGGTACCGCCGCGAAATGGGCGCCAGCAAAACCACGCAGATGATTTGAAAGCGTGGGCCGCAGTCGCCTTTATGCTATTAATTAAATAGCTACATGCGCCCGACCCTATTTGGCTAGAGCCACTTTTCATCACTAAATAATCACCCCGCGCGATGCAAGCCGTCTGGATGCTTCTTTCCTCCTTCCTGTTTGCCACCATGGGGGTGGTCGTCAAGGTCGCGTCCGGGTATTTCAACAGCGCCGAACTGGTCTTTTACCGCGGCGTGCTGGGCATTGTTTTCATGGCCTCTTACGCGCACGCGCGCGGCACCTCCTTGCGCACCAGCGTGCCCGCCATGCACGCCTGGCGCAGCGTCATCGGCGTGATGTCGCTGTCCGCCTGGTTTTACGCGATTGCCCACCTGCCGCTGGCCACCGCCATGACGCTCAACTACATGAGCAGCGTCTGGATTGCCGCTTTTCTGGTCGGCGGCGCGCTCATGCTGGGTAAATCCGGCAAAAAGGGGCCGAGCCAGGGGCCCCTGGTGCTGGCAATTCTGTCCAGCTTTGCAGGCGTCGTGATGCTGCTGCGCCCGGCGATGGACCAAAACCAGATGTTTGCCGGCCTGATCGGGCTGCTGTCCGGCCTCGGCGCCGCCTTTGCCTACATGCAGGTCATGGCGATTTCACGCATGGGCGAGCCCGAAACGCGCACGGTGTTTTACTTTGCCGTCGGCACCGCGGTGGCCGGCGCGCTCGGCATGCTGTTCACAGGTCTGTCGCCCTGGAACTGGCGGCATGCGCTGTGGCTGCCGCCGCTGGGCCTTCTGGCCTCGCTCGGCCAGATGTGCATGACCAAGGCCTATTCCATGTCCGAAAATCATGGCGCAACGCTGATGGTGGCCAACCTGCAGTACGCCGGAATCGTGTTTTCCGCGCTCTACGGCCTGCTTGTGTTTGGTGACAATATCCCCCTGGTGGGCTGGGCCGGCATGGCGCTCATCATCGTCAGCGCCATTGCTGCCACCGCGCTGCGGGCGCGCGCCGCACCGAATGCGCCGGCTGAAGAACACTGAGTTTGCCAAGGAGCACAAGATGAACTACACCACCCTGATTTCCGCCGAACAGCTGCAGGCGCTGAAGGACAGCGGCCAGCCTTTGCGCGTGTTTGACTGCAGCTTTGACCTGACCCAGCCCCACGCCGGCGAAGAGCAATACCTGGCGTCACACATTCCCGGCGCTGTTTACGCCCACCTGGACACGGCGCTCAGTGCCAGACACGGCGTGCCAGGTGCGCATGGCGTCATAACCGCCAGCGGTGCTGACGCTCCCGCCTCGGGTGGACGCCACCCGCTGCCCAACCGCGAAAGATTTGCCACCTGGCTCTCCAGTGTCGGCTTTGCCAACGGCATGCAGGCCGTCGTGTACGACCGTAACGGCGCCAACTACTGCGGCCGCCTGTGGTGGATGCTCAAATGGGCCGGTCACAACAACGTGGCCGTACTCGATGGCGGACTGCAAGCCTGGCAGGCTGCAGGCGGCGCGGTGAACAGCGGCGAAGAGCCGGCACACTTTCAGACCAATTTCAAGCTGGCCCCCGCTCTGGCTACCCTGGTGGACGGCCAAACCGTGGCCGTCCAGCTCGGACGCCCTGCCCAGACCCTCATTGATGCGCGCGCCACGCCGCGCTTCAAAGGCGAGGTGGAGCCGCTGGACCCGGTGGCCGGCCACATCCCGGGCGCCCTGAACCGGCCGTTCAGCCAGAACATTGGCGCCGATGGCAAGTTCAAGGCCGCAGGCGAACTGCGGGCCGAGTTTGAGGCCCTGCTGGGCGGCAGAGACCCTGCCAGCGTGGTGCACCACTGCGGCAGCGGTGTGAGTGCCATTCCCAACCTGATCGGCATGGAGATCGCCGGTCTGGGGCGCAGCAGCCTGTACGCTGGCAGCTGGAGCGACTGGTGCAGCGATCCGGCACGGCCCGTCGCCCAGGGTTAGCAGCAAATACATCTGGCACATCTGGCGGGCCACATGCAATGCTTTAGTATTCGCCAGGGCCTATTCACACTATTTATGCAAGTGCGAACCGGGTGAAAACAGTGCCAATCAAGCCCTATCCACCATGCCCGACACCTCATCCCCCGAATCCACGCGGCTGCTGGCTGCGGCGCTCATAGAACAACGGTACTCGCGCGGGCTGCGCTCGCTGCTGCTGATGCTGCTTGCCAGCCTGCCGATTGTGCTGGGCCTGACGCTGGTCCAGGAAAGCGGCGACGTGCAAATCGGCGTGATCGTCGTTTCGCTGGCACTGACTGCCTTGGCCTACTGGCTGTTGCACCTCGGGCACTACCAATGGACCAGCTACCTGCTGGTCTATTCCCTGATCGGCGTGTCAGCGGCTGGCATGCTGGCCTACGGGTCGGTCCGCAGTACGCTGCTGCTGGGTTTTGTCGGCGCGGTGATTGCCGCCGGACTGATGCAGGGGAAAAAGTCCCTGATCTCGGCGGTTGTCTTGAGTTCCCTCGTTCTCGGCCTGTTGTGCTGGGCTGAACTGGCCGGCCTGCTGGGCCCAGCCGATTTCACGGTGAACCTGCGCTTCTGGCTGGTGACTGTCCTGCTACTCACAGGCATAGCCGGCAGCGTCTACACCAGCCGCCAGGTGGTGCTGCGGGCGCTGCGCGAGCAGCATGCTGAACTCAGGCGCCGCGAGGAAGCCGAGGACCGCCTGCGCCTGAGCGAGGACCGCTTCAGCCGCATCTTTCGCAGCAGCCCGGCGGCCATCGTTGTGCAGTCGCTTGAAGACATGGCGGTGCTCGATGTCAACCCGGCCTTTGAGCGCATGTACGGCTACAGCCGCGAGGAGTTTATTGGCGGTACCGACGCGCGGCTCTGGCGCAACCCGGAGGAACGCAAGGCATTCCAGCGCCATATGGCCGCGGCCGGCCGTGTCATCAACCTGCCGCTGGAGGCACGGGCCAAGGACGGCAGGCGGCTGCACGTGCTGCTCTCCACAGAAATCGAAGGCATGGGCCACGGGCGCATCGTGGTGTCCACCATCACCGACGCCACGGCAGAGACCGAGGCCCGCCAGGCCGCGCGGCAATCGGAAGAACTGTTTTCCAAGGCCTTTGACTTCAGCCCCATCAACATGACCATCACGCGGGTCTCCGACGGCACCTTCCTGGCGGTGAACGCGGCCGAGGACTCGGTACAGGGCTTCGTGCGCGAGGAACTGCTGGGGCGCACCTCGGTCGAAGCCGGTGTCTGGGCCAGCGACCAGGAGCGAACCGGATTCATCGCGGAGTTGCGCGCCCGGGATGGCGTGGTCGTCCGTGAGACACAAATGCGGCATAAAAACGGTGCCATGGTGGACTGCCGGGTATGGTCGGTCATCGTCGACATCGCCGGCGAACCCTGCATCCTGAGCTCCACCATCAACATCAGCGACCAGAAGCGGCGCGAAGCCCTGCTGATCGACATGGCCAAGGGCCTGTCGGCCGAAACCGGCGAGGCCTTTTTCCGCTTGGCGGTGCAGCACCTGGGCCAGGCCATCGGTGCGGATCTGGTGATGGTGGGTGAAACCGGCCCCGACGACAGCGTGAGTTCACTGGCCATGATGCAGGACGGCGAGCTGCAGCCCAACATCAACTACCAGCTTGCCGGCACACCCTGCGACTTGGCCGTCGCCGGCAGCGATTTGTGCATCTACACGGACGGCATCCAGCAACTGTTTCCGCAGGACCAGTTTCTGGTGGACGGCGGCTACCGGGCCTATGCGGGCGCGGCGCTGCGCGATGCCGATGGCAGCACCATAGGGATTGTCAACGCCTTCTGGCGCAAACCGCAGGCTCCCTCGCCGGACCGGGACGCGCTGCTCCAGATTTTTGCCAGCCGCATCACTGCCGAACTGGTGCGGCTGCGGCGCGACCGCGAGATCCAGCGCCTGAACGAAACACTGGAGCAACGCGTGAACGAACGTACCGACCAGCTCCGCGCCACCAATGCCGAGCTGGAATCGTTTGGCTATTCGGTGTCACACGACCTGCAATCGCCCCTGCGCAGCATCGAGGGCTTCAGCGTTCTGCTGGCGCGCCGGCTCAAGGGCCGGCTCAGCGAAGAGGAGGCGCGCCTGTTCGACCGGGTGCGCGTCAATGTCGTGCGCATGCACGAACTGATCAACGA
>NZ_JAUXNA010000204.1 GCF_030682935.1 Polaromonas sp.
GGGGAAGGCCGCGGCCACGTGGTACTTCTTGCCCTGCGGGTTGGTCACGCCCAGGATGAGCATGTGCTCGGCCAGCCAGCCCTGGCGCTTGCCCATGGTGGAGGCGATGCGCAGCGCAATACATTTTTTGCCCAGCAGCGCGTTGCCGCCGTAACCGGAGCCGTAAGACCAGATCTCGCGCGTTTCGGGATAATGCACGATGTATTTGGTCTTGTTGCACGGCCAGGTCACATCTTGCTGACCTTCGGCCAGCGGCGCGCCCACGGTATGCACGCAAGGCACGAAGTCGCCATCCACACCCAGCACGTCAAACACGGCCTTGCCCATGCGCGTCATGATTTTCATGTTGACGGCCACATACGGGCTGTCCGACAGCTCAATGCCAATGTGCGCAATCGGCGAGCCCAGCGGGCCCATGCTGAACGGCACCACATACATCGTGCGGCCGCGCATGCAGCCATCAAACAGTGGCTGCAGCGTGCTGCGCATCTCGGCGGGCGCCATCCAGTTGTTGGTCGGGCCGGCGTTTTCTTTTTGGGCCGAGCAGATGTAGGTGCGGTCTTCGACGCGGGCGACGTCGCTCGGGTCGCTCTGTGCCAGAAAACTGTTCGGGCGCTTGGCTTCGTTGAGTTTCTTGAAGGTGCCGGCTTCCACCAACTGCTGGCACAGGCGCTGGTATTCAGCGTCACTGCCGTCGCACCAGTACACGTTGTCTGGTTTGCACAAAGCCACCATGTCGGCGACCCAGGCAATCAGCTTCGCGTTCTTGACGTAGGGGGGTGTGTTGAGCTTGAGCCCTTGCATCACGGGTTGGTTCATCGAAAAACTCCAAAGTTAAAAAGCGCCATGTCGGTAAACGTCGGGCACTGCACCAGCAGGCACCGTGACATCGGGACGTTTGTCGAAAGGGCGCTCAGGCGAGCCAACAGGTCTGGCTCGGTGAGCGGGGCTGCACGCTGGGGACGTGCTGCAGCGCCAGGGGTTGAAAAGCAGTAGATGGTGTGCCGGTCAGGTTCCGCGGGGTGGGCGGAAGAGCCATTTTAAGAACATCAGGGGCGGTTACCTCACGGTTTCGCCCAAAAGATATGCAAAACATGCATGGGGTTATGTGCCGCATGGGCCGCACTTTGCCCGTCAAAGTGCGGCCGCAATCGGCAATTCAACAAATAGTGAATGGGCAAGGTTGCCGCCGGGTTTGGGTGGGCCTCAAGTTCCCAGTTCAATCACAGCCGCAAGCGCCACAGCGTCTGGCGCCACGTAATCGGCCACCACCCAGGCCCGGCTTGGGTGCCTTGCCGCTTCTGCCAGCACGCCCAGCAGGTAGTCGATGGACGGGCGGTCCAGCGCCATGAAGGGCTGGTCGAGCAGCGTGACCGTGGCCTGGCTGGCCAGGGCGGCCGCGATGAAAACCTTGCGCCGGGAGCCGGTGGACAGCATGAACAGCGCTTTGTCCAGATGCGGCGCCAGCGACAGGCCCTCGATATGGGCCTGCAGCGCGGCCGGCTCAAAGCCCGGGTGGCGCTCGGGCAGGCTGCTGAAGATCTTGCGGGCCGTGTGCGAGTCCAGCGCCGCATCGCGCGGGTCGAACCAGGCCACCTGCTGGCGGTGGGCAGCGCTGCCTGGGTCCAGTATCGCGCCGTTGATCTCTACTCGCCCGCTGCCCGTCACGGCGCCCGCCAGCAACTGCAGCAGGGTGGTTTTGCCCACGCCCTCATCGCCGCAGAGCCAACTCACGCCGGGCGGCAGGCGCACGGACAGTTGGTCAAACAGCAGGCCCTGGGGCTGGCCGGGGTAGCCGAACGAAAGCGCGTCGGCTTGCAGAATCGGGGTGGGAGGGGTCATGAGAGGAAACCAGTAGAGGCCGGCATGGCGTTGAGATTGCTATTAATGTAGTAGCTGCTTACGCCCGTATACTATGGGTTTTGTCCTGATTTGATGCTTGCGTTTGCATTCTTGTGCGTTTTGGGACCCGCCAATGAAAAAGTCCGCAAGCTGCGGACTTTCGGGGGATGCAACGGCTACGGCTTCAGGCCATGTAGATGGCAATGAAGGCCAGCAAAAACATCAGCACGGCGCCCACCACGGGCAGCACGATGTGGATCACCGGCACGATGGCTTCCACCGGGTCTTGCTCTGCGGCAGGGGCGGGGCTGCTGGGCAAGGCGTGGGCGCTGTGGGGGGCTGAACTCGACATGGTGACTCCTGAAGGGGGGCTTTTTAGAACTGCCGCGATTTTACCTTTTTGAGTTGCGCTGCCGGAATTCCTGACCCGTTAGGTGTCAGGAAACTACAAACATACCAGTTTAGTCATTGTGAGCGCAGCGCGGCAATCCACTGCGTTGGAAACTCCTACATGGATCGCCACGGCCTGCGGCCTCGCGATGACGAGAAACGGGCGCTTTTGCAATTTCTACCTCCCTTACCGCAGCTTTGTCCAGCGCTGCCTGGGCGAAAAGGGCTTTGACGTGATCGGCTGGAATTGAGCCGGATGCCGCAACTTCTTTCCGTATTGCCTTGGGCGCCGGCGCGATAACATTGCATCGCAAATGCACTACAATTTGCAAATGAAGACCGCAACCCTTCCTTCCGTTCGTGTGAAGCCCGAGCTTCGGGCTGAAATCCAGTCCCTGTTGAGCGACAACGAATCTGTGTCTCAATTCGTCGAAACTTCAGTGCGCGAAAGCGTGCGGCGCCGACGCAATCAGCATGAGTTCATTGCCAGGGGCATTGTTTCTCTGGAGAGTGCCAAGCGCACTGACGACTATGTTGATGCCGATGTCGTGATCGGAAATCTGGAGCGCAAGCTTGCTTTCGCCAAGGCCAATAGTGCCCAAAGCAAGCGGTGAACTTTCGCGTTCGATTGACGCTGGAGGCGGCCAAGGATCTGGAGCAATTGTTCGATTTCGTGCTGGAACGCGAACTCCAACGTAACGACGGCGATCTTGAGCTGGCCGAGAGGGCGCTGCAAGCGATAAAAAATGGCATTTCGAGCCTGCGCACGTCTCCTTTCACTTGCCGCAAAGCGAGTCAGAGCCCCTTCATGCGTGAGCTGGTCATTCCATTTGGCCGCGCTGGATATGTAGCACTTTTCGAGATCGTCGACAGCGAAAACGTTGTGATCGCTGCTGTTCGACACCAACTTGAAGATGATTACCACTGAGCTTGGTGAATGGATTTCAGGCGCCGTGGCACTTCTTGTATTTCTTGTCACTGCCACAAAAGCACGGGCCATTGCGACCCGGTGTCGCCACTTTACGAACGGTTTGTACGCGCGGGCCGAAATTGCGCCACAGCTCGCCCAGGGGCTGCTTGAAAGCGATGTCTGGGCCGGGGATGTGCTCAATTTGCCAACTGCGAACTGAGGGTCACGCTGCCGCGCGAGCCCTGTTACAAATTCAACGCCGCCATGGGCTTTGCGCGCGCCTCCCGGCTGATGGCGCAAAGCGGCTTTTGCGGCTTTTACCTCGCGGTGCAAACGCCTGGCACGCTGCGCGCCGGCGAGCCGTTTGACGTGATTCCCGGGCGGCGCGGCGTCAGCATTCCCACGCTGTTTGCCGCCAGGCTGGCCAAGCATTTGCGCTGACAGCGGCCACTCAGCCCGGGTGTCGCCGCGTCAGACTTGATCTGTATCAAATCCTGCTCAGATGGGCAGCAAGCCCAATTCGGCACAAACCCGCATGAACGCTCGTTATCAAGGATTTTGCGTCCTGCACAGCGGTGTGAATTACGGTTGATTTGTTGACATCAACAAATCAAGTGTGAGAATTGATACAATTAATATCATAATTAATTAATTTGATTTTTCAGAAAAGAGGATCTTTGTGGCCTCTGTTTGAAAAGATCTGGCGTGTCACGGGCTCAGGCTTAGGCGCTCAGGACATTCCAGTGATGCCGCAGTGGCGCAACAGGGTGTAAGTGGGGAGCGATTTTGCTCAGGTTTTTATGAACAGGATTTCCAAATGAACATGAACATGAAAAT
>NZ_JAUXNA010000075.1 GCF_030682935.1 Polaromonas sp.
CCATGCCCCAGACCCGCTTTGTGACCAAGAAGGCGCTGGCCCTGGGCCTCAAGCCCATCCTGGTGGTGAACAAGGTGGACAAGCCCGGTGCGCGCCCTGATTTCGTGGTCAACGCCGCTGTCGACCTGTTCGACAAGCTCGGCGCCACCGACGAACAGCTCGATTTCCCCGTGGTCTACGCCTCGGGTATCAACGGCTGGTCATCGCTGGAAGAGGGCGCGCCGGGTGAGCAGTGGGGCCCCGACATGTCGGCCCTGTTCAACACCGTGCTCAAGCATGTGCCGCCACAAAAGGGCGACCCGGCAGCGCCGCTGCAACTGCAAATTTCCGCGCTCGACTTTTCGACCTTTGTGGGCCGGATTGGCGTTGGCCGCATCAGCCAGGGCACGATCAGGCCCATGATGGACGTTGTGGTGATGGAAGGTCCGGATGGCAAGGCCGTCAAGGGTCGTATCAACCAGGTGTTGACCTTCCAGGGCCTGGAGCGCGTGCAGGCGACGGAAGCCGGCCCCGGCGAAATCGTGCTGATCAACGGCCTGACGGATATCGGCATTGGCGTGACCATCACTGATCCGATCAATCCGATGCCGCTGCCCATGCTCAAGGTCGATGAACCGACGCTGACCATGAACTTCTGCGTCAACACCAGCCCGCTGGCTGGCCGTGAGGGAAAGTACGTCACCAGCCGCCAGATCTGGGACCGCCTGCAAAAAGAACTGCAACACAATGTCGCCCTGCGCGTCAAGGAAACCGACGAAGAAGGTATCTTTGAAGTCATGGGTCGCGGCGAACTGCACCTGACCATCTTGCTGGAAAACATGCGCCGCGAAGGTTTTGAGCTGGCGGTGTCCAAGCCGCGCGTTGTGATGAAAGAAGTGAACGGTGAAAAGTACGAGCCGATCGAGTTGGTGACCGCCGACATCGAAGAGCAGCACCAGGGCGGCGTGATGCAGGCTTTGGGCGAGCGCAAGGGCGACCTGGTCAACATGGAGCCGGACGGCCGTGGCCGCGTGCGCCTGGAATACCGCATCCCGGCGCGTGGCCTGATCGGTTTCACCAACGAATTCCTGAACCTGACGCGTGGCTCTGGCTTGATCGCCAACATCTTCGACTGCTACGAGCCGCACAAGGGTGAGATCGGTGGCCGCAAGAACGGCGTGCTGATTTCCATGGACGCCGGTGAAATCTTCACCTACGCGCTGGGCAAGCTCGACGACCGCGGCCGCATGTTCGTGCGCGCCAATGACCCCGTGTACGAAGGCATGATTGTGGGTATCCACAGCCGTGACAACGATCTGGTGGTCAACGC
>NZ_JAUXNA010000078.1 GCF_030682935.1 Polaromonas sp.
GCGTTCTGACCTTAAAAAGCCTTCCTTGTCGGCATCCAGAATGGCCACCAGCGACACCTCGGGAATATCAATGCCTTCCCGCAGCAGGTTGATGCCGACCAGCACGTCAAACGCACCCAGCCTCAAGTCGCGCAATATTTCCACGCGCTCGACCGTGTCCACATCGCTGTGCAGGTAGCGAACCTTCACGCCGTTGTCGCTCAGGTAGTCAGTCAGCTGCTCGGCCATGCGTTTGGTCAGCGTGGTAATCAGCACCCGCTCGTTTTTGTCGACCCGGATACGGATTTCCTGCAGCACATCATCAACCTGGTGCGTGGCGGGCCGCACCTCCACCTGCGGGTCCACCAGCCCGGTGGGCCTGACCACCTGCTCGACCACCTGCCCGGCATGCTCTTGCTCGTAGGCGGCCGGTGTGGCCGACACAAAAATGGCCTGCCGCATCTTGGTTTCGAACTCCTCGAACTTCAGCGGCCGGTTGTCCAGCGCACTGGGCAGGCGAAAGCCATACTCGACCAGCGTGGTCTTGCGCGCCCGGTCGCCGTTGTACATGGCGTTGAGCTGGCCAATCATGACGTGGCTCTCGTCGAGAAACATCAGCGAGTCCTTGGGCAGGTAGTCACACAATGTAGAGGGCGCCGAGCCCGGCGGCGCGCCGCTCAGGTGGCGGGTGTAGTTTTCAATCCCCTTGCAATGCCCGATTTCGCTGAGCATTTCCAGGTCAAACCGCGTGCGCTGCTCGATGCGCTGGGCTTCAATCAGCTTGCCGTCGGCAATGAACTGGCCGACGCGCTCGGACAGTTCCAGCTTGATGGTTTCAACCGCCGTCATGACCTTGTCGCGCGGCGTGACGTAATGGCTCTTCGGGTACACCACAAAGCGCGGAATCTTTTGCCGGATCCGGCCCGTCAGCGGGTCAAACAGCTGCAGCGATTCGATTTCGTCGTCAAACAGTTCAATCCGCAGCGCCAACTCGGAATGCTCGGCCGGAAAAATATCTATTACGTCGCCGCGTACCCTGAAGGTGCCCCGCGAGAAATCCTGGTCGTTGCGGCTGTACTGCATGCGGATCAGCCGCGCAATGATGTCGCGCTGGCCCATCTTGTCAGCAACGCGCGCAATAAAACGCATCTGCGTGTAGTCCTCTGGCGCACCAATGCCGTAAATCGCACTGACGGTGCCCACAATGATGGTGTCCCGGCGCTCCAGCACGCTCTTGGTGGCGGACAGCCGCATCTGTTCGATGTGCTCGTTGATGGCGGAGTCTTTTTCAATGAACAGGTCACGCTGCGGCACATAGGCTTCGGGCTGGTAGTAGTCGTAATAACTGACGAAATACTCCACCGCATTCTTCGGAAAAAATTCCCGGAACTCGCTGTAAAGCTGCGCCGCCAGCGTCTTGTTGGGCGCAAACACAATGGCCGGGCGCCCCAGGCGCGCAATCACGTTGGCCATGGTGAAGGTCTTGCCGGATCCGGTCACGCCCAGCAGGGTCTGGAACACTTCACCGTCGCGCACGCCCTCGACCAATTTGTCGATCGCCTGCGGCTGGTCGCCGGCGGGCAGGTAGGGCTGAAACAGCTCAAACGGCGAATCCGGGAAACGCTGAAACTCGCCGACACCGGGCGTTGTCGTGGGCGCGCTACTAACTTCTCGTGCTTCTGGCATAAAACCTCAGTCAAGCCCCGCTAAAATTCAGGGCAACCAAACAGAATACGACATTCGGGCGCAAGCAGGAATCTCAAGCCCTGAATCGCCCCAATCAACAAATAATGCCCGAGAAGATTCCGGGCTGAAAAACCTGACTCCCGGCCTGACGACAGGCTGCTTTTTTACTCTCTGAGGATATTCCATGTCTTTGTTTACCGCTGTCGAAATGGCCCCGCGTGACCCGATTCTGGGTCTTAACGAACAGTTCAACGCCGATCCCAACCCCGCCAAGGTCAACCTGGGCGTGGGCGTGTACTACGACGACAACGGCAAGCTCCCCCTGCTGGAATGCGTGCAGGCCGCAGAAAAACAGATGATGGACGCGCCCAAGCCGCGCGGCTACCTGCCGATTGACGGGATTGCTGCCTACGACGCGGCCGTCAAGGGCCTGGTGTTTGGCGCCGACAGCGAGCCCGTCAAGTCAGGCCGGGTCGCCACAGTGCAGGCCATTGGCGGCACGGGCGGCCTGAAAGTGGGCGCCGATTTTCTGAAGCACCTGAACCCCAATGCCAAGGTGCTGATCAGCGACCCGAGCTGGGAAAACCACCGCGCGCTGTTCAGCAATGCCGGCTTCACCGTAGAAAACTACCCCTACTACGACGCGGCGAGCCGCGGCATCAACTTTGCAGGCATGCTGGCAGCGTTGAATAGCGCGGCTGCCGGAACCATCGTGGTGCTGCACGCCTGCTGCCACAACCCGACCGGCTACGACAACCCGCCCGCGCAGTGGTATCTGGTGATTGAGGCTGTAAAGGCAAACGACTTGGTGCCCTTTCTGGACATGGCCTACCAGGGATTTGGCCATGGC
>NZ_JAUXNA010000087.1 GCF_030682935.1 Polaromonas sp.
TACCCTGGCCTTGCGCTACAAATTCCGCGTACTTGGTGGCAGCCTGGGTAGCGCTTTTGCCGGGGGCCAGCTGGGCATGGACTGGCTTGACATTTAACCAGTCGGGCTTGCCGGCAAGGCCAGCCAAGGCGCGGTAGCTGCTCCAGGCGTAGGCATCGGGGCGTTTAACCATGCGCGCCCGCACGGGGTTCAGGTCAACATAACGGCACACCTCCAGCAGGTAACTGTCACTGTCCACCAGTATGGCTTTGAAGCGGCCTTGAAACAGATGACCCGTCAGGCTGTGGCGGCGGTTAAAGCTTTGGGTATACACGCCGTTGATCTGACGCATCAGGCGTGACAAATTCGCCTCGCGGGTGTGAAGCACAAGGTGGTAGTGGTTGCCCATGAGGCAGTACGCCCACGCCTGCGCGTCAAAGCGCTCCAGCGCTTGGCCCACGACGTCCAGAAACAGCGCCCGATCTGTGTCGTCCTTGGCGATAGGCTCACGCCTGTCGCCCCGCGATGTCACGTGGTACACCGCACCAGCGTATTCAATGCGTAGTGGTCTGACCATCGTGATAGCTACGGCATCGGCGCTCCGTTTGCAAGATGGGAGACCTGACCCTGTAACCCCCTAACCCTGTAACCCTGTAACCCTGTAACCCCAACGCTACTGCGCCAGATGCGGTAGCAACTCAAGTTGTGGACAAGCTTTGCAGCACCCACACCCCCGCCGGAGGTGCATTGCGCCACACCGAGCACGTCTTGTGCCACCGAAAATCCGCGGCTGCCTCAAAGGGCGCGCGCGGCTGGTAGGTAAATTGCACCAGCCTCGAACCGGGGACTCTGCGCAAAAGCCGCTCTATGCTGGCCACCGTGACCTCGCGCATGTCCTGCGGAAGTGAGCGAAAGGGAAGGCTGGACACCACCGCCACCGGGTCAGGGTAGACGAGGCCGTCCAGGACCTCGTGGGCGAGGTCCTCGCGCACGTCTAGCCCAGAAAACTTATTCCTAAGCTGTTGGGCCAGACTTGGCTGCATTTCGACGGCCACCAGTGAGGCGTGTGGCAGCCTGCTGCGTAGCTCTTTCGTGATTGGGCCCGTGCCGGCGCCCAGTTCCACGACATGGTGCACCTCGCCTGTGGCTCGGACCATTGCCGAGGCCAAGTAGCGAGACGAGGGCGCGACCGCACCGGTCAGGGTAGGTGTTTTTAGCAGGTGCAACAAAAGCGCGGACATCGGCAAAGTATGCACTGAACTTTATCCGCTGGGCGAAAAATCGGTGTTCGACATGCGCTCCGAGCCAGTCGGCAAACCTGTGAACCCATAAACCCTCGCCGCGCGCACGACGATGAGCCGCTTTTCGCCTTCGGCACCGAGGCTTTTCACGAGTGCGACAGTTTCGGCACTGCCCGATGGCCGACATGACTTTGAGCTGACCCCAACTCGACAGCGGCAAATTGCAATGCAACGAATCCGAAGCCCATCAAACAAGGAGCTTACAGCGCGCGCATCAACACCCAAGCCCCGTCAAACCCATGTCGTTATACACAAAATTTCTGACAGGCTCTGGCCTTCTGAAGGTTCTGGCTGCCCGTTTCTACTCCTTCCCGCCTTTGGGGGAAGGTTGGGATGGGGGGCTCTGTGCACTTGCAATTCTTTCAAATAAAGCAGGTGCGCTTGCTGTTGTCTTTCGACCTGCCTTGCATCGCCAAAGTCCGGATGAACGAATGCTTGCATCGCCAGCCCCCATCCCAACCTTCCCCCAGAGGGGGAAGGAGCCAAGCCAGCAGGCACTTGACCTGGTGCAAAACAGACTTGTGTATAACAACATGCGTCAAACCGGCTCAATCGTGATGGTCACGGCCATGGATTCCTCGCCGCCGCCCTGGCGCACGCCCTTGATCGGCGGGCAGGCGTTGTAGTCGGTGCCCATGGCCAGGCGGACGTGGCGCTGGTCGATCACGCAGCCGTGGGTCACGTCGATGCTGACCCAGCGCCGGGTTGCCACGTCCAGGCAGACATCAACCCAGGCATGGCTGGCCAGGTCGGGTTCGTTGGCGGCGTAAAAATAGCCGCTGACGTAGCGGGCCGGAATGCCCAGGCTGCGGCAGACCGCCACCATCACATGCGCCTGGTCCTGGCACACACCGGCACCCGCTTGAAACGCTTCAAGCGCCGTGGTGGTCACATTTGTGCTATTTTTTTGATAGCTTACTGCACCCGCCACACCTTGGCTAAGGGCCAAAAGCATGCTTAAATCTGCGGTGCCGGGGGCCGCCAGGGGATGCACGAAACGGCGGCCGAAGTCCGCCAGTTTCGGATGCGCTTGGGCCAGCTCCGTGGCACGCAAAAAAAACAGCGGGTGCGGCAAGGTGCCATCGTCAGTGAATTCAGCCACGCCCAAGGTTTCGACCTGGCCAGCCGCGTTGACCAGACTCCAGCGCACGTTGTCAGTCGACTGGCCGACAAAGCTGTAAGAGTGAATGCTGTTGCCAAAGGCATCGCGCTGGGCAAAGAGCTTTTCCGGCGCGCCCAGGCTCCAGAAAAGAACCGTTTGCGCCGGGCCGGACTGCGGCGTGAGCCAAAGCATTTGCAGCGCGTAGCGCAAGGGCTCGGTGTAGCGGTAATCGGTGGTGTGCCGAACGTGCAGCTTCATCGGCGGCGGCACCCGCTGCGGCTTGTCTTTGACGGCGCCGTGTTCACTTTGTTGCCGGAACCAGAAACTCGCGGCTGATGTGCGCGCCAAGTTCGTTGACACGGTCCAGAAACTGGGTCAGGAAAGCGTGCAGTCCATTGGCCAGAATCTCGTCGATGCGCGCGTACTGCAAATCGGCCCGCAGTTTGCCCGCGTGGCGCTGGGTTTCACTGAGCGGATCGCTGGTCACCATGGCCAGGTTGCTCATCACTTCGCTGAGGCAGCCCAGCAGGGAGCGCGGCATGTCGGACCGCAGTATCAGCAACTCGGCCACACGCTCAGGCTTGATCACGTCGCGGTAGACCTTGCGGTAGACCTCAAACGCAGACACGCTGCGCAGGATGGAGCTCCAGTGGTAAAAATCGTTGTCCTGCGCTTTTTCGCTGGCCGCGCCCACAGCATCGTTTTGAATCGCATGAAACTTCACATCGATCAGGCGGGCGGTGTTGTCGGCACGCTCCAAAAACGTGCCCATGCGCAAAAAGTGGAAGGCCTCGTCCTGAAGCATGGTGCCCAGCGTCACGCCGCGCGACAGGTGCGAACGAAACTTGACCCACTCAAAGAACTGGCTGGGGTCGCGCTCGAAGTCACCATGGCGCAGCATGCGGATGACTTCCAGGTAAGTCTGGTTCTGCGTTTCCCAGACTTCGGTGGTCAGCGTACCGCGCACGGCGCGGGCGTTTTCGCGGGCGTTCTGCAGACACGAGATGATGCTTGACGAGTTTTTTTCGTCGCGCACCATGAAGTCCATCACGTCACGCGGATTGATGCTGCTGCCGTACTTGGCGGCATAGGCCGGCTTGAGCTCGCTGATGCTGAGCAGGCCCTGCCAGCCCATCTGGGCCACGGCGGTTGATTGCGGCAGCAGCGAGGTCTGGTAGTTCACATCCAGCATGCGGGCCGTATTCTCTGCCCGTTCGGTGTAGCGCGACATCCAGAAAAGGTGGTCGGCGGTGCGTGACAACATGATTAAAGCCCTCCAGACTGCGACTGGGATTGTGACTGCACGGGCGCGGCTGGACCGGTTTCCAGAATCCAGGTGTCCTTGGTGCCGCCGCCCTGCGAGGAATTGACCACCAGCGAGCCGTCTTTGAGCGCCACGCGCGTCAGGCCGCCGGGCACCATCTGCACCTCCTTGCCGCTCAGCACAAAGGGCCGCAGGTCGATGTGGCGGGGTGCCACGCCGCTTTCCACATAGGTCGGGCAGGTCGAGAGGCTCAGCGTGGGCTGGGCGATGTAGCCCGCCGGGTTGGCCAGAATGGCGCGCCGGAAGTCTTCAATTTCAGCCTGGGTGGAGGCCGGCCCCACCAGCATGCCGTAACCGCCGGCGCCATGCACTTCCTTGACCACCAGGTCTTTCAGGTTGGCCAGGGTGTACTGCAGGTCTTCTTTGTTCCGACACATATAGGTCGGCACGTTCTTGAGGACGGGCTTTTCACCGAGGTAGAACTCGATCATTTTCGGCACATAGGGATAAATCGACTTGTCGTCCGCGACGCCGGTGCCAATCGCGTTGCACAGCGAGACATTGCCGCTGCGGTACACATTGAGCAGACCCGCGCAGCCCAGCGTGGACGAAGGCCGAAACGCCAGCGGATCCAGAAAGTCGTCGTCAACGCGGCGGTAGATCACATCGACGCGTTTGGGGCCGCGCGTGGTGCGCATGTACACAAAGTTATCCTTGACGAACAGGTCTTGCCCTTCGACCAGTTCCACGCCCATTTGCTGCGCCAGAAACGCGTGTTCAAAATAGGCCGAGTTGTACATGCCCGGCGTGAGCACCACCACGGTGGGCTCGGCCGTGGCGGGCGGCGCCATGGTGCGCAGGGTTTCCAGCAGCAGATCGGGGTAGTGCGCCACCGGGGCCACGCGGTTTTCGTTGAACAGTTCCGGGAACAGCCGCATCATCATCTTGCGGTCTTCCAGCATGTAGCTGACGCCGCTGGGAACGCGCAGGTTGTCTTCGAGCACGTAGTATTCGCCCTCGCCCTGTGCGTTGGGGGCGCGCACGATGTCAATGCCGCTGACGTGCGAGTAGATGTTGCCGGGCACATCGACGCCCATCATCTCGGGGCGGAACTGGGCGTTCTGAAAAATCTGCCCGGACGGAATGATGCCCGCCTTGATGATTTCCTGGTCGTGGTAGACGTCGTGAATGAAACGGTTGAGCGCCGTGACACGCTGCACCAGCCCCTTTTCCAGGCTGGCCCATTCATGCGCCGGGATGATGCGCGGGATCAGGTCAAACGGAATCAGGCGCTCGGTCCCCCCATTGTCCGGACCCTCGTGTTCGTGTTCGTCTTTGGCGCCATACACGGCAAAAGTGATGCCGACGCGACGAAAAATAATTTCCGCTTCAGCCCGGCGCGCTTCCATCAGGCTGGCGGCCTGCCTGGCCAGCCAACGCTGGTAGGGCTGGTAGTGCGCCCGGACGCTCGATGGCGTGGCGTTCATTTCATCAAACATCGGTCGGCTCATTAACATGATCTCCAGCAAGGTTGACGCACTTTATTTTCAATAGAGCTTAGCAAGTTATGCGCCAAGCCGGTGCATTGAGCACACTTGTCAAGTTCGGGTTGCGGTACTTAAGGCACATGATGCCAGTAGCGCAAGCCGGTCTGCCGCTGGCAGGCGAGGTCTCCGGGTTTCAGGCTCTGCCAGCCGGCCGCGCCGCACTGGGACGAACTGATCAGCCGGATTCCGCGCGCCTGGTAACGCGCCGCCACCGATTCGACCGGGTGGCCAAAACGGTTGCGGTAGCCCGCCTGCGCCAGCGCCCACTGCGGCTGCACCGCATCGAGAAACGCCGCGCTCGACGAGGTCTTGCTGCCATGGTGCGGCACCAGCAGAAAATCGGCCTTCAGGCTCGAAGCGCTGGAACTTGCAGCCAGCCTGAGCTCCTGGGCGGTTTCAATATCGCCCACCAGCAGCGCGGTCTGGCGGCCGTTGGAGACGCGCAGCACGCAGCTCAGGGTGTTGGGTTTGTTCTTCGCCGCATAGTCGGCGGCCGTGGGGTGCAGCACCTCAAACGTGACCGCATCCCACTCCCAGCGCTGGCCCGCCAGGCAGCGGGTCGATTTGCGCAGCGCCTGCAGTTCGTGGCCGTCTTCAATCGAGCTGAGCAAGCGGGCCTGCGGCTGCATGGCCAGCACAGCGGGCGCGCCGCCCGTGTGATCGGTATCGCGGTGGCTGAGCATCAGCAGGTCCACCCGCTCGCCCAGCGCGCGCAGCAGCGGCACCAGCACGCGCTGCCCCGCATCGCTTTCGCGCGAAAAGCGCGGGCCCGCGTCGTAGAGCAAGGTATGGCGGGCCGTGCGCACCAGCACCGCATTGCCCTGCCCGATGTCCGCAGCCAGCAGCTCGAACTGCCCCGGGACAACGCGCACCGGTTGCCACAGCAACACCGGCAGCATCAGCGGAATGCCCAGCGCGCGCCAGTGCCATGGCAAGCGCATGGCCAGCAATGCACCACCAAGGACGCCTGCCACAGCACACCAAAGCGGTGCTGCCGCGACGCTGATAGAGGCCAGCGGCCAATCGGCCAGCCCCTTGAGAAGGACTGCCAGCAAACCCACCGCCCACGCGGCGCCCTCCCAAACAGGTGCATACAGCACGCCCAGCATGGCCAGCGGCGTGACCAGCAGGGTGACCCAGGGAATGGCCACCGCATTGGCCAGCAAACCGACCAGCGAAACCTGGTTGAACAGCAGCAGCGACAAGGGCGTGAGCGCCAGCGTCACCACCCATTGCTCACGCGCGGCGCGCGCCAGTCCGGCCAAGGGCTTGGCCAGCCACGGCGATAAAAATGAGGACCAAAGCGACGGCGCCACTGCAATTTGTGAATCAAATTGGCCTCCAGCTCCTGTACGACGGGCGTCACCAGCGCCTGAATCAGTAGCAAATAAAACGCCCACCGCCACAAACGACAGCCAGAACCCGGCCTGCAGCAGCGCCCAGGGGTCCAGTGCCACCACCACGGCCATGGCCAGCAGCCAGGTTTGCAGCCACGGCCACTGCCTGCCGCTTTGCCGCAGCAAGACCACCGTGGCCAGCATCCAGATGGTGCGCTGGGCCGGCACGCCCCAGCCTGAAAACAGCGCGTACAGGGCGGCCAGCAGCAGCCCGCCCAAGGCGCCCGCACTGCTGGCGGGCAGCGCCAGGCACAGCCGCGGCGTCAGCGTGGCGGAGCGCCGCCACAGGCTGGCCACCAGCAAAGACGCTGCCCAGGCGAACATCGTGATGTGCAAGCCGGAAATGCTCATGAGGTGGGCCACGCCGGTAGCGCGAAAAACGTCCCAGTCGGCCCGCTCAATGGCGTTTTGATCCCCCACCACCAGCGCGGCCAGTACCCCGGCGCGCTGGCGGTTTTCAATGCGCTGGTAAATCGCTTCACGCACCGACTGGCGGGCCCGCTCCACGGGGTGCACCCAGCTGCTGGAGAGTTTGACGGGCGGCGCATCGCGCGGGCCGGCACGCACATAGCCGGTCGCCTGAATGCCCTGCTCCCACAGCCAGAGTTCGTAGTCAAATCCGTAGGGGTTGCTGTTGCCATGCGGCGCCTTGAGCCGCACCGTCATCTGCCAGCGCTCCCCGGCACGCAGGAGCTGCGGCTGACGCTGCAACTCCAGCGCCATCCCGGAGGGATCAGCGCTTTCAGCCCGAAGGTCTTTTGCCTCCCGCACGCCGAAGCCGGCATACCAGCCCAGCAAAATTTGCGACGGCAGTTTGACCGGCTGCCCGTCCAGTCGCGCCGTTTCGATGCCCAGCCGAAACCGCAAGGCGTCTTCTGCAGGCTGCGGCATGGCCAGCACCCGGCCCACCACGTCAATATCACGCCCTTCCAGGGCCGGGTTCAGGGTACTGGACTGAAAAACGCCAGCCCGCCAGCCTGTCAGGCCAAAACCCAGCAGGGCGGCGGCCACGACCACAGCCCAACCCGCGCCGCGCAGGTTTTTCCTTGCCGCAGCACCATACAAAACGCCCACCAGCGCGCCGCCCAGCGCCGCAAGCACGGCATACCGCCCGCCCTGCCACAGGCTGGGCTGCTGCAGTTGCACCGCCACGCCGGCGATGAAACCGCTGAATAGGAACCCTGGGCTCATGGAGCCAGCCCAAGGTCTGGCTGAAACAGGGTCGCCCACGGCCTTCTCCCCACTGGTTATTTGTTTGAATGCGATGGTGCCCTGTTTAACGGGGCCGCCGGGTGAAAGCCTACAAAGGCTGTTTGGCGCAGCTCTTGCCTGCAAAAACGCAGACGCACGATAGTAAGCTGATCTCATGGGCCGCGCGACGTGGCGGCCCGCTGTTTCAGCGTTTTGATTTGCGCTGCGCTCCACCAGCACCATTTTTCAAAAGCGAGGCTGCCTTGCCCCTCCACGTTGCCCTGCGCGCGCGCATGTCGCCGGAGTCACGTGCACGGGCAGAGGGAAAAGCGCAAGCTATGCTGGCTACTCAGTTCACTCGAAGCCACAAGTCCCAGGTAGGTCGGGTTAGCGCAGCGTAACCCGACCTACGCGAAAAGCTGACATCAGTACCGTGAAGTCGCAGGGGCTGCCCCACTTGGGCATCTCGGCCATGATGTCGGTCACGCGCTTGACGCTGTCAACGATCTCGTCCATCGTCTTGCCCGCGCTTCAACCACCTGTTTGCGGCCCTCTTCGACTTTGTCCACCGAGTCGTCGATCAGGGTCTTGATCTCCTTGGCGGCTGCCGCTGAGCGTTGCGCCAGGTTCCGCACTTCGGCGGCCACGACTGCGAAAGCACGGCCCTGCTCTCCGGCCCGCGCCGCTTCACCCGCCGCATTCAAGGCCAGAATGTTGGTCTCGATCACGCCGATGATGTCGGCGATCTTCCTGGACGAGGCGTTGATGGAGCCCATGGTGTCAACCACCTGGGACACGACGCTACCGCCCCTAACCGCGACGCTGGAAGCCGAGACGGCCAGCTGGTTGGCCTGGCGCGCGTTGTCGGCGTTTTGTTTCACGGTGGAGGTCAGCTCTTCCATGGAGGCTGCGGTCTCTTCGAGTGAGCTGGACTGCTGCTCCGTGCGGGAGGACAGGTCAAGGTTGCCGGCTACGATCTGGCTGGAGGCGGTGGCAATTGCGGCGACACCATTGCTAGCACTGGTAATCGCTTTATGCAGCGTTACCAGGATGCCCTCCAGATCCTTGGCGCTCTTGCTTTGCGCATCCAATAACAGCCACAAAACCGGCAACATTATTCGATCTGCTCTTTGGTAATGGCTGTTCGAGTATTTGTCGATTTCGCTCATTGCATACTTTCTAATAAAAATTTACCTGACGAGTCCGATGATTCGTTGGCTATGCGCTTCATGCCGCCAGTTTTTCGATCAATCCGATCCGTACCTGCAGACGCGCGTATGTCGCGTTAGCCGTAGGTCGGGTTAGCCCGCAGGGGCGTAACCCGACAAGCACCGCCACAAACGCAGATGTCGGCCCACGTCTACGCTAACCCGACCTACATCCTTTGGAAGTTCTTAAAACGTTTCCCAGCCGCCGCCAGCAGCCGGCGCGCCCGCCAGCTGCTGGCGTTGCGGCGCGGCAAGAACCTGTTTGGCACGGGGTGGTTGCATAGGCGCAGAGCGCGGCTTGATGGCCGCCGTGCGCTGGGGTGCGGCTACATGATTCAGTTGCCCGCTAGCTTGATCTTGATTGAGCTTGAAGACGCTGACGACCTCGGACAGGTTGCTGGCCTGCTCTTGCAGCGAGCCGGCGGCTGCTGCCGCTTCTTCGACCAGCGCAGCGTTTTGCTGCGTCACCTGGTCCATCTGCGTGATC
>NZ_JAUXNA010000090.1 GCF_030682935.1 Polaromonas sp.
TGGATTTGAGGTGCACCTTTTTGGTGGTGACCAGCGGAAAACCTTCGTTCAGGTCAAAGCGCATCTGGTAGCCAAACACGCTGGTGGTGCCGGTGCCGGTGCGGTCGGCCTTGAAGACGCCCTGCGTGTCCACGTGGCGCATGAAGTCTTCGTATTGGGAGCGGATGGGTCGGGTTTCGAGAGACTTGTTCATGGATGGCTAACAGGTTGAGGGCCGGGATCGTCGCGTTCTTGAAGACGTTTTTCTACTTCAATCAACAGCAATCGGTCTACCGTCTCCGAAATATTGATGCCGAGTTGGTCCGCCAAATCAAGCATTTTTGAATCCAGGCCAAGGGTGACGACGGTCATCGGTGGGCTATCCGACTGCAGCATCAATCTCTCCAGGCCGGGGAAGGCAAATTTTATACGGACAGGGTTCGGCTGCTTATTTTCTGCGCTGGACGCTTCATCGGCGACCTTCGCTTGCCAGACTGCGCTTCACGTTCCTGATGGATCAATGGGATTTTGACCGCAATTATTCTTCCTGACCCCAACGACTTCCAGGCCCGGCCGTCATTGAGCCGGGCGCCGCCGCGCACGGGGAAAATGACGCCCGCCCGTCGTACAGCCAGGACACGGCCATGCCGCGTGGGCTGCAGGACTTGCAAGGGGCGCGGCCATCATCCAGAATCTGAGTACATCCGGCAGGGGTGAGGCTTGCAAACCCCATACGTCGTCGCCCCTTCAGGCGGTTTAGTCCAACAAGGTTTATCTGCCGCAGGAGGGGTTCCGTGTTTTGTTTTTACGCTGTGACGCGGCAGACAAACGCTGTTCGTTATACCGCATTAGATCCGGAGGCCGCCCTATGAGCCACAACGTATTCGAAGAACAGTGTTTCCTCTGCGGAAGCAAAGCCACTTATGTTGAGACGAACTCGCAGAACTGTCGGTACTACCGTTGCGAAAGCCCTGCCTGCGGAGACTACGAGATTTCCCGAGGCGCGATGGAGCGACTAAAAGAGAATGGTGTTTGGAAGGCGGATATTTCGTCTAGGGCATGTGAAGCGAGAAAACAAAATAAATTTATTCGCGTAATTATTGATTCACACAGCCAACAGCTCACGGATTCGGTTATCTCCAGGGATTAAATTTAGTGGGCGTAACCACAGAGCGGTATAACGAAGCGATTATCTGCCACCCAGCGATGCCAGATAGAAGCGCGATGTTCATAGACTGCAGATAAACGCTATTCGTTCGGCATTAACGAGGCCATCATGAAAGCAATGAAATACATTGGGTTGCTGCTCGTAGCAGCAATCCTTCTTTTGGTACTTGTGGCCAAGTTCTCGATCGTAGTTTCTAGATTTGAGTGCGCCGGCAAGGTAACGTCTGAGGGCAGTTCACAGCCTGTATCTATCTTTATAAAGTTGGAGAAAGTCAGATGGTGGGTTGGCCTCTGGAGCGACTTAGATGCAAGTGCGTGGCTGGAGATTCCAAATGAATTCTTTGATTACTACCCGCACGTCGTTGAGGTCGGAGATCAACTTCAAATCTTTGATTCTCAAAAAGCACTTCAGGGTAACTTTTCCAGGCTAAGTAAAGCGCTTGCTCTCAAAACACCTCGCGGCCTCTTTGAAGGAACTTGCAAAAGGGTGGACTAAAGATGCCCAACTATCGGTTCAACTATTGGTTCCAGCCGACCCGAAAAAGCGGCCCGGCTCCTGTGTTCTTCTCGGGCGTCAGCGCGCTGCTTTTGCGGTCGCCTGAACCGAGGCGGTAGGCTGCGCAAACGGTAGGAGTCTCAAATGTTGATCGAATGCAAGCGATGTGCGGCAATTGTTGAGGCGCCAGAACTCTACGCATATGACGCTTACGATGAGCGTGATGGCCTACCTGAAAGGTGGACGTTTGCGAAGTGTCCAAGATGCGCATCACCTTTACTTGCTGTGCAATGCGACTATGGAAACGGATTTGAAGAAGACATTCCTACCCGCGTTTTTCCAGCGAGAGATCGACAACTCGGCGCATCCGTACCAAGATCAATACGGGTTGCATTTGACGAGGCGACTGTCTGCTTCCGAGCGAAGGCGTACACCGCAAGTGCAATCATGTGCCGCAAAACGCTTGAAGGGTTATGCGCGGAACATGAAGTTAAGGAATGCAACCTTTCCGCGAGCCTGAAAAAATTAAAGGATCTCGGCGTTATTGAGATCCGACTGTTTGAATGGGCCGAAGCATTGCGAACGCTAGGCAATGAGGCAGCACACGGCGTCACATCAGTTATCTCCCCGCAGGATGCAAAAGATATTCTTGGATTTACGGAAGCAATTTCTGAATATTTATTCACGTACAAAGATCAGTTTGAGCGCTTCAAGAAGCGGCGAGCAGAAAGTAGTAAGGATTAAATCGCCTAACAGTGCATATATGGCCCCCCTCAACGGCAAGAAACTGACCACTACCCCACTGCGTCGCACACATGTTGTACTGGAGTCCGCAATGCCCGAGCAACTTACCAAGCATCCCGAAGTCACCCTGCAGGTCCTGCGCAGCGCGGGCGCCCAGTGCGCTGAGGGTGCTCCCCAGGACATACTGACCCGCTGCCCGACCGAGCGCTTCTGCAAACTGCCAGGCGGTGAGATCTGCGTCTTTGGCTTGGGGGATGCCTCGAAAATGACACAGATCACGGCTACCGAGTGGAGGGCTCTGTTGCCATCTGCCTTGCCCGAATCACCGTCTACGTCTCAATCGTTCATGAGCGAAGCTTTGCTGGGCGGCGGTTTAGGCCTGCTGGCAGGCGTGGCCATAGGTCTGGCCGTCTCGCACTTGCGCCGCCGGCGCCCTTGAGGCCGGGCGCTACTGTCACGCCTGCGAAGCACCATGCCCACACAACAGACGCTCCAGTCCAAACAGCGACCTGACTCGTTGGAGCGCACGATATCACCCGACCGTAGGGGGCGCGGGCCATGGAAGTCTTGCTAAAAGTGCTGACCGTGGGCAGCGCGGCGTTTGCCGCGCTGTTGGCCATCGTGTTCGTGCTGCAGGGGCACCTCCTCTACTTCCCCGACGTGGGTCGGGAGATTCTGCTGACGCCCAAGGACGCCGGGCTCGACTATGAGGCGGTGTGGTTGACGACGGAGGACGGGGTCCGGATCGAGGCCTGGTATGTCCCCGCGCCGGCGGCGCGCGGGGTTGTGCTGCTCGCCCACGGTAACGCCGGCAACATCTCGCACCGGGTGGACTACGCCCTCATGTTCCACCGCCTCGGCTACTCGCTGCTGCTGCTCGAATACCGCGGCTACGGCCGCAGCGAAGGCAGGCCGAGCGAGGAGGGCACCTACGCCGATGCCCGCGCCGCCTGGCGCCACCTCGTGGCGGAGCGGGGATTCCCGCCCGAGCGCATCGTGCTGGTGGGCGAGTCCCTGGGCGGCGCCGTCGTCGCCCGGCTCGCCGCGGCCGAGCGCCCCGGGGCGCTGGTGCTTGCATCGTGCTTCGTCTCGGTGCCCGAGCTGGCGGCGGAGCTCTATCCCTGGCTGCCGGCGCGGTGGCTGGCGCGCTATCGCTACGACGCGCTGGAGGCCCTCGGTCGCGTCTCGAGCCCGGTGCTCATCGCCCATAGCCGGCAGGACGACATTGTGCCGTTTCGTCACGGCGAGCGGCTGTTTGCCGCCGTCAAGGGACCGAAGGCGTTTTTGGAGCTGGCCGGTGGCCATAACGAGGGCTTTCTGTTCACGCGTGAGGCATGGCGCGAGGCGCTGGGGCGCTTCCTGGCGCAGCACCTCCCGGCGGACGCCATGAGTCCTGTTCCACGGTAAAAAGTTCGGGTACAGTATTTTTATTCGGGGCTGCCGCTATCAGGCTTTGGGGCTGCATGGCGCATCATTTCGCCCCTTATGAGAGAGGCACCTATGAATACTGACGAACCACTCTCCTTTGAAGGCGCTTGTACCTGTCGCTCGGTGCGCTACCGCATGACGACGAAGCCGCTGTTCGTCCACTGCTGTCATTGCCGCTGGTGCCAGCGTGAAACCGGAAGCTCTTTTGCGCTCAATGCCATGATCGAAGCTGATCGCGTGGAGTTGTTGCAGGGCGAGGTCGAAGTGGTCAATACACCGTCGAACAGCGGCAAAGGCCAGAAGATCGCGCGCTGTCCCAGGTGCCATATCGCCGTATGGAGCAACTACGGCGGAGCAGGCGATGCGCTGCGCTTTGTCCGCGTCGGAACACTGGATGAGCCTGACCGCCTGCCGCCCGACATTCATATCTTCACCTCATCGAAGCAGCCCTGGGTGCTGCTTGCGCCAACAATTCCTGCCGTTGCCGAGTATTACAAGGCCAGGGACTATTGGCCGCCGGAGAGCCTTGAGCGGCGCGCCGCCTTGCTGGCCGTCAAGCCCCGGCCGTAGTCTCACTGCGCTCGCCAAATGGCTGGAGTCCCGTGGTGTCCTTGACGCCTGGTTCGCGTTCGAAGCCCATGCCGTCGAAGCCGCGTTGCGCCAATGGTGTGGAGAGAACAGCATTCAACTCAGCCCGGCTCAACCTGAGGGCTGAACGTCGGAGGGCACAGGGTGAACAGTCCTGCCTGTGCTGAATTCGACCTACACCCGCAGCACCCGGCCCGGGTTCATCAGGTTGTGCGGGTCCAGCGCGCGCTTGATGGCGCGCATCATGCCCAGGGCCACCGGCGATTTGTGGTGTTCCAGCTTGTCCACCTTCAGACTGCCGACCCCGTGCTCGGCAGAAATGGAGCCGCCGAATGTCTGGACTGAATCAAACACCAGGGTGTTGACCTGCTCCTCATGGTCGCGCAGGAAAGCCCTGGCATCGCCGCCGGCCGGGGCCTGCACGTTGTAGTGCAGGTTGCCGTCGCCGAGGTGGCCGAAGTTGACCAGTCGCACACCCGGAATGTTTTGTTCCAGCAAAGCGTCTGTGGCACGCACAAACTCCGGAATGCGCGAAACCGCAATCGAAATGTCGTGCTTGATGTTCAGGCCTTCTTCGGCCTGTGCCAGCGGAATGCTTTCACGGATATGCCAGAGCTGGTGCGCCTGGGCCAGGTTTTCAGCCACCACGGCGTCGGTGACGCAGCCTTGTTCGAGCGCGGTTTCCAGCAGCCGCTCGAACTGCGTGCGGGCGTGGGCTTCGGATTCAGTGTCGGAATTCTCCAGCAGCACGCAAAACGGCGTTTCCTGGTACAGCGGCACGCGCTGCTGCGGAAAATGACTGGCCACCAGGCTCAGGGCAAATTGCCCCATCACTTCAAAGCCGGTCAGGCCCGCGCCCAGGTGCTGGTGCGCCAGCCCGAGCAGGGCGACGGCATCCTGCATTGACGGCACCGCCGCCCAGGCCGTGAGGCGGGCCGCCGGCTGCGGGTAGAGCTTGAGCGTGGCGGCGGTGATGATGCCCAGCGTGCCCTCGCTGCCGACGAACAAATCGCGCAGGTCGTAGCCCGTGTTGTCCTTGCGCAGGCCTGAAAGCCCGTGCCACACCTCGCCCTGCGCGGTGACCACTTCCAGCCCCAGGCACAAGTCGCGCGCATTGCCGTAGCGCACCACCTGTGTGCCGCCGGCATTGGTGGCCAGGTTGCCGCCAATGGTGCAGCTGCCTTCTGCAGCGAGGCTTAGCGGAAACAGAAAACCGGCTTTTTCAGCCGTTTCCTGCAGGCTTTGCAAAATGCAGCCGGCTTCTACCGTGAGGGTCAGGTTGGCGGCATCGAGCGCGCGCACGGCGTTCATGCGCTGCAGGCTCAGCACCACCTGCTGGCCCGAGGCGTCCGGCGTTGAGCCGACCACCAGCCCGGTGTTGCCGCCCTGGGTGACGATGCTGACACCGGCCGCCGCGCAGGCCTTGACAACGGCGGCGACCTCGGCGGTGCTGCCTGGCCTGACGACTGCCAGCGCCTTGCCGCGGCTGCGCTTGCGCCAGTCCTGCTCCCAGGCCGACAGGTCGCCGTCGGTCAGAATCTGCGACGGACCCGTGATCTCCCGCAGGGCTTGAAGAAGTTCGAAATGCTTGCTCATAAAGGGGTTCCCATGGCTGCAGCCGTCATCGGAACGGCGGCCGCTTTAAGTCGAATTCGCACATGCAGCGCGCAGGCCGCAAACAGCATCAGGCACAGCACGACTTCAATCATCGCCAGGTAGTTGCCAGGGGCCCGGTCGCTCCAGGCCCGCGTCGCGCCCTCGGCGAAATACACCCACACCATCAGGCTGACCCAGCGGTAGGTGTACATGCGGTTTTTCAGGAAGCCGGCCAGGGGAATGCACAGGGGCAATACCTTGAGGGCCAGCAGCGAGCCGCCCGGCCGTAGGGGCGCCAGCCACATTTCCCAGGCCAGGCCCAGCACAATCAGGCCGCTCAGGCTGCCCAGGGCCAGCCAGCGCGTTATTTCAATTTGGTTTGCTTTGTTCATGGTCATCATTATGTAAATGGCATGATACCGGGGATGAAAATCCCGCAGTCCCTGCAAGCCTTGTTGAACGACCTGGCCCATTTCCCGTGGCGGCATACCGCTGCCACCCTGCGTGACCGTTTCCGTGAAGACCACATGGGCCTGACCGCCAGCAGCCTGACTTTCACCACCTCGATCGCGCTGGTGCCCTTCTTTACCGTGGCGCTGGCTGTATTTACGGCCTTTCCGATGTTTTCCAAGCTGCAGGGCGCGCTGCAGGACTGGCTGATCCAAAGCCTGATCCCCGACAACATTGCGCGTCAGGTGCTGGGTTACCTGACCCAGTTCACCCAGCAGGCCAACAAGCTGGGCGTGGCCGGCCTGGCGGTGCTGCTGGGCACGGCGATTGCGCTGATCCTGACGATAGACCGCACGCTCAACGGCATCTGGCGTGTCAAAAAACCGCGGCCGCTGGCGCAGCGCGTGCTGATTTACTGGGCCGCCATCACCTTGGGGCCGCTGCTGCTGGCCGCTAGTCTGGCCGTGACGTCTTATGTGCTGTCGGCCTCCAGAGGCTTGGTGGGCCCTTTGCCCGTCAGCTTGCGTTTCCTGCTCGACGTCGTGCAGTTTTTTCTGGTGGCTGGCGGCATGGCGGCGCTGTACCGCTACGTGCCCAATACCTACGTCAAGTGGACGCATGCCTGGGCCGGTGGGCTGTTCGTCGCCGCAAGCATAGAGCTGTCCAAAAAGGTGCTGGCCTTGTACCTTGATGCCGTTCCGACGTATTCGCTGGTTTATGGCGCGTTTGCCACCGTGCCGATCTTGCTGGTGTGGATTTACGTGTCCTGGGTGGTGGTGCTGATGGGCGCAGTGATTGCCGCCTATTTGCCCAGTTTGCTGGCGGGCGTGGCGCGTCGCGGCGGCGCCCATGGCTGGCTTTTTCAGCTCGCGGTTGAAGTGCTCCAGCAACTGGATCAGGCCCGCGCCACCATGCGCAAAGGCGTGAGCGCCTCACAGCTGGCCGGGCGGCTTCAGGTCGACGTGCTGCAACTGGAGCCGGTGCTGGAAACGCTGGTGGCGCTCGACTGGGTGGGGCAGCTCCACGACGAGGACGTAGACGTGGAGTCCCGCTATCTGCTGCTGGTGGACCCGGACACTACCTTGCTGGAGCCGCTGATGCAGCAGTTGCTGCTCGACAAGGCGGACTCGGTGAAAAAGTTATGGGAAAAAGCCTGCTGGCCTAATATACGACTGCGTGATGCGCTATGAAAAAGTAAGTATTCCGGCGTGGTCATAATAGTCAATTTGATTTGAATTCATTGCCTGTCATGCCCCATTTGCGCCCACCTGACACCGCTCCGCATGATCCCGATCATTGGGTGATCTGCCTGTGTGCAGACTGGTGCGGCCTTTGCCGTGACTACCAAAGCGTGTTTGCGCAAATGGCCGCGCGCCATCCGGAATGCCGCTTTGCCTGGCTGGACATCGAAGACCAGGCGGATCTGGTCGGCGATATTGACGTGGAAACCTTTCCCACGGTGTTGATTGCCGATAAGGACGGCACGCGGTTTTTCGGCCCGCTGACGCCCCATGCGCAAACCCTGTCGCGCCTGCTGGATTCGATGGAGCGTTCAAGCCTTCAGGCCACGCCGCATTTGCCGACCACGCAGCAGCTGCTGCATGCTTTGCGCGCGGCACCGGAATACTGGATCAAGGCTTGAGACCTTCATCAGTTGATGGCGCACGCGTCGGTTGCCGAGCGCCCTGGGCGATTCAAAACGCAGAAATTCATCAATTTCAAGCATCAAATAAGCCAGCCAGCGCTGGGACTTGAAGCCGCCCTTGCGGGTCGGGTGCAGGCAGCGCACGCCAATCAAGGCTCGCCGCATTCTGCCGGGCCTGTTGGGCCGGCACGGGCGGCGTAAGGGCACGGATAGCAGTGCGCCACAGGCTGGCGGCCCTGCGGCCGCACGGTGTACCTGTGTGTAAATCATGTTAGGGCTCACGTCCAGCGGGCCCTGCCGTGCTTGCGCGGTGCGGAAGCCGGTGCTATAAATTTCAGTGATGAGTTTGCTCGTACAACTGATTCAGCATCCGGGTTGATCTCGCAACCGGTGTGTCGGTTTTTCTGGAACTGCGATAGCTATTCACTTTTGCAGAATATCGCCTGCAATCAATGCTCCAAGCGGGTTTGCAAAGAATTCCTGGTGCCGCGTCAGGGCGACAGGTGCCGTGGTGGGGAGGTAGTTCGGTATCGCCCAAAACAATATTGTGAGTCAGGCGCAGCCAGCCACAGTACAACCAAGGAGTAAGCCATGACTAAATTCCAAGCCTCGAAGATTGAGACGTTAAAAGGGAAGGTCACGGGGGTGGTGATTCTTCCCGATGACAATCTTTACGAAAGCGCCCGCCAGGTCTGGAACGCGACGATCGACAAGTACCCCGCGCTGATCGTCCGCTGCGCCACCACATCAGACGTCGTCTGCGCGGTGAACTTTGCGAAGGACAACGGTCTGGCGCTCGCAGTCCGTGGTGGTGGACACAACATCGCAGGCAGTGCGGTGTGCGACGACGGCATCGTCATTGACCTCTCGCAGATGAAGGCCGCGAGCATCGACGCTGGCGCGCGCCGCGCAACCATCGAGGGGGGCGCCACGCTGGCAGATATCGACGCGGCTACCCAGGCCCACGGCCTGGCCACGCCGCTCGGCATCAACTCCACCACCGGTGTTGCGGGCCTGACGCTCGGCGGCGGCTTCGGCTGGCTCAGCCGCAAGTACGGCATGACCATTGACAACCTGGCATCCGCCGAGGTGGTGACCGCCGCCGGCGAGGTGGTGCGCGCCAGCGCCACCGAGCACCCCGATCTCTTTTGGGCCCTGCGCGGCGGCAGCGGCAACTTCGGCGTCGTGACCCGCTTCGAGTTCCTGCTCCACCCTGTCGGCCCCGACGTCCTGAGCGGCCTGATCGTCTACCCTCTTTCCGAGGTCAAGGCGGTGCTGCAGCAGTACCGCGAATTCATCGCAAAGGCACCGGACGAGCTTACGGTGTGGACCGTGCTGCGTCAGGCGCCGCCTCTGCCCTTCCTCCCCGAGGCGGTCCATGGCAAGGAAATCATCGCGCTCGCGCTGTGCTACGCGGGTGACCCGACGCTAGGCGAGCCTCTCATTGAGCCGCTGCGCAAGTTCGGCACACCCTTGGGCGAGCACGTCGGCGTGCAACCGTACACCGCCTGGCAGAAGGCCTTCGACCCGCTGCTTACCCCCGGCGCGCGCAACTACTGGAAGTCGCACAATTTCTCGGTGCTCAGCGATGGACTGTTCGACGCCGTCATTGACTACCTCAAGAAGCTGCCGTCGCCCCAGTGCGAGATATTTTTTGGCGCCCTCGGCGGCGCTACCGCACGGCCGGCGCCCGACTCCGCGGCGTACGCCCACCGTGACGCCCAGTTCGTGATGAACGTCCACGGCCGCTGGACGGACCCGGCCGACGACGAGCGCTGCATCCGCTGGGCGCGCGATTTCTTCAAGGCCTCGGCGCCTTTTGCCAGCGGTGGCGTCTATGTCAATTTCCTCACCGCGGACGAGGGCGATCGCGTAAGAGCCGCCTATGGCCAGAACTATGAGCGCCTCGCCCAGATCAAGCGCAAGTACGACCCGGCAAACCTCTTTAGCACGAACCAGAATATCAAGCCCGCTTGATCCAGGCTGCCTTGCAGTCAGTTGCCGCAGGCGGCGCGTGCGCCGCCGCTGAACCCAAACGGTAGGCCAGCGTTTCGGAACCGCCGCTGGTCGATTCAATGTCCGAGGTTCCCGTTGCCAAAAGGAGAAAAATCATGGGAACCTACATTGCACTTTCCAGCTTTACGGATCAGGGTATCCGCAGCGTCAAGGACACCACAAAACGCGCGGATGCCGTTAAGGAAGCGGCAAAGAAGTTTGGGGCCAGCATGCCCCAGATTTACTGGACACTGGGGCATTACGATTTGGTTGCGATTATCGAAGCGCCGGATGACGAGTCGGCAACCGCGTTCGCGTTGGCAATAGGGGCTGCGGGCAATGTTCGCACGCAGACGCTGCGCGCCTTTTCCAAGGACGAAATGAACAGAATTCTTGGCAAGATGGCATAGAGCCCTTGCCTGCGTGAAGCGCTTATGGTGAACGTTGGGCGGCAGGCGCTCTATGTCAAACACGCTTTCCTGCCTGCGCCTGTATTTCTTGCTGATTCACTCGTGCGCGGACCGAAGACGGCCCAGGAATTCGCCGATGTCCAAGCAGACGCAAGACCCGCCCGCTGTTGCTGCGGCCTTTGATTTTTCGGGTGTCCGGACCGTCGGCGGTGTGCCTCGTGGAGGCTGTGCCCGCGTGAGGCGGGAGGGGTGTCTGTAACCGATGGCCCGGCCAACGTCCGGTATTTTGAGGGTGGCGCTGGAAATTGCCATCAATTTTTACAACATGTAAAGGAGATTGGAAATGGCCATCACAAATACGCAATCCGGGACAAATGTCCATGAAGTTGCTGACGGAATCTACCGCATCAATACGCCGGTGTTCATAGCCGGAGGGCCTGGGGGGTTTTCATTCAATCAATATCTGATCGTTGATGATGAACCGCTGCTTTTTCACACCGGACCGCGCAAGATGTTTCCGCTGGTCCGAGAGGCACTTGCGAGCATCCTTCCTGTGGAGCAGCTTCGTTACCTTGCCTTTTCGCACGTCGAAGCGGATGAATGCGGGTCGCTCAACGAGTGGCTTGCAGTCGCTCCACAATCCTCGCCTCTGTGCGGCACGGTTGCTGCACTGGTTTCGATCAATGACATGGCCGATCGTCTGCCCCGCGCGCTTGCCGACGGCGAGACGCTTTCGCTCGGCAAGCATACGGTGCGCTGGTTCGACACGCCGCACCTGCCGCACGCGTGGGAATGCGGTTTGCTGATGGAAGCAAACACCCGGACACTGCTGTGCGGTGATTTGTTTACGCAAGGTGGCAGCGATCATCCACCCCTCACCGAGTCGGACATTCTGGGGCCGAGCGAGGCGTTCCGCCTGGCGATGGACTATTACTCCCACACCAGCAAGGCGCGGGCAATGATTGAAAGGCTTGCCGCTGCCGAGCCCGCCACGCTGGCCTGCATGCACGGCAGCGCATGGCATGGCGACGGTGCAAAGCTCCTGCGTGCGCTGGCGGATGCGCTGTCTCCCCAATGAATGGCTGAAAAGTTACACCACAAGGAGCCAGCACATGGCAAAGTATCGAAACGCCTTGCCCCAACTTGGCGGCAAGCTTTTCCTTACAGATGGCGGTCTCGAAACCACCCTGATCTTTCATGAAGGGCTGGAACTTCCAGACTTTGCAGCTTTCCCCCTTCTTGATACACAGGAAGGCGAAGCGGCTCTTTTCAAGTACTTTCGCAGCTATGCGGAGCTGGCTCGGCGTTTCAAGACTGGCCTGATCCTCGAAAGCGCGACATGGCGGGCCAATCCGGACTGGGGCAAGCAGCTTGGCTACACAGCGGGTGCGCTTGCCGAGGCAAACCGCAAAGCCAGCTGAACGAGGCCCCGGAGCTCGATGCAGGTAACCCGGCGGAGCTTGGGCGGGAATATGCGCGGCTCAAACGCAGACTGAATCAGCTTACTGTAATGGGCGGGTGTTGTGGCACAGATCATCGTCACATCGAGCAAATTGCATTGGCCTGCCAGCCGCTCTTCGAGCCCGCCGCCTGATTTCATTTTCAATTCGATGCGAGAGCAGGCGGGGCAAGGACCTGTCGGATTGAAGTGGCAATGGAATGACAGGGCGGTGCCGGAGAAACCGTCAGGTCCGCCGCAGGGTGAGGAAATCCCGGATCGCAAACAGCGTCTCATCCGGCGCCTCGGTCTTCTGGTGGTGGCCGACCGCCAGGCTTGCAATGTGCACCATCCTGCCGGCGTTGCGGGCTGCAGTGACAAGCCCTTGCGCGGCTTTGGGCGGCGTCATCTGGTCTTGCGCGCCGAGCAAAAACAGCACGGGGCAGGTGATGGCTTGAATGGCGAATTCGCCATTCGTATAGCTGTCACAGGCCTTGAAGCCGCGGTGGAAGACATTGACCTTGGTGTTGCTGGCCAGCACGCGGCGACCCAGGGCCAGGCTGGCGCCATAGACCCAGGTGCCCGGCCCCAACGCCGAGGGCGGCGGGGCAAGCGTACTGCGCGAAAACACATTGATCATGTTCAATGCCTTCATGGGGTCATGGAGCGATGAGTCAAGCAGCGCTTGCGACACCTTCATGGGGAATGCGGTGCCGACCAGCACCAGGTGGCTCACGCGCTCCTTGAGCCGGGCGGCCGCCTCCAGTGCAATCAGCGAGCCCCAGCTGTGGCCGACCAGTGCCGCGCGTTGCACGCCCGCAGCATCCAGCAGTGCCGCGATGAAGTCCGCCGCCTCTTCAACGGTGGAGGGCGCTTCGCCGCCGCTGCGGCAGTGGCCGGGCAGGTCTACCGCGAGCACGTTCCAGCCATGGTGGGCCAGGTAGCGGGACTGCAAAATCCAGACGCTGTGGTCATTGAGCACGCCGTGGATAAAAACCACGGTGGGCTGGGCGGGCTCAAAGGGTTTGCCGCCGGTGTAGCAGTAGGTTTTTTGACCGTTGACGGATAGCTCCATGTTCAGTCTCCCGCTTTCTCTGCCGCCTTGAGGGCGCGCTTGAGGTCGTCCATCAGGTCGTCCGGGTCTTCCAGTCCGATGCTCAGGCGGATCGTGCCCTGGGTGATGCCGGCGCCCAGCAGCGCGTCGTCGCTCATGCGGAAGTGGGTGGTGCTGGCGGGGTGAATCACCAGGCTGCGGCAGTCGCCGACGTTGGCCAGGTGGCTGAACACTTTGAGCGTTTCCACAAATGCCTTGCCCTGCGCACGGCTGCCCTTGATGTCAAAGCTGAACACCGAGCCCGCGCCGCGTGGCAGCAGCTTTTTGGCCAGCGCGTAACTCGCGTGGGAGGCCAGCATCGGGTGGCCGACGCGCGCCACCAGCGGGTGGCTGGCCAGAAATTCAACGACTTTTTCGGTGTTGCTCATGTGGCGCGCCATGCGCAGCGGCAGCGTTTCCATGCCCTGCAAAATCAGCCAGGCGGTGTGCGGGCTCATGCAGGCGCCAAAGTCGCGCAGGCCTTCGCGGCGCGCACGCAGCAAAAATGCGCCCACCGTGCTTTCCTCGCTGAACACCATGTTGTGAAAGCCGCCATAGGCCTCGGTTAGCTCGGCAAACTTGCCCGCCGCTTTGGAAGAGTCCCAGTCAAAACTGCCGCCATCCACCACCAGGCCGCCAATGACCGTGCCGTGACCGCTCAAGAACTTGGTGGCCGAGTGGTAGACCAGATCGGCGCCGTGATCAAACGGCTTGACCAGCCAGGGCGAGGTCAGTGTGGAGTCCACCAGCAGCGGCACGGCGGCTTCATGGGCGATGGCGCTCACGGCCTCCATATCCAGCACGTCCAGCCCGGGGTTGCCCACGGTTTCACCAAAGAAGAGCTTGGTGTTGGGACGCACGGCAGCGCGCCAGCCGTCCATGTCTGCCGGCTTGACGAATGTCGTTTCAATGCCGAAGCGGCGCATCGTGTAGTGCAGCAGGTTCTGGCTGCCGCCATACAGCGCGGTGCTGGCCACGATGTGCGAGCCGGCCCCCATCAGCGTGGCAATGCTCAGGTGCAGCGCGGCCTGGCCGCTGGCCGTGGCAATCGCGCCTATGCCGCCTTCGAGGGCCGAAATGCGTTGTTCCAGCACCGCGTTGGTCGGGTTGCTGATGCGCGAGTACACATGCCCCGCACGTTCCAGGTTGAACAGGCTGGCGGCATGGTCGCTGGACTCGAACACAAACGACGTCGTGAGGTGAATCGGCACGGCGCGTGCGCCTGTGGCCGGGTCGGGGGCGGCACCTGCGTGCAGCGCCAGGGTGTCAAAACCGGGATCGGAATAACCAGGCATGCATGTGTCTCCAGTATAAAAAGCGAAAGCGGGCGGCGAAGTGCGTCCCGGCGCGGTGGGCGCTTGCCCCGAGCCGAGTCACCGGGTAAACCCGGGAAATCGTTACAGCCCGCCCCTGGATTGTGGGCTATATTAAAAGTGAATTTCCCGGCGCTGCTTTGCAGGGAAAAAATTGCAAAACAACCGAGGAGAAGGCGATGAAGGTTCTTGACATCCTGCGCGTGAAAGGCAACACGCTCTACACCGTTCAGCCCGACGAACCTCTGTCCAAAGCGGCCCAAATCATGGCCGAAAAAGACATCGGGTCGCTGGTCGTCATGGAGCATGGCGACCTGGTTGGCATGCTGACCTTCCGTGAAGTGCTGCTCTGCATCGTCAACAATGGCGGCGAGATGGGCGGCACGCTGGTGCGCAAAGCCATGGACGACCATCCGCTGACCTGCACCTCCGAAACCGACATGGACGAGGTGCGCCGCATGATGCTGGACCGCCATGCGCGCTACATGCCCGTGATGAACCAGAAAATGCTGATGGGCGTGATCAGCTTTTACGACGTGGCCAAGGCCGTGGTAGACAGCCAGAACTTCGAGAACAAAATGCTCAAGGCCTATATCCGCGACTGGCCGGCCGAAGACGACGCCAAGGAAGTCTGATCAGCCGCGCGCTCAGGGATAATCCAGTCCATGAGCGGCAATACTTTTGGAAATCTTTTCGCAGTCACCAACTTTGGTGAATCCCACGGCCCGGCCATTGGCTGCGTGATTGACGGCTGCCCGCCGGGCATGACGCTTTCCGAGGCGGACATCCAGCCCGACCTGGACCGGCGCCGCCCCGGCACCTCCAAATTCGTGACCCAGCGCAATGAGTCGGATGCGGTCGAGATTTTGTCGGGCGTGTACGAAGGCAAAACCACCGGCACGCCGATTTGCCTGCTGATCAAGAACACCGACCAGCGCAGCAAGGACTACGGAAACATCCTGGAATCGTTCCGCCCAGGCCACGCCGACTACACCTATTTCCAGAAATACGGCATTCGCGACCCGCGCGGCGGCGGGCGCTCATCGGCCCGCCTGACCGCGCCCATGGTGGCGGCCGGCGCGGTTGCCAAGAAATGGTTGTTTGAGCGCTACGGCACGGTGTTCCGGGGCTGCATGACGCAAATCGGCGAGCTGTCGATCGGCTTTGAGTCGTGGGACTTTGTGCCCCACAACCCCTTCTTTGCACCGGTGGCCGATGTGTCGGCGCTGGAAGCCTACATGAACGAGTTGCGCAAGGGCGGTGATTCCTGCGGTGCGCGCATCCGCGTGTCGGCCTCCCGGGTGCCGGTTGGCCTGGGTGAGCCGCTGTTTGACAAGATGGACGCCGACATTGCCTACGCCATGATGGGCATCAATGCCGTCAAAGGGGTGGAAATCGGTGCCGGTTTTGCCAGCGTGGCGCAACGCGGCAGCACGCACGGCGATTCACTGTCCCCCGAGGGTTTCAAGTCCAACAATTCGGGCGGTGTCTTGGGCGGCATCAGCACCGGGCAAGACCTGGAAGTGTCGATCGCCATCAAGCCCACCAGTTCCATCCTCACGCCGCGCGAGTCGATTGACCTGGCGGGCCAGTCCACCGAAGTCATCACCAAGGGCCGGCACGACCCCTGCGTCGGCATTCGCGCCACGCCGATTGCCGAGGCCATGCTGGCGCTGGTGGTGATGGAGCATGCGCTGCGCCACCGGGCCCAGTGCGGCGATGTGTCGGTCGGGTTGAAGCCGATCAAGGCGTCAGTCTGAACGTTATTTTTCGGTAAATTTATAAGAAAAATAGCCGAAGCCCTTTATTTACGGTAATAGTTTGCTATAAATAATGTAGCAATTGGCGGCGCTATCCGGATTTGATCAGATCAGATTACGCATGGCCCGCGCGGTTTCCTGCAGCACCGGCAGCACCCGCGCCACCACATCCTCGGAGCTTTCAAAACCCATGGGCGTGGTTACATTGAGCGCGCCCACCAGGTCCCCACGGTGGTCCATCAGCGGCACGGCAATGCCGCGGGCACCGAGTTCGAGTTGTTGTTCGGACAGCGACCAGCCCTGCGCGCGAATGCGCGCCAGCTCAAGGCGCAGGCGGTCTTTGCTCGCAATGGTGTGCGAGGTGTAGGCCTTGAGCGTCTGCGTGGCCAGCCAATGCTCCACCCAGGCCGGATCGCCCAGCGCCAGCAACAATATGCCCGCAGCCGTAACCTGCGCCTGCACCCGCGCGCCCAGCACATAGCCGGTGTTCATCACGCGGTTGGAGCCGTTGCGGGCGATGTACACGATGTCGTCGCCATCGAGCACGCTGACATAGGCCGTCTCGGAGGTGCCCGCCGTCACGCGCTGCAAAAACGGTTGCACGATACGCGGCAGCCGGGCCGACTCAAGGTAGGACTGCCCCAGGCGCAGCACGCGCGGTGTGAGCCAGAACAGCTTGCCATCGGTCGCCACGTAGCCAATGTGCCGCAGCGTGAGCAGGTAACGGCGTGCGGCGGTACGGGTCATGCCGCAACGCTCGCCGGCCTGGCTGGCGGTCATGCGCGGGTGGGCGTCATCAAACGCCTCAATGATGGACAGACCTCTTTCAAGGCCGGCAATCCAGTCGCGCTTGTCCAGCAAGGGGCCGGCTGGGGTGGCTGTGGTCGTTTCGGATAAAGGGGGAGGCATGGCGGGAAATTCTGATGTAAGCCGTTGGTGGTTTACCTAGGGAAAACGCTTAATGTGATCGATTGTCGATCTTATTTGTTCGGTCATCGATCTTAATGCCGTAAATTTTCTTTTTATTTCGGCGAGCATTGGCTAAAGTTCGCCTCGAAATGCCAATTATGAACGATCACCGATCAAAACCACTCGGCAGCCTGTCCCCCATGGCTGGCAGCAACGGTAGCACCGATGTCTATTTCATTCTGGGTGACCCGGTTGAGCAGGTACGTGCGCCCGAGTCGTTCAACCTGATCTTTTCCACGCTGGGGATCAATGCGGTGCTGGTGCCGGTGCATGTGCCGGCGGCCAAGGTGCAGGATTTTGTGCGGGCGGCTTTTTGGGCCCGCAACATCAAGGGCCTGTTGTTAACCATTCCGCATAAATCGCTGTTGATGGACATGCTTGATGAGTGTTCCGACTTGGGTCGCCTGGCAGGAGCGGTCAATGCTGTGCGCTGCGATGCGCAGGGCCGGCTGGTGGGCGACCTGTTTGATGGCGAAGGACTGGTTCATTCGCTCAACGGTTTCAACATGACCTACACCGGCAAGCGGGTGCTGATCCTGGGCGCTGGCGGTGGGGCTGCGGCCATTGCCGCTTCCCTGGTCAGTCCGGCGTCAAAGGCATCGCAAGGCGCTGCTCTTGAGGTCGCCCTGTACGACCCGACACCCGGCAAGGCGCAGGCGCTGGCCCGGCGGCTGGGCGCGGCGGTAGCGGTCCGGGTTATTGCTGTGGACAACAATGATCCGGCCGGATTTGATCTCGTCGTGAACGCTTCGCCCCTGGGTCTTTACCCCTTCGATCCGCTGCCCTGCGACGTCTCGCGCATGGCGCCGGGTGCCGCGCTGGTGGACATCCTGATGAAGAACCAGCCCACGCCTGTCGTGCGGGCGGCACGCAGCAGGGGGCTGGTGGCGCATCCGGGCTTCGAAATGATGATCCGCCAGGCTCCCCTTTACCTCGATTTTTTCGGCCTTCATGATGCGGCACGGACTGTGCAGCGCAATGCGGGCTTTATCCGTCAGCAGATTTACCCCGCCGCCCTGTAGGGCGAGATGCCCCTTTTTTAACCACCCACCGAGGAGACAACCATGCAAAAACGATTCGCTCTTAAATTAATAGCTGCCTGTGCAATAGCAGTAAGCGCTACAGCCAGTTTCGCCCAGGATGTAATCAAGATCGCCAACATTGTCGAGTTGTCCGGCGGCGGTGCCAGTGCGGGCACCAACTTCAAGAACGGCGTCGAACTGGCCGTCAAGGAAATCAACGCGACAGGCGGCATTCTGGGTAAAAAGATCCAGACCACCACCAACGACACCCAGAGCAACCCCGGCGTGGCCAAGGGCCTGACGCAAAAAGCCATTGACAACGACGTGTTCGCCATTTTCGGCCCGGTGTTTTCCGGCTCCATCATGGTCAGCATGGCCGAGTCGCGCCGCGCCGAAGTGCCCAATTTCACTGGCGGCGAGGCCGCCGGCATCACCGAGCAGGGCAACCCGTATGTGTTCCGCACCAGCTTTACGCAGGCAGCCGCCATGCCCAAGGTGGCGCGCTACATCAGCGACCAGGCCAAGCTGAAAACCCTGGCCATCATCTATGTGAACAACGACTTCGGCAAGGGTGGTCTGGACGCGCTGAAAAAGGCGCTGGCCAATTCCCCCACCAAGATCGTGGCCGAAATTTCCACCGACAACGGCCAGGTCGACTTTTCCGCCGCTGTCCTGAAAGCCAAGCAGAGCAATGCCGACGGCGTGTTTGCCTATTCGAACGAAGAGGAATCGGCCCGCATCCTGCGCGAACTGCGCAAGCAGGGCTGGAGCAAGCCCATCATTGGCGAAACCACGCTGACCGGCCAGAAAGTCATCGAGCTGGCCGGTGATGCCGCCAATGGCGCGATTGCCCATGTCGGCCTGACGGTCGATGCGCCCCAGCCGGCCATCCGGGCCTTCCGCGCCAAGTTCGAGAAGGAATACAAATACGTGTCTGACCACAACGGCATGAAAGGCTACTCCGGCATTTACATCCTGAAAGCGGCGATTGAAAAGACCGGCAAGCTTGACCGCAAGGCCGTGGCCGCCACGCTGCACACCTTGAGAGTCAAGGCGGCCGACCAGCCCGGCGTGCTGATGGATGTGTCGTTTGACGCCAAGGGCGACCTGGACCGCGAGAGCTTCATGATCGAAGTCAAGAACGGCAAGCAGGAGGTCGTCTCCATCCTGCCTGCGCTGAACGCCACTGCTGCGCCTGCTGCAGCAGCGAAAAAATAAGCGGCTGGCCGCTCGCCTGCAGCCGCCCTTCGCACCCTTGAGTGGGGTGCGCATCGGGCCGATACCGGCAACCTTGCCGGTACCGGCCACTCAAATCTCTTCGCAAGCCTCTTTATGCAAGCACTGCCATGACAGACTTCCTCCAACTCCTTTTATCAGGCCTGGCCACTGGCAGCATTTATGCGCTGGCGGCCCTGGGCTTTACCCTGCTGTGGCAGGCCTCGGGCACGATCAATTTCGCCCAGGGCGAATTTGTCATGCTGCCGGCTTTCATGATGCTGGGCTTCATTTCACTGGGCGCGCCCATGCTGGTGAGCTTTGTGCTCACCGTGCTGCTGGCCATCCTGCTGCTGGGCTGGGTGTTCAAGCGCGGCGTGGTGGATCCGCTGTTCAAGTACGGCATGATGCCCATCGTCGTGGCCACCATCGGCCTGTCGATTGCCATGCGCAACGGCGTGCGCGCCGGCTACAGCGCTGAAGCCCATCCTTTCCCCAGCCTGTTTGCCGACAAGCTGTTCAACATTGCCGGCGTGACGGTGACGCTGCAGGACATCGGCACCTTTGCGCTGGCCATGGTCATCGTGATGGCGACCCAGGCCTTCCTGGCCAGGACCGTCACCGGCCGCGCCATGCAGGCCGTCGCGCAAAACACCGAAAGCGCGTCGGTGCTCGGCATCAACGTGCCGCGCATGATTTTCTACACCTTCGCCATCAATGCGGTGCTGGCGGTGGCGGCGGCCTTGCTGGTCACGCCGACCTACCTGGCCAAGTTCGACATGGGCGAGGGCCTGGGCAACAAGGCCTTTTTTGCGGCCATCATCGGCGGCTTCAACAACTCGCGCGGCGCCCTGGTGGGCGGCCTGATCGTCGGGGTCTGTGAAAACCTGGCGGCGGCCTATATCTCGCCCGCCTACAAGGACGCCGTGGCCCTGGTGATTTTCATGATCGTGATTTTGTTCAAGCCGCAAGGCCTGCTGGGCAAGAAAGAGGAGCGCAAGGTATGAGCCATCTTTTCAACAACAAATTCGGAGCGCTGTTCACGGTGCTGGGTGCCTTGCTGGTCCTGGTGGCGCCGCAATACCTGAAAAACTACGGCATTTATCTGCTGACCTACTGGCTGATCTTCATCATCGCCACCATGGGGCTGAACCTGACCATCGGCTACGCCGGTCAGAAATCGCTGGGCCATGCGGCCTTCTTCGGCATCGGCGCCTACACCGTGGCCATCATGATGAAGGCCGGCATCAGCTTCTGGCTCGGCTTGCCGGCCGCTGCGCTGCTGTGCTTTGCCATCGGGCTGATCCTGGGTTTTCCTGCGCTGCGGGTGCAGACCATTTACCTGGCGTTCGCCACGCTGGGTTTCAACACCGCCGTCTGGCTGGTGATGCGTAATGAAGAGTGGCTGACCGGCGGCACTTTCGGCATCAACAACATTGCGCGGCCCGTCATTTTTGGCTACTCGCTTGAAGCCAACCGGCCTTACTACTACTTCGTGCTGGCGGTAACGCTTGTCCTGGCCGGCCTGCTGTGGGGCCTGCTGCGCTCGCCGTGGGGCAAGGCCTTCAAGGCATTGCGCGACAACCCCATACGCGCCGAAAGCCTGGGTGTGGACATCCGCAACTACACGCTGCTGAGCTTTGCCATCGGCGCGGTGTATGCCGGTGTCGCGGGCGCGCTGTTTGCCAGTCTGGTGCAGTTCATCGAGCCGGCGCCTTTCGCGGTCGGCGCGTCGATCATGATGTATTTGATGGTGGTGGTCGGCGGCGCCGGCTATTTCCTGGGGCCGGTCATTGGCGCGGCCGTGGGCGTGGTGCTGCCGGAATGGCTGCGCGACGTGCCGGGCGTTGCCAACTGGTATTTGCCGCTGTTCGGCGCCGCCGTGGTGCTGCTGATGATCTGGCTGCCCGATGGCTTGCTCAGTATTCCCGACCGTATCAAGGCCAAGCGGGCCGCGCGCGCTGCTTCGGCGGCACGCACGGCAGCGGCCAGCAGAATTGGAGCCGCATCATGACCAGTCCCTTGTTGAAAGTCACCAACCTCAAGAAAGCCTATGGCGCCATCCAGGCCGTGGGCGGGGTGTCCTTTGAAGTTATGCCGGGCGAAATCTTCGGTGTGATCGGCCCGAACGGTTCGGGCAAGACCACCATGTTCAACAGCGTGCTGGGCCAGATCACGCCCGACGCCGGAACGATTGAACTCAAGGGTAAAACCATCACTGGCCTGTCGCCGCTGGAGCTGAGCCGCCGGGGCGTGGGCCGCACCTTCCAGACGCTGCAGGTGTTTGGCAAGATGACCGTGCGCGACAATCTGATCGTGGCCGCGCAAGAGCACCATGGCAGCATGCTGAGCCGAATGTTCGCGCCCGGCGACTCGGGCCTGGGCGCCAAGGCCGACGCGCTGATCGACCAGTTCCGCATCCGGCATGTGGCCGACTCCCTGGCCGGCACGCTGAGCTACGGCCAGCAAAAACTGGTCGATATCGCCATGGCCTTCATGGCCGAACCCGACCTGGTGCTGCTCGACGAGCCTTGCGCGGGCGTCAACCCGAGCCTGGTGGGCGGCATTTCCAGCCTGCTCAAGGAACTGAACAAGACCCGAAAAGGCTCTTTCGTGGTGATCGAACACAACATGGATTTCGTGATGGACCTGTGCCACCGCATCATGGTGATGGTCGAGGGCAGGGTGATGGCCATCGGCACACCGGCTGAAATCCGCGCCAACAAACAGGTGCTAGACGCCTACCTGGGGAATTGATCATGGCTGCAAACGATATCTGCATTGAATTCGACGACGTGGTGGCGGGTTACAAGGATTTCATGATCCTGAACAACCTGTCGTTCAAGGTCAGGCGCGGCTCGATCACCTTGCTGCTGGGGCCCAACGGCGCGGGCAAATCCACCGTGCTCAAGACGCTGTTCGGCCTGCTCAAGCCGCGCCAGGGCCGCATCCTGCTCAATGGTGAAAACATTGCCGGGGCCAGCCAGAAAGAACTGCTGGCCAAGGGCATCGCCTTTGTGCAGCAGGGCCGCAACCTGTTTGGCCAGCTCACCGTGTATCAGAACCTGGAGCTGGGCGGCATCACGCTGGGCACCAAGGTCACGCATGAACGGATTCCGGAAGTGCTGGAGTTCTTTCCGCGCGTCAAGGAGCGCCTGCACTCGCAGGCCTCGGCCCTGTCGGGCGGCGAGCAAAAGCAGCTCGAAGTCGGCCGAGCCTTGCTGCTGCGGCCCAAGGTGCTCCTGATTGACGAGCCGTCGATTGGGCTGTCGCCGCTGGTGGTGCAGGATGTGTTCAAGCTGCTGCAAAAGCTGGCGGCCCAGGGCACCACCGTGCTGATGGTGGAACAAAACGTCAAGAGCGCCCTGAAAATGGCTGATGATGCGATTGCGCTCGAGTCGGGCCAGCTGGTGCTGCACAAGCGGGCGTCCGAGTTGCTGGCCGACCCGAATATTGAGCGGCTCTTTTTGGGCGGTGGCCATGTGCCTGACGCGGCAACCGCATCGGCGGCCAGCACGCTGCTCTGATTTTTCACACCATAACCACTTTTGCACTGAACGGACATCCACCATGAGTACGTCACTCCAGACCTCCGCCACCGATCGGGAATCCATCCTGGAGGCCGCCAATCCCCTCGGCCTGGACGGCATCGAATTCATCGAATACGCCACCGCCAAACCGCAGGCGCTGGGCCAGGTGCTGGAAATGATGGGCTTTCGCCCGATTGCCCGCCACCGTTCGCGTGAAGTGATGCTGTACCGCCAGGGCGGCATGAACGTGATTGTCAACGCCCACATTCCGGCCCTGCCCAACGGTGCCCTACCTACCGACCAGCCGGTGCTGGCGGCCGTGGCCCTGCGCGTGCGCGATGCCGCTGCGGCCTATGCCCATGCGCTGGAGCGCGGCGCCTGGGCCGTGCCGCCGCGCGTTGAAGTCATGGAGCTGAACATTCCGGCGATTCATGGCGTGGGCAAGAGCCGCATCTACTTTGTGGACCGCTACGACAAGTTTTCGATCTACGACGTGGACTTTGTGCCGATCCCGACAGTGGACCAGCACCCGCCCGCGGTGGCCGGGCTGCATTTCTTTGGCCTGGTGCAATACATCGGCAATGACCGCACCGAAGACTGGGCCGAGTTTTACCGCGAGTTGTTTGGCTTTACCGACTTGCCCGCCGAGCAGCGCTTTGGCATCTTGCCCAAGGGACGAATTTTGCGCAGCCCGTGCCCGGCATCGTCACGCTTTTACCTGCAGCTGATCGAGCCGGAAGCGACCGTGCTGGATGTCGAGGGCGACGAAGGCCTGCAGCGCATCGGCCTGGGTAGCCCGGACGTGCTGGCGGCCGTGTCCGAGCTGGTCCAGCGCGGCGTGGAGTTTGTCGAGTCGCGCGGCGTGCACACCGAAGACCGGGGCGCGCTGACCAAGACCTGGATGGGCAGCGTCAGCTTCGAGCTGGTCCACAACGAACGTTAAGCGAGCGGCAAGCACCATGACCCACAACAGCGGAAATATCGACGATTTCGGGATGGACACCATCTCGCTGGCGGGGCCTCTTGAGGCCAAGCTCAAGGCCGTGCGGGAGGCCGGCTTCACGCAAATCATGCTGGCCGCCAGAGACCTGGTGGGCCACCCCGACGGCATGGAAGCGGCCGTGGCGGCCGTGCGTGCCAGCGGCCTGCGCGTCACCGGCTTTCAGGTGCTGCGCGATTTTGAGGGACTCACCGGCCACCTGCACGCCTACAAGATGGACATTGCCAAGTCCATGCTGGAAATGTGCCATGCCCTTGGCTGCCACCTGTTGCTGATCTGCTCCTCCACGTCCGTGCATGCCACGGGCGACACGAAGGCGCTGGTCAAGGACTTGCGCAAGCTGGCCATGCTGGCCATTCCGATGAACATCAAGATCGCTTACGAAGCCTTGTCGTGGGGCCGCACGGTCAATGAATTTCCGCAGGCCTGGGACATCATTTGCCAAGCCGACATGCCCAATCTTGGCTTGGGTTTTGACTCGTTTCACATGTTTGCCACCAACACCGCGCTGGACGAGCTGGACATTCTGGACCCGCAGAAAATATTCCTGGTGCAGCTGGCCGACTTCATGTGGACCGAGATCAAGTCGGTCGAGGAACGCATCGCCACCGCCCGGCATTTCCGGGTGTTTCCGGGCGAGGGCGTGCACAGCGAAGCACTCGCGTCCCTGGTGAGCAAGCTGCACAGCCTGGGTTACCGGGGCGACTACAGCTTCGAAGTGTTCAACGACGACTACCAGCAAATGCCTTTGCCCACCGTCGCGCAACGCGCCTGGCGTTCGGCCCAGTGGCTGGGCGAGGATGTGCTGCGGCGCTCGGTGCCGCTGCCCAACAAGATCCGGCTGAAGCGCTGAACGGCTGGGTTGTTGATTCACTGACCCGGACGGCCATCGCATGAGCAGTTTTTTCCAAGGTTTCTTGTCCACCTCCGACGTTCTGGAGGTCTTCAGCGAGCGCAGCTTTCTGGCGGCCTTGCTGCGCTTTGAGGCTTCGTTGGCGCGCGCCCAGGCCAGCGCCGGGTTGATCCCCGAAGCGGCGGCACAGTCCATCATCGGCACCTGCAAGATCGAGCTGTTTGACGTAGCCAAAATCGTGCGCGAAAGCGCGCGGGCCGGCGACATGGTCACGCCCCTGGTCAAAAGCCTTGGTGAAACCGTGGGCCTTTTCAATCAGGAGGCCGCTTCTTTTGTTCACTTTGGCAGCACCAGCCAGGAGGCGATCGATACCGCGCTGGCGCTGGTAACCCGCCATGCGCTGAGCCTGATTGAAGCCGACGTGCGTCAGGCGGTGGCGGTGCTGCTGGCGCTGGCCGAGCGCCATGCCGCTGATCCGGTGCTGGAGCGCACCCTGATGCAGCCGGCCTCGGCTACCAGCTTTGGGTTGCTCTGCGCGGCTTGGGCGGCGCCGCTGGTGCGCAGCCTGCAGCGGCTGCAGGTCAGTGGCGGGAATGCCTTGTGCCTTCAGTGGGGCGGCGCAGTGGGCATGCTGGCGCCCATGAAGGGCAGGGGCCCCGAAGTAATGGCGTGCATGGCGGCTGATCTGCAACTCAAAGCGCCGCTGTTTGGCGGGCCCACGCAGCGCGACGAATGGGCGGCGCTCGGCTGCGAGCTGGGTCTGCTGGTGGGCAACCTGGGAAAAGTCGCCAAAGACATTGCGCGCATGAGTCAGTACGAAGCGGGCGAGTTGTTTGAGCCGTCAGCGCCCGGGCGCGGCGGCGCGTCGGCCATGCCGCACACGCGTACCCCACGGGCCTGCATGACCGCGCTGGCAGCAAGCGCGCGGGCCCCGTTGCGGGTGGCGGCCCTGCTCGCGGCCATGCCGCAAGCGCATGAGCGCGCGCTGGGCCACTGGCAGGCGGAGCTGGCCGAATGGCCGGAGCTGCTGGTGTCGGCGCATGGCAGTGCGCGTGCCATGGCCCGGGCGCTTGCTGGCCTGCAGGTGGATACGCAGCGCATGCGGGCCAATCTGGAGGGTCTGGGCGCGGGGTGGCCGCCCGCGCTGGCCGGGCAGGCGGCGGAACTGACGCGCGGCCAGGTGAAGGCGCTGACTGCGCTGGCAACCCTTGATTAACCCACTGTGAAGTAAGCATGTCTTTAACCGATCCCTTTGTTGATTCCCGCGTTTTTCAGCTGGCCGTGGCCGGCGCGGGTGTGATTGGCCGCCGCCATATCGAACTGATCCAGGCCTGCCCGCGTACCCGTTTATGCACCGTGGTGGACCCGACCCCCGCCTCGGTGGAGTTTGCCGCCAGCCTCGGCGTGCCGCATTTTTTCAGCCTTCAGGACTTGTTGGCTCAGTCCCAAAACCAGCTGCCCGATGGCGTGATTCTGGCCACGCCCAATCACCTGCATGTGCCGGGCGCGCTGCTGTGCGCGCAGCACGGCGTGCCGGCGCTGATTGAAAAGCCGGTGGCCGACTCGCTGCAAGCGGGCCAGCAACTGGCCGATGCGCTGGCCAGGCAGTCCATGCCCATGCTGGTCGGGCACCACCGGCGGCACAGCAGCACGCTGCAGCTGGCGCGGCGCACCATCCAGTCCGGGCAGCTGGGCCGCGTCGTCACGGTCATGGGCAGCGCGCAGTTTTACAAGCCCGACAGCTATTTTGAGCAGGCCGCCTGGCGCAGGGAGGCGGGCGGTGGCCCCATCCTGATCAACCTGATCCATGAAATGGACAACCTGCGCTACCTGTGCGGCGAAGTCGAGGCCGTGCACGCCGTCACCTCGAATGCGGTGCGGCAGTTCGCGGTCGAAGACTCGGTGGTCATGACCCTGAAGTTTTCCAGCGGCGCACTGGGCACCTTCACGCTGTCCGACACGGTGGCGTCGCCGCGCAGCTGGGAGCAAACCTCGGGTGAAAACACCGCCTACCCGCGCTACCCGTCCGAGGACTGCTACTTTATCGCCGGCACGCAGGGCTCGCTGGCGGTGCCCACCATGCGCACCTGGTCCTATCCGCCGGATGGCCGGGAACCCGGCTGGGGCACGCCTTTTGTCGAGCAAACGCTGGCCCTCGCCGCCGTCGATCCGCTGGCGGCGCAACTCGATCACTTTTGCGATGTGATTGCGGGCCAGGCAGCGCCGATAATCACCGTGGCTGACGCCCTGCAAAGCCTGCGTACCGTGGAAGCGGTGCGCCGCTCGATAGCCACCGGACAAACCGTGGCGCTGCAGGATTTGCGCTGAGCCCCGAAGGCACCCGCCACCCCACAGAAAGACACGCCGCATGAAAACAGTCCTGGTCCTCAATGGCCCCAACCTCAACTTGCTGGGCACGCGCGAGCCCGCCGTGTACGGCTCGCAAACCCTGGCCGACGTGGAGGCGCTGTGCCTCAAGGCCTGCGCGGCCCACGGCCTGACGCTCGACTTTCGCCAGAGCAACCACGAGGGCGTGCTGATCGACGCGATCCAGGAGGCCGGGCGCGCCCAGGCTGCCGGCACGCTGGCCGGCGTGGTGCTCAATGCCGGTGCCTACACGCACACCAGCGTGGCCCTGCATGACGCCATCAAGGGCGCAGGCGTGACGTTGATCGAGCTGCACATCAGCAACGTGCACGCGCGGGAGGCGTTCCGTCACCATTCCTACATTTCACCGGTCGCTAAAGCGGTGATGGCCGGGTTTGGCATCAAGGGCTACGGGCTGGCCATTGCCGGTCTGGCTGAGCTGACGCAGCCCGCTTGATCACCCCTTTCAGGCCCTGAGCCATGCCGCCCAATAAATTTTTGGTGGACGAGCGCGAGGTGGAACTCAGCGCCATCCGGGCCCAGGGCGCGGGCGGGCAAAACGTCAACAAGGTGTCCAGCGCGGTGCACCTGCGCTTTGACATCAACGCCTCGTCGCTGCCCGAGGAGATCAAGGAGCGCCTGCTGGCCCTGAGCGACAGCCGCATCACCCAGGAGGGCGTGCTGGTGCTCAAGGCGCAGCAGCACCGCACTCAGGAGATGAACCGCGCCGATGCGCTGGCGCGGCTGCAGGAAGTGGTTGATTCGGTCTCGAACCCGCCCAAAGCCCGGCGCGCCACCAAGCCCACCTACGGCTCCCGGCAGCGCCGCCTTGAAAGCAAAAGCCAGCGCTCGGCCACCAAGGAGTTGCGTGGCAAGGTGAGCAAGGACTAAGGCTCTGCGTTCAGTCGCTGGTGCGCAAGCTGCTTGACAACGCACTGCGCCACAGTGCCGACTGGGCCCAGCCGCCTGATGTCACTGTCAGCGCAGAAGGGCCGGGCATCTCAATTCATGGGTGTAGTGACCCCCGCCAGCGCGGGCGCCACCACCGCTTCGAGTTGTGCGCGCAACCAGCGATGGGCGACGTCCTGCTGGTAGCGAGCGTGCCAGATGGCATACACCGGCATGCTTGGGCAGGGTACTGGCGGCGGGCAACTGGCCAGGCCTTGCAGGGCATGGCGTGCCAGCAGACTGGGTGCAGTGGTCAGCAGCGGCGTGCCGCGCACAAAGGCGGGCAGGGCGCTGAAGCTGGGCACCATGACTGCGAACCGGCGGGCAATGCCCTTGGCGATCAGGTGTTGGTCCAGGTCCAGGCTGCGGCGCGGCTCATAGACCACGGTGGCGTGTCCGGCGGCCAGGTAATCCGCCTCGCTCTGTGGCGCGTCGCGCACGGCGGGGTCATAAAACACCCGGTACAGGTCTTCAAACAGGCGCTTTTGCACGATGTCGCTGCCCTCGGGCGGGCGCGGGCTGATGACGAGCTGGCAGTCGTCGCTGCGCAGCATGTCCAGTCGTGGCACGGCCGAGGGAATGATGCGCAGGGATACGCCGGGAGCGGCTTGGCGCAGGCGTGCGGACAGCGCGGGCAGCAGCAGGTCGCGCTGGAAATCGTTGGCGGCAATCGTCAGGGTGGTGCGCCAGCGGCTGGGATCGAACTCGCCCGATTGGGCAAACTGCTGCAGCTGGCGCAGCAGTTCGCGCGCCTGGCCTGCCAGGTCTTCGGCCCGCGCTGTGGCCACAATGCCCCGGCCACTCTTGACGAACAGCGGGTCGCCGACGATGCCGCGCAGCTTGTCCAGCAAATGGCTCACGGCCGACTGCGTCACGCCGAGGCGTTGCGCCGCGGCTGTGATACTGCCGGTTTCCACCACAGCCACCAGCAGTTGCAGAAGGTGGGCATCCAAGTTTGACCAATCGAATTTGCTCATGAGTCATATGATCATTGATCTGTTTATCTTTGGCAATAGGCTGGGAATACTGCATGCCTGATCCACATCAAGCTTGTCAGGAGACAACCCGTGAGCAACCTACTACCGAAGATTCCCGGCACCACGCCGTTTGATGGCGAACAGGCCCGAAAAGGCTACGCGCTGAACAAGATGTGCTTTTCCTTCAATTCGGCGGACAACCGCAACGCTTTCAAGGCGGACGAAGAGGCTTACATGCGCCAGTACGGCCTGAATGAGCAGCAGGCCGCCGCCATCCGCGCGCGCAATGTGCTGCAGCTGATTGCAGCTGGCGGCAATGCTTATTACTTGGCCAAGTTCGCCGGCATTTTTGGTCTGGACATGCAGGACATCGGTGCCCAGCAGACCGGGCTGAGCAAAGACGAATTCAAGGCCAGGCTCGTGGCCGCCGGCCAGTGAATCAACAACGACATCCAGGAGAACATACGTGGCAAAACTCATAGGCGGCCTTGGCACGTCCCACATTCCGGCCATCGGCGGCGCGATTCACAACGGGCTGCAACAAGACCCGTACTGGAAACCGTTTTTTGACGGCTTTCCACCCCTCCGCGACTGGCTGGGCGAGAAAAAGCCCGACGTGGTGGTGATGTTCTACAACGACCACGGCCTGAATTTCTTTCTCGACAAGATGCCGACCTTCGCCGTGGGCGCCGCACCTGAATACAACAACGCCGATGAAGGCTGGGGCATTCCGACGCTGCCGCCGTTCAAGGGCGAGCTTGATTTGTCATGGCACATCATCAACACCTTGGTAGAGAAAGAATTCGACATCGTCACCTGCCAGGAAATGCTGGTGGACCACGCCTGCACGCTGCCGCTCAAGCTGTTCTGGCCAGAGGGCGATTGCCCGGTCACCGTGGTGCCGATCTGCATCAACACCGTGCAGTTTCCGCTGCCCAAGCCGAACCGGGTGTATGCCATGGGCAAGGCCGTGGGCGAAGCCATCAAGGCGTGGGACAGCAGCAAGGCGGTCGCGGTGATCGCCTCGGGCGGCCTGTCGCATCAGCTCGACGGCGAACGGGCCGGCTTCATCAACAAGGAATTCGACCTTCAGTTCCTGGACAGTCTGGAGTCCAACCCGGAGTGGATTAACCAGTTCAGCGTGCACGAACTGGTGGAAAAAACCGGCACCCAAGGCGTTGAACTGTTGATGTGGGTGGCGATGCGCGGTGCGCTGGCTGCGGCTGGTGGCGCCAGGGTGCGCCGGGTGACGGGAAATTACCATATCCCTATTTCCAACACGGCCACCGCCGTGCTGGCGCTGGAAACGGTCTGACTGCGACGGGCGGTGCACTTGCTGGCCGTCAGCACGCGCAGCTGCCCGGGAGGGTGCCATCTTTCAATGGCTATTGAATACAGCGGGGTTGGTATATACCCTTAAATTGGCGGTTTGTCGTTGATGAATGCCAATTAATGTATACACTCCGTATCCATGAATGGCTGGAATTCGTTTTTGATCCTTGGGCTCCGGGTCTGCATTGATGACCCGGCTCCAGGCATGGCGAAGCCCTCGCCCGTGACCCTGGTGCTTCGGTTTACTTGAAGCGGGCCATGGGAATTCAATCAGACCCTCCCACTGCCGAGATGCCGGAAGAAGGCGGCTCGCAGGTCGTCAAGGCCCAGCTCAAGCTGCGCGAAATGATTCTGGCCGGAGAGTTGTCCGGCGGCGCGCGTATTGCCGAACTCTCGATTGTCGAAAAGCTGGGCGTCTCGCGCACACCCATCCGTGCCGCGCTGATGCGGCTGGAGCAGGAAGGTCTGCTGGAGGCCTTGCCCAACGGCGGTTACGCGGTGCGCACGTTCTCGGAACGTGACGTGGCAGAAGCCATCGAGTTGCGCGGCACCATCGAGGGCATGGCCGTGCGGCTGGCCGCAGAGCGCGGCGTGGCGCCCGTGGTGCTGGCAGAAGCCCACGAGTGCCTGCACCAGATCGATGACCTGCTGCGCGAGGTGGCGCTCAACGACGAGGCCTTTTCGCGCTATGTGGTGCTTAATGAAAAATTTCACGACCTGCTCGGTGAGTTGTCGGGCAGTCAGTTCATGGCGCGTGAACTTGAACGCGTCGGCAGTCTGCCGTTTGCATCGCCGTCGGGCTTCGTGGTGGTGCAGGCCAATTCGCCGCAGGCGCGCGACATGCTCGTCGTAGCGCAGGACCAGCACTGCCAGGTGCTGGACGCCATTGAAAACCGTGAGGGCGCGCGTGCCGAAGCCATCATGCGCGAACACTCCCGCCTGGCGCAGCGCAACCTGCGCGAAGCGGTGCGTAACCCCCGGCACGGCCAGATGCCCGGCGTGCGCCTGATCCGCAAGCCAAGCAGAAACGAATGACCGGTGTGAAATAACCCGTCTCAACACCGGACAGCCGGCAACAATAACCTTTCAATTTTTTGGAGACAACCATGCAAAAGCGCCTCTTCCTTCACGCCATCGCCTTGGCCACCCTGGCCGTCACTGCCACAGGTGCTGCGGCACAGGACAACACTTTCAAGATTGGCCTGGTGCTGCCGATGACGGGTCAGCAAGCCTCCACGGGCCGCCAGATCGAAGCGGCCGTGCGTCTGTACATGGCCCAAAACGGTGACACCGTGGCCGGCAAGAAAATCCAGCTGATCGTCAAGGACGACACCTCGCTGCCTGACGCGACGCGCCGCCTGGCGCAGGAACTGGTGGTCAATGACAAGGTCAACGTGCTGGCCGGCTTTGGCATCACGCCGTCGGCGCTGGCCACGGCCCCGATTGCCACCCAGTCCAAAACGCCCATGGTGGTGATGGCGGCGGCAACATCAAGCATTACGCAGGCCTCGCCTTACGTGGTGCGCACCAGCTTCACGCTGCCCCAGGTATCGGTCGCACTGGCTGACTGGGCGCCTAAAAATGGCATCAAGAAAGTGGTCACGCTGGTGTCCGATTACGGTCCAGGGATTGACGCCGAAAAGTATTTCAAGGAGCGCCTGACCTTTAACGGCGGCCAGGTGACCGAAGCGCTGCGGGTGCCGCTGCGCGGGCCTGACTTTGCCCCCTTCCTGCAAAAAGTCCGGGATGCCAAGCCTGACGCGCTGTTTGTGTTTGTGCCTTCCGGCGCGGGCGCTGCAGTGATGAAGCAGTTCATTGAGCGCGGTCTGGACAAGGCCGGCATCAAACTGATCGGCACCGGCGACGTCACGGACGACGATCAGCTCAACGACATGGGCGACGGCGCACTGGGCGTGGTCACTTCCCACCACTATTCAGCGGCCCACCCCTCGGCACTGAACAAGAAATTTGTAGAGGCGTTTTCAAAAGCCAACAAGGGCCTGCGCCCGAACTTCATGGCCGTCGGCGGTTACGACGGCATGCGCGTGATTTACGAAGCCTTGAGAACCAGCAAGGGCCAGGGTGGTGGCGACGCATTGCTGGCGGGCATGAAGGGCCAGATTTTCGAAAGCCCGCGCGGCAAAATCTTCATTGACGCCCAGACCCGCGACATCGTGCAGGACGTGTACCTGCGCAAGGTCGAGAGAAAAGATGGCCAACTCTACAACGTGGAGTTTGACGTGATCAAGGACGTCAAGGATCCAGGAAAAACCAAGTAACTCTCACACCTCAGGCCCCAGGCTGCCCCCCCCCCACCGGCAAGCGTTTTAACGAACCGCTTGCCGGTTTGGCGTTGACCCGACACACCACTCACCATGCTGACCATTCTTTTTGACGGTATTGCCTATGGCATGCTGCTCTTCATCCTTGCGGTAGGCTTGGCGGTCACCATGGGCCTGATGAATTTCATCAACCTGGCCCACGGCGCCTTTGCCATGGCCGGCGGCTACATCACGGTTCTGCTGATGCAGCGGTTTGGTGTGCCCTTTTTGCTGTGCCTGCCGCTGGCCTTTATCGGCTCGGCGCTGCTGGGCGGCGTGCTGGAACGCACGCTGTACCGCCCCATGTACCACAAGCCGCACCTGGACCAGGTGCTGTTTTCCATCGGACTGGTCTTCATGGCGGTGGCCGGTGTGGACTACTTCATCGGCTCGTCCCAGCAGATCATGCAGTTGCCCGAATGGCTCAAGGGCCGGACCGAGCTGGGCAGCGGTGACTGGATGCTGGGCATGGGCCACTACCGGCTTTTCATCATCGCCGTGTGCGCGGCACTGACCGTGGCGCTGCAGTATGTGCTGGGGCACACGCGCTTTGGCAGCCGGCTGCGCGCCTCGGTCGATGACCAGCGCGTCGCGGCCGGGCTGGGCATCAATGTCAATATCGTGTTTCTCTCGACCTTTGCCGTGGGCTCTGGCCTGGCCGGCCTGGGCGGCGCACTGGGCGCCGAGGTGCTGGGCCTGGACCCGAGCTTTCCGCTCAAGTTCATGGTGTACTTTCTGATCGTCGTGGCCGTGGGCGGCACCTCGTCCATCACCGGGCCGCTGCTGGCCGCGCTGCTGCTGGGCATTGCCGACGTGGCCGGCAAGTACTACATCCCCAAGCTGGGCTCCTTTATTGTGTACAGCCTGATGATTGCCATTTTGATCTGGCGCCCGCAAGGCCTGTTCGTGCGCAAGGGCGGCAAGTAACATGAACACCCAACAACAATCCCTGCTCAAATACAGCCGCTTCAAGCCCTGGGAGCCGGTGCTGTGGCTGCTGGCCTTTGCCGCGCCGGTGCTGTCGCCCAGCCATGCGCTGATCATCAACGAGATCGCCATCGTCGCGCTGTTTGCCGTTTCGCTGGACCTGATCCTGGGCTACACCGGCATCGTCTCGCTCGGCCACGCCGCTTTCTTTGGCCTGGGCGGTTATGCCGCCGCGCTGTTTGCCAAGCTGGTCATGCCCGATCCGCTGGTCGGGCTGGCCGTCGGCATCGGCGCGGCGACGCTGCTGGGCGCGGCCTGTTCGTTCACCATCATGCGCGGCAGTGATTTGACCCGGCTGATGGTGACGCTGGGCGTGGGCCTGATCTTGCTGGAGCTGGCCAACAAGCTGGACTGGCTGACCGGCGGCGCCGACGGGCTGCAGGGCGTGGTCATGGGGCCGCTGCTGGGGCAGTTCGAGTTTGACCTGTACGGCCGCACGGCAGCGTATTACTCGCTGACGGTGTTGCTGGCGCTGTTTTTGCTGCTGCGCCGGGTGGTGCATTCGCCGTTTGGCGCGACGCTCAAGGCCATTCGCGACAACCGGCTGAGGGCCATGGCCATCGGCATTCCTGTGAACGCCAGGCTGGCTGTGGTTTATACGCTGGCGGCCGGCGTGGCCGGCGCTGCCGGGGCCTTGCTGACCCAGACCACCGGGTTTGCGTCGCTCGACCTGTTCGAGTTTCACCGTTCGGCCGATGTGCTGCTGATCCTGGTGATAGGCGGCACCGGCTGGCTCTATGGCGGCGTGGCCGGCGCGATCGTGTTCAAGCTGATGCAGGACCTGCTGTCGTCCATCACGCCCCAGTACTGGACGTTCTGGATTGGCCTGTTCCTGGTGGTGCTGGTGCTGGTCGGCCGTGAACGGTTGATTCGCCCATGGACCTGGTTTGCGCGGGGAGACAAGGCATGAGCGGGCCTCAAATGATTCCCGGCGACGCCGACACCGTGCTGTCCGCGCAAGGCCTGGTGATGCGTTTTGGCGGCATCACGGCCACCAACAAAGTCACGCTCAACCTCAAGAAAGGCGCGCGCCATGCGCTGATTGGCCCCAACGGCGCGGGCAAGACTACGCTCATCAACCTGCTGACCGGCGTGCTGCAGCCGACCGAGGGCCGCATCATGCTGGAAGGGCAGGACATCACCGGCCTGGCGCCCAACCAGCGCGTGCAGCGCGGCATGGTACGCACCTTCCAGATCAACCAGCTGTTCGATACGCTGACGCCGCTCCAAACCCTGGCGCTCACGGTGTCGCAGCACATGGGCCTGGGCACCAAGTGGTGGCAGCCCCTGGGCCGCAACCGGCAGGTCGCCGAGCGATGCGAGCAACTGCTGGCGCAGTTCCACCTGACCGAGGTCATGAACCAGCCAACCCGCGTGCTGGCCTACGGCAAGCGCCGCCTGCTGGAAATTGCGATTGCGCTGGCCTGCGAGCCCCGCGTGCTGTTGCTCGACGAGCCTGTCGCTGGCGTGCCTGCCGGTGAGCGCGAAGAGCTGCTGCAAACCGTTGCCGCACTGCCCGCTGATGTGTCGGTACTGCTGATTGAACACGATATGGACCTGGTTTTTAGTTTTGCGAACTTCATGAC
>NZ_JAUXNA010000098.1 GCF_030682935.1 Polaromonas sp.
ACAGGCCGCTTTTCAGGTGCCCGGCAGGCCGCAAAAAGCCTGAGTTCACGACAAGTTTCACTGCACGAGCGCTTGGTGTCGGATGGAGGCCCTGCGATGCATTGACCGCGTTTGATCCAGCGCAACGCCGCTTGGGCCAGCCCTTCCTACAGTGAGGTTGCGGAATTTTGAAAGCCGCCATGTCGACGACCTTCAATGCGCAACGCGATGCGTGCCGCCAAATAACCACGAAAGGGAGATTCATGAAAACAGATGCTCAACTACAAAAAGACATCCTTGCCGAGTTGGCCTGGGATCCCGCCATCAACGCCACAGACGTCGGCGTTATCGTCAAGGACGGTGTGGTGACGCTGACCGGTCACCTCACGAACTACGCGGAGAAGTATGCCGCCGAGCGCGCCGCGCGCCGGGTCAATGGTGTGAAGGCGCTGGCGGTCGAAATCGAGGTGCGGCTCTCCCCATCCTACAAACGGAGTGACTCCGACATCGCGGCGGCGGTGCAGCGCGCCATCGACTGGAACGTCGTCATACCGGACAACTGCATACAGCCGATGGTGGAAAACGGCTGGATCACCCTGAACGGCGAGCTCGAGTGGCACTACCAGCGCAAGGCCGCCGAGCGCGCGGTGCGCGATCTGTTCGGTGTCGTTGGTGTCACCAATCTCATCAAGGTCAAACCCAAGGTAGCGTCCAGTGATATCGAAAAAAACATCAACGATGCGCTGGTGCGGCAAGCCGAACGGGAAGCCAGGAAGTTGCAGATCGAGGTCGAGGGCTCCCGCGTCACGTTGAGCGGAAAGGTTCACTCGTGGGCTGAACTCAGGGCGGTCCAGGGCGCAGCTTGGGCCGCGCCTGGCGTCTCGATGGTGGAGAACAAACTCACGGTTGAAGCTTGAGCGCGGCACTCCTGCCGGACGGAAATCCGGCAGCGGCAGGAGTAGCCAGTCGCTGCCCCACCGGGAAAAGCAGCATCATCACTGCAGTGCCCGGGGCCGAAGCGCCGGAACCAGGTCAGGGCCGCGTCGTTATTTCGGAGGGAATGGCACGCGACTCGAACTGCGTCTGGCAGACAATACAGCGCGCCGCCGAAGGCGTTGCGGCCAGGCGCTGGAGATCGATGGGCTGGGCGCAATCGATGCAGGTGCCATAAGTTCCGTCGTTCAGCCGAACCAGCGCCGCACGCACATCGGCAAGCTCCTTGCGATCGCGCTGCACCTCGGCATCTTGCAGCGTCGTACGCTCACGCTTGCTCGCCTGGTCTTCCAGATCGTTGACGTCCGTGGCGGCAATACCGGTCGCGGCTGCCGCGTCGATGGCGGCTTCCCGCGCTGCGCCTATTTCGGCAAGCAGTTCGGTCTCCCTTGCAAGCAACCAGGCTCGCAACGGCGTGAAGGGATTTTCAGTAGAGGTGTTCATTCTGCAAGGATGTTCTTTCCCCCAAGGAAACAGCTTGATCTGCGTCAATAGCCTTGCGTTAGCGGCTGCGGAACTCGACTGCAGGCCGGCGCAGGCAGGTCCATGCGCTCAAACCCGCAAAAGCCAGCGCGCGTGCAATGCAGCTACATCCACAGCGTCGTCGGTGACGACCTGCAGCGCGATGGCGCGTTCCCCATCGTCCAGGGGCTCGTGGTCCGTCACCTGGTGTTCCAGTACCTTCACATCGGCCTCAGAGGCGTCGTTGCCACCAAGATTGCGAGCGGCCAAGCGTTGGCGCAGCTGCGCTTCGCTGGCCTGGCAATGCAGGATCGAAAAGGGCACGCCCAGCTCGTCTGCCAGCGCCTGAAACGCATGGCGCTCGGCACGCTTCAAAAAGGCGGCATCGACGATCACCGGATAGCCCGCCTGCAGGGCGGTGCGCGCGCACGCCTTCAGCCGATCGAAGGTGCGCCGGGTCGCCTCTGGCGTGTAAATGTCCACTGCATGGTCGACAGAACGCTGCAGGGCGTCAAGGCCGAACAGCCGCTTGCGTTCGACGTCCGAGCGCAAGCGGATGGCGCCGGCTAAAGCCAGCAATCGGCCAGCCAGCGTCGATTTTCCCGACCCGGACAGGCCGTGGGTAATCAGCAGGCGCGCCGGACCGCCGGCCGTCAGCGCCAGTTGCCGTGCACAGGCCAGGTAGTCGGGACTGGCGGCCGGTGAAGCCGTGCCGGTCACCTGCAATCGGACGCGTGCCACCAGCGCCCGCACCAGGGCCCGATACACCTCGTAAAACCGCAGCACCCGCACGCCCGCATAGTCGCCACTGTGCTGCAGGTAGGCATCGATAAAGCCAAATGCCAGATCGCTGCGGCCGTGCGCCTTCAGGTCCATGGTCAAAAAAGCCACGTCGCTCATCACGTCGATCCAGCGCAAGGCGGGATCGAATTCAAGGCAGTCAAAGGCGGTGACCTCGTCACCGATCAGCACCGCGTTGGCCAGATGCAGATCGCCATGGCACTCGCGCACCGAATCCGACAGGCGCCGCGCTGGCCAGGCCTGTTGCAAAGCAGGCATCTGGACATTGACCCAGGCGCGCACTTCATCGAGGTATGGGGAATCCCCCCCGGCTTGCAGTTGCTGCAGCACTTTGAGCACAGGCTGCACCGCCTGCGCCACGGCATCGCCTGGTGACGCGGGCGGCGCCACCGAAGCGTCGCGATGAAAGTCGGCCAGCCGCCGGGCCAGGCGATCAAGGTGCGCTGGCAGCAGCTCCCCTGCCGCCAGCCGTTCGCTCAGCAGGGCGCCTGGCGCAAAGCGCTGCATGCAGACGGCGTAGTCGATAGGCGCGCCGCCATCCCCGACACCCCCAACTTCCCCAATATGCGGCGCCTGCGCTGTGCCGCACACTGGCACCACGCCCAGGTAGAGCAAAGGGGCCAGACGCCGGTTGAGGCGCACCTCCTCTTCGCAAAAATGCTTGCGCAAGGCCAGCGTACTGAAGTCGACGAAGGGCAGGCGAAGCGGTTTTTTCAACTTGTACGCCAAGCGATCGGTGAGCAACACCCAGGAAATATGCGTTTCCTGAAGTTCCACCGGCTGCCCGGTGTCGGCCTGCAGGCGGGTGCGCAGCGCATCGATCAGGGTGCGTTCTACCGATTCCGGAGGAGCAATAGCGGGGTCCATGGCGGCAGTCTACGCCAGCCCAGCCTCGCGTTGAGGGCTTGCCCGGTCGCCGTCGCTGCGAACACGGTCCATACAGTGCGGCCACTTGATCCAGCGCAACGCCGTGTGCATCGGAAGGCCTAAAGTAAATGATCAAAAAACCAAGGGGAGACACACAATGAGCGAGGTTCTGGTGGTTACCTATTCGTACACAGGCACCTGCCGCCAGCTGGCGCAATTGCTGTGCAGCCAGCAAGGCTGGCCGATGGCAGAAATCGGCGAGCGTAGTCGGCGCAGCGGCCTGCAAGGCACAGCGCGCTGCCTGCTCGACTCCTGGCTGCACCGGCGCCCGTCAATTCAGTACGACGGCCCGCCACCCAGCCAATTCGATGCCGTGGTACTGGTGTCGCCCATCTGGGCCTATCGCCTCGCCGGTCCCATGCGCAGTTTCGTGGCCATGATGCGCGATCAATTGCCCGATGTTGCCGTGGTGTCGGTGATGGGAAACAGCGGCGCGCCGAACGCTGTCGCAGAAATAGGACAACTGCTGGGCCGCTCACCCATGCTGAGTACCGCGTTCACCACGCGCGAAGTTCAGGACGGTAGCTGCGCTGGCTGGCTGCAGGCTTTTGGCACTGCCATACAAAAAGCCGAAGACTCGCAGGCCGTGGTACGCCCAGCCACTTGGTCGCCACAAGCGGCCTAGCACGACGCCAGCGCAAATTTCGGCAGATTTCAACAAGGCCAGAGCCATCCCATGCCCATCGTCAACGCAGACGTCGCCGCCGTCTTCAACGAGATCGCCGATCTGCTTGAAGTGCAAGGCGCCAACGCCTTTCGCGTGCGGGCCTACCGAAACGCAGCGCGCATGCTGAGTGAACTCGGCCGCAGCGTCAAAACCCTGGTGGACCGAGGCGAGGACCTCGACGCACTTCCGGGCATAGGCCAGGATCTGGCCGGAAAAATCACTGAAATCGTGGCCACCGGCACCTGCGCACAGCTGGAACGTCTGCGCAAGGAGTTGCCGCCGGCCATCACAGAACTGCTCAAAATTCCTGGACTGGGCCCCAAGCGGGTGCGTGCGCTGCATCAGGAGCTGGGCATCCAGACGCTTGAGCAACTGCACCGCGCTGCCGAGCAGGGACATGTGCGCGCAGTCCATGGATTCGGACCCAAGACGCAGCAGCACATCCTGCAGGCTACCGCTGCACGCCTTCAGCAAGGCCATCGCTTCAAACTGCTCATGGCCGCCCAGGTGGCCGAAGCGCTGCTGGCGGAACTGGCGGCGGTGCCGGGCGTGCAGCAGGCAGTCGCCGCTGGCAGCCTGCGGCGTCAACGCGAAACCGTGGGTGACCTTGACCTGCTGGTGACAACGCAGCGAGGCAGCCCCGTCATGGACAGCTTCACAGCCAGCCCCGACGTGCGCGAAGTGCTGTCCAAAGGCAGTACCCGGGCCAGCGTGGTGCTCAGGAACGGGCTACAGGTCGACCTGCGCGCCGTGGCACCGGCAAGCTTTGGTGCAGCCTGGCTGTACTTCACAGGCTCGAAGGCGCACAACATCGCACTGCGCAAACTGGCACAGGACGCCGGCTTGAAGCTGAACGAGTATGGCCTCTACCGGGGCGACGAGCGCATCGCCGGCGACACGGAGGCGTCCGTTTACCAGGCACTCGGCCTGCCTTTCATGGCGCCAGAGTTGCGCGAGGACCGCGGAGAAATCGACGCCGCGCGGGCGCATCGCCTGCCCATGCTGGTGCAGCTGCCCGACTTGCGCGGCGACCTGCATGCGCATACCCGGGAAAGCGACGGCCACGACAGCCTGGAGGCGATGGCCGAAGCCGCCCGAGCGCGTGGCCTGCAGTACCTGGCCATCACCGACCACTCGCAGCGCCTCGCGCTGGTTCACGGCTTGGACGCCGATCGACTCGCACGCCAGATTGACCGCATTGACGAACTCAATGCCGGGCTCAGCGGCATTGTGCTGCTCAAGGGCGTGGAAGTTGACATTCTGGAAGACGGCACGCTGGACCTGCCCGATGCCGTGCTGCAGCGACTGGACCTGGTGGTAGGTGCCGTGCACCACCGGTTCGACCTGCCCCGCGACCGGCAGACCGAGCGGCTGCTGCGCGCCATGGACCGCCCCTGTTTCAGCATCCTGGCCCACCCCACGGGACGACTGATCGACGAGCGCCCCGCCAGCGACATCGACCTGCCGCGTGTGATCCGCAAGGCCCGAGAGCGCGGCTGCTTTCTGGAACTCAACGCGCATCCGGCGCGGCTTGACCTGACCGACCTGGCCTGCCGGATGGCCAAAGACGAAGGGGTGCTGGTCAGCATCGCCTCCGACGCGCACAGCACCCTGGAACTGGACAACCTCCGGTTCGGTATCGGCCAGGCACGCCGCGGCTGGCTGGCGTCACCCGACGTGCTCAACACCCGCACGCTGCAAGCACTGCGGCCTCTGCTGGACAGGACCATGAGCCGCGGCGCGCGCATTCGCGAGCACGCAGCAAGCGGTCAACAAGCGCTCGCAACCCCGAGCACACCCTGAAAAGACTACCCAAGGAGAAGAAAATGAACATCGGATCACTCTGCAAGCGCGAGGCCGTCACCATAGAGTACGACATGAGTCTGCACCAGGCCGCCCAGCGCATGCGTGATGAGCATGTGGGCGCACTCGTGGTGACCGGCACTGGCCCCGAAGGCCCCGCCGCGTTGGGCGTCGTGACGGATCGCGACCTCGCGATTGAAGTTCTGGCGCGCGGCCGCGACGGCGCCAGCGTGAGCGTCGGCACGCTGGTCAGCGGCCGGCTGGTGGCCGTCCCCTACGACGCCACGCTGTCCGATGCCATCGCGGCGATGGAAGGTGAAGGCGTGCGCCGCCTGCTGGTCACCGGGCCGGAACAGGAGCTCGTCGGCATTGTGTCGATCGACGACCTGATTGATGTCTGGGCCGGCGACATGGCACGCCTGGCGCAGTCGCTGCGCAAGGCGCGCGAACGTGAAATGCGGGGCTGGCTACCCGCCATCGATATTGAGGGGGTTCCGCTCATTCCTGGCGACATGGCGTAAGTGTGTTCATCGCAGCGGGACGAATAAGACGCTGAAGGGGGATGCCGGGTACGTCCGGCCAGATGAAGCATCACACGCCCCGGACACCCGCCGGCCCTGTCACGCGAACGGCAAGGCCGCCCAGTTCCGCTGAAGGGGCGACCTGCACATCCAGTTGGTGCACCGCTGCAATGCGCCGCACGATGGACCAGCCCAGTCCGCTACCGCTCTCAAGGCTGCCCATGACCCGGAAAAAGCGCTCGCCAAGCCGCTGACGCTCGGCCTCTGCCAGGCCCGGCCCGCTGTCTTCGACGCTCAAGACCACCTGCCCTTCCCGCAGCTCAACGGCCACCTTGATGCGCGCCGACGGAGGGCTGTAGCGCACCGCGTTATCCACCAGATTGCGCACCAGCACGGTCAGCAGTGTCTCGTTACCGGGAATGCAGCAGGACTCGGCGGCCTCGAACTCCAGGGTTTGTTTTTTCCCGACCGCTTTCGGCGCCAGGTCGGCCACGACCTGCCGGGCCAGCGCGCTCAAATCAACCGCCGTCATGCCGGGCACGGCAGTAGCTTCCAGCCGGGACAGCGTCAACAACTGCTCCACCAGCCGCGTGGCGCGGTCACAGCCGTCCAGCGTGCCTTGCAGCGCATGCTTTCGCCGCGCATCGTCGGCTTCGCCAAGCGCCACCTGCGCCTGGACGCGTATCGCCGCAATCGGCGTGCGCAACTCGTGCGCGGCATCGGCCGTAAAGCGGCGCTCGGATTCCAGCAGCGTGCCGATACGCTCGAACAGCCCGTTCAGCGCATCCACCATGGGCGCCATCTCCGAGGGGGCGTCGTCAAGCCGTACCGGGTTCAGCGCCAGCGCCTGGCGCTCAGCCAGTGCACGCCCAAGCCGGCGAATGGGCGACACACCGCGGTACACGGCCCACCACAGCGCCACCGCCAACAGGGGCAGCGCCATGGCCATGGGCCACAGTGTGCTGCGCAGCACAGCCCACAAAATGGAGTCACGGGAACTCGTCTGCTCGCCCACGTACACCTGCACGTCGCGCTCGGCGCCTGCGGCGGCAAAAACGCGCCACGTATTGCCCTCAATCTGCAGGGTTTCAAACCCGTTTTTAAAATGCTTTTTGGTGCCCACCATAGGCGCAACCGGTGCATTGGCCGAACGCAGTGCCAGCCTGTCCTCGTGAAAAACCTGGAACGCCACCTTGGGCGCGTAGCGATGCAGGGTGGGCGCATCGATCACGTCATCGTCATCGGCTTCCATTTCTTGCGCCTGCTGCACCACCAGCAGCGCGGCCGCCTGCGCGAGGTGGCCATCGAGCAGTTCGTCAAGTTCGTGGCTCACGTCAAACCAGGTCATCACCGCCGTGACCAGCCAGACGCCCACCACAACGGAAAGCACCATGACCAGCAGCCGCCCTTGCAGCGAACGCGGCGACCTGATCATGATTTAGGCGCGCCCCGCACCAGCATGTAACCCACGCCGCGCACCGTGTGGATCAAGGCGCTACCCAGCTTGCGGCGCAAATTGTGGATATGCACCTCAATCGCGTTACTTTCGACCTCCTGGCCCCAGCTGTAGAGCTGCTGCTCCAGTTGCTCGCGCGACAGCACGCGGTTGGCGCTAAG
>NZ_JAUXNA010000108.1 GCF_030682935.1 Polaromonas sp.
CCGTTATGATATGCCATGAGCTATTTTGCCGTTTTGTTTGCACTCAACCTCGAACAGGCCCGGCCACTGGCACGCGGCAACTGGGTTCATGCCGGTTTTCGGGGCTGGACGCGCTGGGCCAGTCGCAGTCTGGATGCCGGCAAACCGCACCATGGATGGATTGCATGGACGGCTGCAGTGGTGGCTCCTGCGCTGATCACGCTGCTGATTCACTGGCTGCTTTTTCGCGTGAGTGTGTTGCTGGCTTTTGCATGGAGCGTGGCCATCTTGTATGTCACGCTGGGTTTTCGTCAGTTCAGCCACTACTTCACCGACATACGCGACGCACTGGACGACGGCAATGAGGGAACGGCACGCGAGTTGCTGGCGCAATGGCGCAATGTGGATGCCAGTGAATTGCCGCGCAGTGAAATCGTCCGGCACGTGATTGAATACTCGGTGCTCGCTGCCCATCGTCATGTGTTTGGGGTGCTGGGCTGGTTTTCAGTGCTCGCTGCGCTGGGTCTGGGACCTGCGGGCGCGGTGTTTTACCGCATGAGCGAATTCGTCACGCGTTACTGGATCCACAAAAGCAAATTTCCGGGGGAGGGGGCCAGCCCGGCCCTGCAAGGCGTCGCTACCCGCGCGTGGGGCATTATTGACTTCGTTCCCGCCCGCGTCACCGCGCTGGGTTTTGCCGTGGTGGGCAGTTTTGAGGACGCCATTGACGCGTGGCGCCATTACACCCAGCGCTTTGCAGCCAATGCGCCTGCTGCCTCCGAGAACCGCAACGATGGGGTCATTCTTGCGGCTACTTCCGGCGCGGTGAATGTGCGGCTGGGCGGTGAAGCACTCAAGACGGTAGTCCCGACCGACGCTGCCTCGCAGGGTTTTCCGGCCGGCGAACTCGAGGCCGAGGACCGCGCCTCTACAGAGTCCACGCCGGGCCGGGTGCCCGAAGTGGCCCACCTGCGCAGCATTGTGGGGCTGGTATGGCGTTCCGTCGTGCTCTGGATGGCGCTGCTCGCGCTGCTGACGCTGGCGCGCCTGCTGGGCTGAGCAGCCCCCGCTGTTCAGTACCGGGTCTGCGACAGCTCTGCAAACAACTCGCTATACAAGCGATAGCGGCTTGTACCTATGCTGCTTGGCCTTTCGGTCACTTTGACCTCTGCAATCACACCGCATCCGGGTTCGTGCAGATGCGTGCAGTTGTAGAACTTGCAATTCTGCGCATGGGCCTTGAAGTCGGGCATGAGGTTGGCCAACTGCATTGGTTCAATGTGGTTCAGGCCAAACTCCTGAAAGCCGGGCGAGTCGATCAGTGCGGTGGTTCTCGCTTCATCGACCCAGTACAGCGTGGTGCTGGTGGTGGTGTGTTTGCCCGAGTTCAGCGCCTGGGAGATTTCGGCTGTCAGTACCCGCGCCTGCGGCACCAGCAGATTGGTCAGGCTGCTTTTCCCCGCCCCTGAAGGGCCCAGCACCAGGGTCTTTTTTCCGCGCATCAGAGCCATCAATTCGGCGGGTTGCGTGTCAGTTGGTGCACCCGTGCCGGTTTTGGGCTTGATCGCCAGCGGCAGCATTTGGTAGCCCATGGCCCGGTAGGGCGCCAGCTTGGTCCAGGCGCGTCCGAACGGTTCGGCCAAGTCGCTCTTGTTCAACGCGATGATGGGGGTAATGCGTTCCGCTTCAGCGGCAATCAGCGCCCGTGTCAACTGGCTTTCCGAAAACTCGGGTTCCGCAGCGATCAGGATCAGGACCTGGTCCAGATTGGCGGCAAACGACTTGGTGCGCATCTCGTCCTGCCGGTAAAACAGGTTGGCGCGCTCTTCAATTTTTTCCAGCGTGCCTTCATCCTGCGAAGGCAGCCAGCGCACGCGGTCACCGACCAGCGCCTGGTTTTTCTTGCCACGCGGGTGGCAGATCACGCGCTGGCCGGATTCGGTTTCAACCAGCACATGGCGGCCAAAACTGGCGACCACCAGACCGGGCTGCGTGCCCGCCACGGGCGCGGCGCCCGAGCGCGCCTGTTGCGCCGGTTTGCTCAAACCAGCAAGGCGTCAACCTTGGACGCACAGAAAAAGTCACTGACTGAAATACCATTCACATCGTGTGTGTTGAAGCGAACCGTGCATTGGCTGTAACGCACCGACAGATCCGGATGATGGTCTTCGGCATTGGCAATGAAAGCCACGGCGTTGACAAAACCCATGGTTTCATAAAAGTTTTTGAAGGTGAAGGTTTTTTCCAGCGCGCCGTCGATCAGGCGCCAGCCCAGCGGCTGCTCGCCGTTGAGCTTGGTCAGCTGCGTGACCATTTCCGTGGCGCTCAGGGCGCGGCGGTTTTGATGAATCGGGTGGCTCATGGTGCTGCGCTTTCGACAGAAGGGAGCATGCGTCCCAGCCGCTCGGAGGCGGGCGGGTGCGAGTAGTAAAACTTCACAAATAAAGGGTCGGGCGTGAGGGTGCTGGCATTGTCCTGGTAAAGCTTGAGCAGTGCGCTTTGCAAGTCCTTGCCGTCCGTTTGCGCGATGGCATAGGCGTCGGCCTCAAATTCATGCTTGCGCGAGAAATGGGCAAGCACCGGCGATACAAAAAAGCTGAAAAGCGGCACCACCAGCAAGAACAGCAGCAAAGCCAGGGCATCGTTGGCGCCCGCCAGATTTGGCTGAACGCCAAGCCCGGTGTAGAACCACACCTGCGACGACAGCCAGCCCAGCAGCGCAAAGCCGACCAGGCTCATGGCAAACATCGAAACAATGCGCTTGATGATGTGTTTGTGCTTGAAGTGGCCCAGCTCGTGCGCCAGCACCGCATCGACTTCGCCGGGGTTCAGCTGCTTGAGCAGGGTGTCGTAAAACACCACGCGCTTGGCGGCGCCAAAACCCGTAAAGTAAGCATTGGCGTGGGCTGAGCGCTTGCTGCCGTCCATCACAAACATGCCTTTGGCGGCAAAGCCGCAGCGCTGCATCAGCGCCGTCACCCGCGCCTTCAGGGTCTCGTCTTCCAGGGGTTTGAATTTATTGAACAGCGGCGCAATCACGGTGGGAAAAAGCACCAGCGCCAGCAGGTTGAAGCCCATCCAGACAGCCCATGCCCACAGCCACCACAAACTGCCGGCACTGCTCATCAGCCACAGGATCAGGGCCACGATGGGCAGGCCAATCACAGCGCCCACCAGTGTGGACTTCACCAGGTCGGCCAGCCAGAGCTTGAGGGTCATTTTGTTAAATCCGAAGCGCTCTTCAAGCTTGAAAGTGCTGTATAGCGTGAAGGGCAGGTCCAGCAAGCCACTGATCACGCTGAAGGCCGCCAGCAAGGCCAGCTGCGGCACCAGGCGGCCGTAGTCGGACAAGCCGGAATCAAGCAGCGCCTGGTTCAGCGTATCCAGGCCGCCCAACAGCGTCCAGCCCAGCAGCAGGGCGGTGCCAAAAGCCGTTTCCAGCATGCCAAGGCGCGCTTTGGCAATGGTGTAGTCTGCCGCCTTCTGGTGCGACGGGAGCGCAA
>NZ_JAUXNA010000208.1 GCF_030682935.1 Polaromonas sp.
TTCTGGTAGGCGTCAGCCGCAGCGGAAAAACGCCTACGTCGCTGTATCTGGCGATGCAGTACGGCCTCAAGGCCTCCAACTATCCGCTGATTCCCGAGGATTTTGACCGCCGGCAGCTGCCGCCGGCACTGGCGCCGCACCGCAAGAAAATCTTCGGCCTGACGATTGCCCCCGAGCGCCTGAGCCAGATCCGCAACGAGCGCCGGCCCAACTCGACCTACGCCAGCCTGGCCAACTGCCGCAACGAAATCCATGAAGCCGAAGCCATGATGCGGCGCGAAGGCATACGCTGGCTGTCCACCACCACCAAGTCGATTGAAGAGATTGCCACCACCATCCTGCAGGAAATCAGGCCGGAGCGGCTGGAATACTGAGATTTGAGCAGGCGCACCACGACAAATGCTACTATTTTTATAGCTACCTGCACCCGTGCTTATTGGGCTAGAGGCCTAAAATACATGAACCAAAGCGCCTACGGGGCTCGGAGCCGTAGCCTGGCTTGAGACGGGCTGCGAGAAAAATCCAACAGATAGGCAATGCCAATTCTTTTAATAGCATATTTCTATTAAAAATTAATAATCAATAGATGTAAACTTCCAACCTGCTCCATTTTTTACTCACCAAGGAAAATTCCATGTCCCTGATCAACACAGAAATCATCCCGTTCAAAGCGACCGCCTATCACAACGGCAAGTTCGTTCCTGTCAGCCAGGACAACTTCAAGGGCAAATGGTCCGTCGTCGTGTTCTACCCGGCCGACTTCACCTTTGTGTGCCCCACCGAACTCGGCGACCTGGCCGACCACTACGCTGAATTCCAGAAAATGGGCGTTGAAATCTACGGCGTGTCGACCGACACCCATTTCACCCACAAAGCCTGGCACGACACCTCGGACACCATCGCCAAGGTCCAGTACCCGCTGATTGGCGACCCGAGCCAGCAACTGGCCCGCGCCTTCCAGGTGCTGATTGAAGAAGGTGAAGACGCCGGTCTGGCCTACCGCGGCACGTTCGTGATTGACCCGGACGGCAAGATCAAGACCATCGAAGTGCACGACAACGGCATTGGCCGTGATGCCGCCGAACTGCTGCGCCGCGTCAAGGCCGCCCAGTACGTGGCCGCTCACCCGGGCGAAGTTTGCCCCGCCAAGTGGACCGAAGGCGCCGAGACGCTCAAGCCTTCATTCGACCTCGTCGGCAAAATCTAAGTCATCGCGCTGCCCCAGGCCCGGGGCACTTGTTCCCGGGCTTTTTTGTTTCTCCCTTTAGATTGAATGTGAGTCCGCCATGCTTGACGCCAGCACAAAAGCCCAACTGAAGAGTTACCTCGAACGCGCCACGCAGCCGATCGAGATCGTTGCCTCGCTGGACGACAGCAAGGCTTCGGGCGAAATGCGGGCCTTGCTCAAGGACATCACCGATTGCTCGCCCCTGGTCAGCGTGACCGAAAGCCGCGACGATACCTGCCGCAAGCCCTCGTTTTCAGTCAACCGCCCGCGCGAAAACCACGGCCCGCGTTTTGCCGGCCTGCCGATGGGCCACGAGTTCACCTCGTTGATTCTGGCGCTGCTGCAAATTGGCGGCTACCCGCCCAAGGTCGAAGAAGAGGTGCTGCAACAGATTCGCGCGCTTGATGGCGACTTTGAATTTGAGATATACATTTCACTGACCTGCCACAACTGCCCCGACGTGGTCCAGGCGCTGAACCTGATGGCGGTGCAAAACCCGCGCATCAAGACCACGATGATTGACGGCGCACTGTTCCAGGACGAAGTCAAGGCGCGCCAGATCATGGCGGTGCCGACCGTGCTCCTGAACGGCACCGAGTTTGGCCAGGGCCGCATGAGTCTGGAAGAGATACTCGCCAAAATCGACACCAGCGGTGCCGAGCGCGAAGCGGAAAAGATTGGCGCCAAAGCCCCGTTCGACATGCTGATCGTCGGCGGCGGCCCGGCCGGCGCCGCAGCGGCGGTGTACGCCGCCCGCAAAGGCATACGCACCGGTGTGGCCTCGGAGCGCTTTGGCGGCCAGGTGCTGGACACGCTGGGCATCGAGAACTTCATCTCGATCAAGGAAACCGAAGGGCCGAAATTCGCGCACGCGCTGGAAGAACATGTGCGCAACTACGACGTCGACATCATGAACCTGCAGCGTGCCAAGGCGCTGATTCCCAATACCGGCCCCAACCAGGACCTGATCGAGATCCAGCTTGAAAGCGGCGCCTCGCTCAAGTGCAAATCCGTGGTCATCTCGACCGGCGCGCGCTGGCGCAACATCAACGTGCCGGGCGAAACCGAATTCAAGAACAAGGGCGTCGCCTATTGCCCCCACTGCGATGGCCCGCTGTTCAAGGGCAAGCGCGTGGCGGTGATTGGCGGCGGCAATTCGGGCGTGGAAGCCGCCATCGACCTGGCGGGCCTGGTCGGCCATGTCACGCTGATTGAGTTCGACGCCAAACTGCGCGCGGACGCGGTGCTGCAGCGCAAACTCGTGAGCCTCAAAAATGTGACGGTGATTACCAACGCGCAAACCACCGAGATCACCGGTGACCAGACGGTCAACGGACTGGTCTACAAGGACCGCGCCACGAACGAATTGCACAGGGTCGAACTCGAAGGCGTGTTCGTGCAGATTGGACTGATCCCCAACACTGATTGGCTCAAGGGTGTGGTCGAGTTGTCCAAACACGGCGAGATCGTGGTGGACGCCAGAGGCCAGACCTCGGTGCCGGGCGTGTTCGCAGCGGGCGACGCCACCACGGTGCCGTTCAAGCAGATCATCATCGCGGCGGGGGACGGCGCAAAGGCGGCGCTTGGCGCTTTCGATTACCTGATCCGTATCTCGGCGCCCGCGGCCTGAAGGTGTGCAGCGCTGCCCGAAACGGCGGCGCAGCGCTGAAGGATCAATCGATTGACAGGCCCCATTGCGTGTTGCCAAACTGCGACAAAACCACGAATTCAAGCGCATCAAGTCCTGAACTTCTATCGCCTTATTTGCGAATAATTCGCATTCAATATATACTTTAAAGCGAACTTTACGCCAGCCAACTCACGTCTTCCGGGACCGCCTCGAGCACAGCCAAGCCATTCCTGTAACCCGGTCCGCCGCCCCGCAAAGCCGGACCCTGCTTGGAGGCCATATTGGCACACTCTTTTGCTCGCACAGCACGCGCCTGGCGCCAACAACCGTCCCGCCCTGGCGGCATTTCATCGGCCCGCTCACCCCTGGCCGCCTCAACCAGCCAGCCACCCGCCTCCCACAAAGCACTGCTGCCGCTGGGCGCCATGATGCTGGCGGCATCGGTTTCCGGTTGGGCGCAAAGCAGCGCGCCCGCTCCTGGCGCGGATTCACCGAATGTCACCGCCCCCTCGCCAGCCGAGAGTAAAACGCTGGCGCCCGTGACCGTGACAGGCACCCGCGACCGCGCCGCTCAAACCTACCAGAGCGGCATCACCAGCGTGGGCAAAACACCGGTTCTGGCCAAAGACATTCCGCAGTCCCTGACCGTGGTCAACGACAAACTGATTCACGACCAGGGCAAGGACAGCTTCAAGAGCGCGCTGGAAAACGTCATCGGCATCACCTTTGAGGCCGGTGAAGGCGGCCGCGTGGGCGACAACATCCGCCTGCGCGGTTTCAGCGCAGCGGGGGATATTTACCTGGACGGCATGCGCGACATGGCCCAGTACAACCGCGATGTGTTCAATACGGACCGGATGGAGGTGCTGCGCGGCGCGGCCTCCATGCTGTTTGGCCGCGGCTCCACCGGCGGCATCGTCAACCAGGTCAGCAAGCAGCCGCGCCTGATCACGGAGCACGAAGCCAACGCAACCATGGGCACCAACAACTACCAGCGTTATCAGGGCGACTTCAATTTCAAGCTGGCGGGCGACGCCGCGTTGCGCATCAATGCCATGGCGACCGACAGCGACGGACGCGGCGACAACGCGGGCGCATCCACCCATCGCCGCGGCCTGGCGCTGGACTACCGTCTGGGCATCGGCACTGCCAACGAATTTGAGATCAGCTACTACCACCTGCATTACAACGACAAACCCGATTGGGGCTTTGCCTGGCTCAACGGCCGCCCGGCCCCCTCGCCTACCCACAACTACTGGTACGGTCTGGACAGCGATTTCCAGAACGACAAGGCCAATGTGCTGACGCTGTCGCACACCCACCGCTGGGCCGATGGCAGCAGCCTGAAAACCAGTGTGCGTGATGGTTACTATTCCCGGGCCATGTGGGCCACGCAATCGAGTTTTGCAGCCGGCACGACGGCGGCCAACCTCAACGACAACACGGTCGTGAACCGGCGCAGCAACGCCAAGTCGGGCCAGGAGCACCACACCTTTGTGCAAACCGACTACCTCACGAGCACCCAGTGGTTTGGCCGAAAAAACAATCTGCTGGTCGGGGCGGAATACGCCGCTGAAAATGCCAGCCGGTCCACCTACGCGGCCCTGGTCGGCACCAAGCCC
>NZ_JAUXNA010000122.1 GCF_030682935.1 Polaromonas sp.
GAGGCGCCGAGTTTTCGCCGTGAGCGTTGGGTGACACCCGATGACGATTTTATTGACGTGGATTTTGCCCGGCACGCCAGCGCCGCTGCTGCACCGCTGCTGGCGGTGTTTCATGGCCTTGAAGGTTCGTCGGCCAGCCACTATGCTGAGGCTTTTGCCGGCGTGGCGCGAAGCCGGGGCTGGGCCTGCGCCGTGCCGCATTTTCGCGGCTGCTCGGGCGAGCTCAATCGCGCACCGCGCGCCTACCACTCGGGCGATTTCGAGGAGATCGACTGGATTTTGCGGCGTTTCAGGCGCCAACATGCGGGTCCGGTGATGGCTGTAGGGGTTTCGCTGGGCGGCAACGCCTTAATGCGCTGGGCCGGCGAACTTGGCGCCGAGGCGGCAAGCGTGGTCACTGCAGTGGCCTCGGTCTGTTCGCCGCTTGATCTGGCCGCCAGTGGCCTGGCCATTGGCCGTGGGTTTAACCGGCAGGTGTACACGCGCATGTTCCTGCGCACCATGGTGCCCAAAGCCCTTCAAAAGCTGGATCAGCACCCCGGCTTGTTTGACCGGCAGGCGCTGCTGGCGGCAAGCGACCTGTATGCGTTTGACAACATCTTTACGGCACCGCTGCACGGCTTTAAAGATGCCGATGATTACTGGGCGCGCGCCTCGGCCAAGCCGCACCTGCACCAGGTCGCCGTGCCTGCGTTGGCCCTGAACGCGCTGAATGATCCCTTTGTCCCGGCCGGCAGCCTGCCAAGGGCCGCCGATGTCAGCCCTTGCGTGACACTGTGGCAGCCTGCGCAGGGCGGGCATGTGGGCTTTCCCTCGGCCCCTGCTGGCGGTGCAACTTTTCCGGGCAATATACGAGCCATGCCTGAAGCGGTTACGGCCTTTCTGGCGGCGCAGCTTTAGCCCCGGGCGCGTCACGCCGGTGAGGACGGTGCAAAATAGCCATCATGGATGACATTGTTCGACAAGCGATCGCGAAGTGGCCCAACGTTCCCGACTGCTACGGCTGGCTCGGGCTGGATGCGCGCGGCAACTGGTATATGCGCGACGACGGGGCCCAGGCGGCCGGTTCGTTTTCTACCTCATTTTCACCGGCAGACGCCGCCGGCAGCGGGGCCGGCAAGGGCTCGCTGCTCAAGCACGAAAAGCTGATGGACTTCATCCAGCGCAACTACGAGAGCGACGCCAGCGGGCAGTGGTTTTTTCAGAACGGCCCGCAGCGCGTCTATGTCGAGCTGCAAGCCACGCCGCTGATCTGGCGTGTTGATGCCGCGCCGGCGTTTGCGGTGGCGTCGCACACCGGCCAGCCGGCCCGCGTCCAGCGCTGCCTGGTGGACGAATGGGGCCGGGTGTACCTGGAAACGGATGTGGGCTTTGGCTTGGTCCACACCCAGGACATGCTGCATGCCGCCGACGCCGTTGAGCAGGGCTTGTGGGTGCCTGAAGAGGTGTCAGCGCGCGATCTGCCCGCGCGGTTTGGCTATGTGCGCAGCCCGGAGGCACTACAAAAAACGTAGCGTATTGCGCCCGTCATGCAGGGGCTGGAGTCACTTTTTTCTTGTAAATTTCGATAAAAAAACCGGTCAGTGACCGGCTTTTTTTCTGAGCGGATGACGCTGATTACTGGGAAGCGCTCACCATGTATTCCACGGCCGACCGGATGTCGGCGTCAGAGGCGGCAGAACCGCCTTTGGGGGGCATGGCGCCCTTGCCCTTGATGACGCTGGCGGTCAGCATGTCGAGGCCGGTTTTGATGCGGGGTGCCCAGGCTGCCTTGTCGCCCAACTTGGGTGAGCCGGCCACACCCGATGCATGGCATGCGACGCAGGCTTGTTTGTACAGCGCTTCGCCGGCGCCCACCGCTGCGACCGTGGCAGGAGCAGCCGTTGCGGCAACAGGCGCTGCCGGTGAAGCCGCTGCAGGTGCTGCTGCAGTAACCACGGGTTCGATCGCCGGGCTTGCCGCCGCGTCAGCGGCGGGCGCAGGCGCTGCAGGTGCCGTAAATTTTCCGCCCGCAGCGGCTGTCAGGTACACCACGGCGCGGGCAATTTCGATGTCGTTGTGGTCGCCGCCGCCCTGTGCAGCCATGGCGTTTTTGCCTTTGAGGGCCGAATTCCAGAGCGCTTCAAAACCCGTCGCGAGGCGGGGTGCCCAAGCTGCGGCGTCGCCAAACTTGGGTGCACCTGCGGCGCCGGAGTCATGGCAAGCCACGCACTGTGCTTTGTAAACCTCTTCTCCGGACTTGAGCGGGCGGTTGGCATCACGAATTTCAATCGTCCCGATTTTCTGAATGCGCTGAGCGACAGCCCTTTCAGAGTTATCCACGCCAGCGGAAGGCTTGTTGGCCGAGGTCACGTAATACACCAGCCCGATGATGGCAAAAATGGGCACCACAAAAGAGAAAAAGACCGCTGCCAGCAATTGCTGTGGGGTTTTGATCGGGCCAGTGTGGGCTTCTTCGTGGGCCGTGTTGTGGTCGTTTGCGCTCATGGCATCCTCAAAAAACTAAAAATCGGGGCTATCGGGGAGTGCTACAGCGTCTGCTCAGCAACTGCGGATTATAGCCACGGGCCTTGTAAATCGAGAAGAGGCACGGCTGGCTGATAGAATGAGCGTCGTTGTGTGACGTAGTTCGTGCACACAGCACAAACACTCCCGGCTGCACCCCCTGCAGACTGGGAGCAAATCATTATTCAGCGTTGCGGCTGTAGCTCAGTGGATAGAGTATTGGCCTCCGAAGCCAAGGGTCGTGGGTTCGATCCCCGCCAGCCGCACCAGCCTTACCTAAGCCCTTGATTCCAAGGGACTTTTCTGGTTTTGTGCCGTCTGCTACATCGCTACGCTACAAAAGGTGAAGCATGGCAGAGCATCTTGCGCGTCGAGGGGGCGTGTGGTGGGCGCGTCTGGTCGTTCCGGCGCGATTACGTGAGGCGACAGGGCGGCGCGAGTTCATTCAATCTTGCAAGACCCACGAATTGCATATTGCCAAGCTGGTGGGGGCGGTTCTGGTGGCAGGCTGGAGGCGGCAGCTTTTGGCGTTAGAACCTGTTGCCATGAATTCTGATGTCCTGAAACTGATTGACAAGGCCCCGGCGTTGACTGCGGGTGGGTACTTAACTGTTGCCGATGCCGCCGCTTTGATTGGTGTAGAGCGTAATTGGCTGCTGCGCATTGCGGCCACCTACAGTCTGAAGCTGTATTGCCGCCTAGTGAATGTGTCAGGCTATATCCTGGTCGGCTCCGACCTTGGCGGAGCTTAACGCGGCAGGAGTGGTGGCCCCTCGTGGGGGGAAATGGTTGCTGGCTCAGGTTCAGCGGTTACTTATCCGGGTTGAGGCGCTGCAGGCTTGATCCCTTCTGGGGGGGCTAAAGGTTGGACTGATGCGTAAGTTGTTGTCCCGTAACAGTTTTTTGAAAATCCATGGGAGAGCAAAAATATTTGCCTAGATTTGTCAATCAGAGTGTAAACTTGCTTACGTAATACATTGGAGAAGATCATGGGGACCCCGCTGAAGAACCCGCCTGTCTATTTCACTCTGGTTCAGGTCCGCTTCAACGCAATATTGAAACTCTCCGAATACTTGCCATCCATTCAGGATGAAATGCGAAAAACTGGCTTTCCCGACTTCGTGACACGAAAGTCCATGGTTCTCCAGATTGCAACGCAAGACGGAAAAACGATACCAACAACAGCGACGACTGAACGCTTTTTCTTCGGGACAACCGACAAGAAGCACTGTTTTGTTCTAGCGGCGGAAGCCCTAACGCTGCAGTCCACGGACTATGGAACTTTTGAAGCCTTCTCGGCGATGTTCCTAAAAGGACTTTTGCTCGTTAATCAAATGGTTCAGCTCGATTTCACTGAGCGGGTTGGCTTGCGCTATTTAGATCATGTCACTCCAAAAAATAACGATACCTTGGATGATTACCTTGCGGAAGAAGTGCGGGGCTTGAGTGCTCGGTTGTCCGGAAAGGCCCTTCACTCATTCACAGAAACACTGCATGAAGTCGATGGTGTTCGCCTGCTGTCCCGGGTCGTCATTCAGGACGGTAGTTTGCCTTTTCCTCCTGACATGCAGCCAGAAGAAATGTCGATAAATCCACGGTTTTTGAGCTACTCTGGCCGCCATGCCATGGTGGACACAGATGGCTTTATCGAGGGCCGAGAAGTTTTCTCCGCGGATCATATCGGTAAACAGTTAAACGCAATCCATGATGTCATTCGGATTGCGTTCCGGGCCGTAGTGACTGAGCACGCCTTTAACGTCTGGGATGAAAAATGATTGAATCTCTGCTTTTTGCAGGAACTGCGAGTGGTCAAGTCGGTATTGGCTACCATCCGGCTCCGGCCATTTATGGCCGGGCATCGGTAGAGGGGCGTCCTCTTCCGAACATTGGTGCGGTAGGCACGGGTGGTATTGAGAGCGGAGGCTACTATCTCAAGCGCATGGGTTACCAGCCGTTAGAAGTTGTGCCGACTGATGTGCAGTTGGAAAAAGCGCCGTTCGCCAAACTAATGCAAGAGGTCAAGGCCGGCTTTGGCCGAACCATGACACGCTTGCCAGAGGTTTTTGGTGTTTCCCGGCAGACGCTTTACAACTGGCTCGAAGGGGAAACCCCCAAAGAGGCTCATCAGGCCAAACTCGCGCAATTGGCAGAGGCCGCCCGCATGTTTTCAGAGCTTGGGTTCAAGCCTACATCCCTTTCGCTTGATCGCACTGTGTCGCAGGGCAAGTCCTTGTTGCAGTTGCTCCGTGAAGGGGCTGATGGCCGGGAAATGGCCAAGAAGCTCGTCCGGATCAGCCAACGGGCAACCGAGTCGAGAGCCAAGCTAGACGACCTTCTGGGCGGTCGCAAGGCGCGTCTGGACGTTTCAGATGTAGGGACTCCCTCTGTTAACGAGAGTGCATGAACTGAATGCAGGGCCAGCAGTTCAAGCAGTGGACGAGAGAAACGTCATGGAGGCAAGGCCATGTGCTGGATGCACATGCCGTCGCCGCGCTCGGACTCAAAAATCCGGTTGATGAGGTAGCTACGACTGTCGTGGTAATTAGTCACGACTGCGATGTGGCCGTCGATAACCTGGATGTCGAGCCTCATGTTGAAGTGATTGTGGGTAGGTTGGTAGCAGTCCCTGACGGAAATTTCACATGGGGTAAGGCACCTCGAACTCTCCACTTGCCTATGGTTCGTGATGGCGGCGAAGTCATCATTGAATTAGTCTCGACCAATAAACTTTTCGTCCCAAAAAGTAAATTAGCCCAATACGAGCCAGACTCAGCGTTTGTCCTCGATGGCAAAGGGCTTGGGGTCCTGCGGAGCTGGTTGAGTGCCCGCTATAACCGTAGCGCCTTTACAGATGCATTTGTAGATCGAATGAGGGCCACCAAGCTCGACGTAAGGCTGGCGAAAACCCTAGAGCCTCATGGCGGATTAATTTCCTTCGTCAACTTTGACATCGACGCCGGTCAGGTCGTTGAGCGGCCTGCGGGAGACCCCTACACGCTTAGCATTGTTCTTGTATACGCGCCCGGGGATGATCCTGACGCGTCTGCCGAAGCCGCCGAGGCGGTCGTTCAAGCTGTCGAAAAAATTTGCGAAGACCGGCTGAAAGCTGGGACTGACATCGTCCTTAAGCGCTGTATGTCTATCTCAGAAGACGATATGCCGGTCAGCCAGGCCAGGGTTCTGATGCAGTGGCGACTTGAGCATATGACCAATAAAGCCGACGACCATCCGGGACCTATAGGTCAATAGGCGTGACGCGTGCTACAAAGTCCTGCTACATAATGCTTGCTTTGCGATGAGGTAGTAGGCAGAAGGGTCGTGGGTTCGATCCCCGCCAGCCGCACCAATTATTGACTTCTTGCGTTCACGGCCAGGGCATCAGGTACAGGCGCTGTGAACGCTGCGCTGGTCGGTCACGCCTTCCATCGCCTTGATCCGTCCGTATGGCTTCAAGGTCAACATGCCGTCCGCCACGGCGCACTGAAACAGCAAAGCGACCGGTCGCGCGACTGGATAGCTTCCTGAGCGCGTGCTGTAACGTGTGTGCCATTCGGCCGCGCAAGCCCGCCCGGTCAGGGGCGTGCCCGCTGCGGGATGAAAATCGGGCCGAACAGGGATCGCCGGGCGCGTGATGAAATGGAGGCTGTCAAAATTTCGGATGCCATAGGAGTGCGCCATGAAAGTCGTCAAAACCTTTTTCAGCCTAGCGCTGGCCGTGTTGTTCATGGCGGGGTGCGCCTCCTTCAGTGCGCTGCAGCCAGGCATGTCGCGCGAGGACGTCGTGGCTCGTTACGGCACGCCATCTCGGGTGCTGCCGCTGAACGCGGGGATCCGGCTGCAGTATTCGAGGCAGCCGGCCGGCCAGACCGCCGTGATGGTGGATCTGGATGCCGCAGGCCGGGTGGTCGCGGTCCGGCAAGTCCTGAACCTCCAGGAGTTTTCAAAAATCGAGCTGGGTCAGTGGACGCGTGAGGATGTGGAGCGCGAGTTCGGTCCGCCCGCTGCGGTGGACCGCGTGGCGTCCTGGCGCGGCGACATCATGAACTACCGCTGGCTTGACAATTTTCAGAGCATGTACTTCTGGGTCTATCTGGACGGCCGCAACGTGGTGCAGCGCACCGGTCAGGGCATGGAGTTGCCCCTGGAACTGCCCGACCGCTGAGCGTGGCTTTTGGGCTGCACCGGGTCCGGGTGATGGCGCTTGGTGGCTGGATCAATGCTATTGAATAAGGAGCTGTTGGCGCAGTATTCATATGCGCTGGAGGCCTATTTTGTCATCATTTTATGTACGGTAGTTGTTTTGGATGCGGGCTGACGGCCCGTTCCCGCGTGCTATTCCCCCGACACCGCCCGGCCAATCTCAGGCCAGCGGTGGTGCAGATACAGCCACGCCGCCAGTCCGATGCACAGCATGCCCAGCGAGACTGCCGCCAGCGCGGGCGCCGAGTGCATGACCAGCGGCGCGATCACGCCGGCCACAACGCCGTTGGCGCTGGAGCCGATAAAGGCCTGCAGGGAAGACGCCATGCCGCGCCGCTCGGGGTAGAGGTCAAGCACCAGCAGCGTGATGACAGGCACCATCAGCGCCCAGCCAAAGGCAAACACGGCAATCGGAAACAAGGCCCATGACACATGGGCGGTGAACAGCAGGTTGGCCGCCAGGTTCAGCAACGCCGTCACCAGCATGATGACAAAGCCATGGCGGATTTGCTGCTTGGGCGCGATTTTCCCCGCCAGCCGCCCGCTCAGCCAGGCCCCAAGCATGATGCCGGAAATGGTGAGCATGAAAAACCAGAAAAACTCGGTAGGCTGCAAGGCCAGAAGATCGCCAAGGAAGGCCGGCGCCGACAGCACATACAGAAACATGCCATTGAACGGCACACCGCTGGCCAGCGCCAGCAGCAAAAAGCGCGGACTCGAACCGAGTTGCCAGTAGCCGCGCATCAGGTGGCGCACTTCAAAGGGCTGGCGGTCCTGCGGTGGCAGGGTTTCCGGCAAAAACCGGTAGTTGGTGCCCCAGAGCACCAGGCCCACTGCCGTCAGAAACCAGAAAATACTGTGCCAGCCCAGATGCACAAACAGCCAGCCGCCCACAATCGGTGCCAGCGCTGGCGCCACGCCGAAGTAGATGGTGACCTGGCTCATGACTTTCTGGGCCTGAGCCGGCGGGTACATGTCACGTATCACGGCCCGCGACACCACGATGCCGGCACCGGTTGACAGACCCTGCAAGGCCCGGAAGAACACCAACTGCTCAATGCTCTGCGACAGCGCGCAGCCCGCCGATGCCAGCGTGAACATGGCAATGCCCCACAACACCACCGGACGCCGGCCAAAGCTGTCGGCCAGCGCGCCGTGAAACAGGTTCATGAACGCAAAGCCAAACAGGTAGGCCGACAGCGTTTGCTGCATTTCGACGGGCGACGCCCCCAGCGACTGCGCGATGCCCGCGAAGCCCGGAAGGTAGGTGTCAATCGAAAACGGCCCCAGCATGCCCAGCACGGCCAGCAGCGCGGCGAGCGCCCAGCGCGGCCCGCGCCAGAGCTGGTCGGCGTTCGGGTTCATTCTTTTTTCAGCTTCAGGGCGGTGTCATACAGCTCGTTGCGCGGTGCCCCCGTGATGTCTGCGGCCAGCTTCACCGCGGTTTTCAGGGGCAGTTCGGCCAGCAGCAGTTGCAGCACGCGGGTGCTGTCTTCAGCGCTTTCCTGCGGCGCCGACGCATGCAGCACCAGCGCAAACTCGCCGCGCGTGCGCTGCGGCCCGGCCGCCAGCCAGGCGGCAAAGTCCTGCGCCGGCACGGTGGCAATTTCTTCAAACTGCTTGGTGAGTTCGCGGCCCACCGTGAGCAGCCGGCCTTGCAGCACGGCCATGGCGCGCGCCAGCGCCTCGATGCGGTGCGGCGCCTCCAGAATCACGGTGGCGCGCGTGTCGGCGCGCAGCGCCTGGATGGCCTGGTCGCGTTCGCCGGCCTTGCTCGGCAAAAATCCGGCAAACACAAAACCGGTGGCGTTGTCCGCGCCGCCTTCGGCCCGGGTCACGCCTGCGGCGCTCAGCACGGTGGTGACGCTGCTGGCGCCCGGCAGTGGCATCACCTTGAGCCCGGCGGCGCGCACGGCGGCCACCAGGCGTGCGCCCGGGTCGCTCACGGCCGGCGTGCCGGCATCGCTGACATAGGCCACGCGCTCGCCGCGCTGCAGCCGCTCCACGATCAGCCCGGCGGCTTCGGCTTCGTTGTGCTGGTGCACGGCCAACAAGGGCTTGGCGGCCCCGGTTTCTATGCCGTATTGGCGCAGCAGGGGTTGCGTGTGGCGCTTGTCCTCGCAGGCAATCGCGTCCACCCGCTGCAGCACATGCAGGGCACGCAGGGTGATGTCGGCCAGGTTGCCAATAGGGGTGGCCACCACGTACAGCGTGGCTTCTGGATAATGCTGCATGCTCGCCGCAGCGCGCGCCGCATCCAGTGCCAATTCGAAAGAAGCGTTCAATGTGGTTTTCCAGAAAACAGGTGGTCAAGTCGCCGCCAGACGGCAGCGCACAAAGCGTTGCCGAGAGCGCAGGCGATGCGCCCCCGGCGGTGCCACGGCAGATTACCACCAAGTCGCGCGGCGATGCGGCGGAGTTGGCGGCGCGCGCCTACCTGGTTGGTGCCGGGCTGCGCTTTGTCGAGGCCAATTACCGCACGCCGGGGCGCGGCGGCGGCGAGATTGACCTGGTGATGCGGGCGTCCGACGGCACGCTGGTGTTTGTCGAGGTCCGTCAGCGCTCGGGCGCCTCGCACGGGGGCGCGGGGGCCAGCATCAGCGCCGTCAAGCAGCAGCGCATTATCTTGGCGGCCCGCCACTACCTGATGCGCTTTGCCAGCCCGCCGCCTTGCCGCTTTGATGTGCTGCTGGTGCAAGGGGCGCAGATTGAATGGCTGCCCGCCGCGTTTGATGCGTCCTGATGCCCGCTGCCCATGCCGGGTGGATGCGGATAATTTGTAACCAAGCCCTGCGCCAAGGCCGGGCAAGCCCCTTGCCGGGGCTGCGGCGCACCATGACCCGGTATCATGGGTGCATGCTTGAACAACGAATCGAACAGCAATTTATCGACAGCGCCGACCTCAAATACCAGTCGGCTCAGGTTTTGTCCAAACCCATCGCGGCCGCCGTGCAGGCCATTTTGGCCAGCGTCACCAGTGGCGGCAAGGTGCTGGCCTGCGGCAATGGGGGCTCGGCGGCCGATGCCCAGCATTTCGCCGCCGAATTTGTGGGCCGTTACGAGCGCGAACGGCCCGAGCTCGGTGCGATTGCACTGACCACCGACAGCTCCATCCTCACAGCCATTGCCAACGACTACGACTTCAGCGTGATTTTTTCCAAGCAGATCCGCGCGCTGGGCGGCGCTGGCGATGTGCTGCTTGCCCTCAGCACCAGCGGCAATTCGGCCAATGTGCTGGCTGCCGTCGAAGCGGCCCACGAGCGCGAGATGACGGTGGTGGCCCTGACCGGCCGGGGCGGCGGAAAAATGACTGCTGCCTTGCGTGAAACCGATGTGCATATCTGCGTGCCGCATGAGCGAACCGCGCGCGTCCAGGAGGTGCACCTGCTCGTCCTGCACTGCATTTGCGACGGCGTGGACACCCAGTTACTTGGCGATCAGGAGACTTCAGTATGAAACATGTTGCGATGAAACGCCTGGCTTTGTCGCTGGGCGCGGCGGTCTTGCTGTCCGGCGCGCTGACCGCCTGCGTCCCGCTGGTGGTGGGCGGCGCGGTGGCCGGGGGCTCCATGGTCGCCACCGACCGCCGTACCTCGGGTATTCAGCTTGAAGACGAGGGGATCGAATTGCGGGCCCGCAGCCGGATTCGTTCCGCCGTCGGCACACGTGTGCGCGTCAGCGTCACCAGTTACAACCGCCAGGTGCTGCTGACCGGCGAAGTGCCCAGCCTGCAGGACAAACAACTGGTCGAGCAGGTGGTGGCCGGTGTACAAAATGTGGTGTCGGTGGTCAACGAGCTGGCGGTCATGAACAGTCCCTCGCTGGTGGAGCAATCGTCGGACGCGCTGATCACCGGCCGCGTCAAGGCCATGCTGCTGGATGCCCGTGATCTGCATTTCAATGTCTTCAAGGTGGTGACCGAGCACGGCACCACCTACCTGATGGGGCGCGTGACCAGCCGCGAGGCGGACGGCGCCACGGCTGTGGCGCGTGCCACGCCCGGCGTGCAAAAGGTGGTGCGTATCTTTGAAATCATCAGCGAAGACGAGCTGGCGCGCATGTTTCCGAATGCAGCCAGGCCGCAAGTTGCGCCTCCCAAGGCCTCCGGGGGCTAAAGAGACCCGGTCGCTGGCTGGGCCGGCAACGGCCCTGTTGGTGGCGGCGGGGTCTATTTCAGGCGCTTGATCAGGCTGGAGGTATCCCAGCGCTGGCCGCCCATGGCCTGTACATCGCCATAAAACTGGTCCACCAGGGCCGTGACGGGCAAGCGGGCGCCGTTGCGCTTGGCTTCGTCCATCACCAGTCCCAGGTCCTTGCGCATCCAGTCGACCGCGAAGCCGAAATCAAACTGGTCGGCCACCATGGTTTTGCCGCGGTTGTCGAGCTGCCAGCTTTGTGCCGCGCCCTTGCCTATCACGTCCAGCACCTGGTTCACGTCCAGCCCGGCTTTCTGGCCAAAAGCCACGGCTTCGCTCAGGGCCTGCACCAGGCCGGCAATGCAGATCTGGTTGACCATTTTGGTGAGCTGCCCGGCGCCGCTTTCGCCCATCAGCGTGAAGGCTTTGGCAAACGCCATGGCTGCCGGTTTAACTGTTTCGAACGCGGCCGCATCGCCGCCGCACATGATCGTCAGTGCACCGTTCTGGGCGCCCGCCTGTCCGCCTGACACCGGCGCATCGATGAAATGCAGGCCGATGTGTTTTGCGGCTGTATACAGTTCCCGGGCGACGTTGGCCGAGGCTGTGGTGTGGTCCACAAAAATGGCGCCGGGCGCCATGCCCGCAAACGCGCCGTCCGCGCCCAGCGTGACGGCCCGCAGGTCGTCGTCGTTGCCGACGCAGCTAAACACGATGTCGGCACCCGCCGAAGCTTCGCGCGGCGTGGCGGCCGAAGCGCCCTTGAATTCTGTGACCCAGGCCTGCGCTTTTGCGGCACTGCGGTTGTATACCGTCACCTGGTGGCCCGCCAGCGCCAGATGGCCGGCCATGGGATAACCCATGACGCCCAGGCCCAGAAAGGCGACTTTGCGCGGGAGGGAAGCTTCGTAGGTTTTGGCTAGGGTGCTGGACATGGTGGGGAGTGAGAGTGGGCGGGTTTTTGACAGGCGCCGCCCGAGGGTTTAGACAATGGCGAAGCTTTCCGTGCCCGCTGCCAGATCTGTCGATTTGGCGCGCTGCGAATTGAGTTTGATCTGCAGCCGCAGGTCGTTCACCGAGTCGGCATTGCGCAAGGCGTCTTCGTAGCTGATGTGGTTGCTTTCAAAGGCGTCAAACAGCGCCTGGTCAAAGGTCTGCATGCCCATGTTGCGGCTTTTCTTCATGATCTCCTTGATCTCAAGCACATTGCCTTTGGAGATCAGGTCGGAAATCAGCGGCGAATTGAGCATGACTTCAAACACGGCATGGCGGCCCTTGCCGTCCTGTTTGGGGATCAGCCGCTGCGAAATCATGCTTCTGAGGTTGTGCGACAGGTCCATCAGCAACTGGGTGCGGCGCTCCTCCGGGAAGAAGTTGATGACCCGGTCCAGCGCCTGGTTGGCGCTGTTGGCGTGCAGGGTGGCCAGGCACAGGTGGCCGGTTTCGGCAAACGCGAGGGCGTGTTCCATGGTTTCGCGGTCGCGTATCTCGCCCATCAGTATCACGTCAGGCGCCTGGCGCAGCGTGTTTTTGAGCGCGGCGGCCCAGCTGTCGGTGTCCAGTCCCACTTCGCGCTGCGTGATGACGCAATTTTTGTGCGCATGGACAAACTCCACTGGGTCTTCAATCGTGATGATGTGGCCAAACGATTGCTCGTTGCGCCAGTCGACCATGGCCGCCAGCGTGGTGGACTTGCCCGAGCCGGTTGCGCCAACGAGGATCGCCAGTCCCCGCTTGGTCATCGTCACGTCCTTGAGCACCTGGGGCATGCCCATCGCGTCAATGGTCGGCAACGCCGCCGGGATCACCCGTATCACCATGCCCACCTTGCCCTGCTGGATAAAGGCATTGACGCGAAAACGCCCCACGCCGGGCGGCGAGATCGCGAAGTTGCATTCCTTGGTGCGTTCAAACTCGGCGGCCTGCTTGTCGTTCATGACGGCGCGGGCCAGCGCCAGCGTATGACTGGCATTGAGCGCCTGGGAGGACACCTTGGTCATCTTGCCGTCCACCTTGATCGCGGGCGGAAAGTCTCCGGTGATGAACAGGTCGCTGCCATTGCGGCTGACCATGAGCCGCAGGAGGTCGTTGATGAATTTACTGGCCTGGTCGCGTTCCATGACGTGTCCTTTGGGTCTTCTGCGGGGTGCGGATAGCGCTTAGTTCTTGTTTTCTGAGAGCCGGGCGCTGACTACCCTCAGGCGCAGCGACAGCTTGCGCGCCAGCAGTGCGATCAGGCTGGCCGCCAGCGCGGCATCAGCCGCCATCATGTCGTCGAGCGCCTGCGCGCTCAGTATGGCAATCTCGCATTCGGTCAGCGAGCTGCAGGCTGAAAAACGCATGCCGCTGTCCAGCAGTGACATTTCACCCAGGATGTCGCCGGGACGCGCTTCCGCAAGGCGCAGGCGCGTCCCCCAGGGCTGCACCCGGTCCACCGCGATGGTGCCGGTCAGCAACACGATCATGAAGTTGCCGTACTCTTCTTGCCGGATGATGTCGCGATTGGCCTGCACCGTGGCGAAGTCAAAAAACTGCTCCAGCCGGGGCACGGCGTCGGTGGCCAGGCGCATCATGTATTTGTCCTTGGACCACAGCGCCTGCAGCAGCTTGCTGCCCCGGGATGCGGACAGGCGCTTGGCGCCGATCTCGTTGGCGCGCGCTTCCCAGGGCACCAGCATCGATGGATTGACGCCTTGGTCGGCGAACGCCGTGGTAAACATCAGCGAGTCCGGGCGGTCGTCGTCACCCTGGCGCGGGGTGGACCTCTTGAGCAGTCCGAGTAAGCCTTTCATGGATGTGTCCTTCTGGTGCCCGGCAGATCAGCCCGGGAAGTTTTCAGGAATCTTGGCCTTGCTGCGTGCTTCCGCGGCGGAAATCACGTTTCGCTTGACCAGGTCGGTCAGATTCTGGTCCAGCGTCTGCATGCCCACGCTGTTGCCCGTCTGGATGGAGGAATACATTTGCGCGACCTTGGCTTCCCGGATCAGGTTGCGGATGGCGCTGGTGCCCAGCATGATTTCGTGGGCCGCGACCCGGCCCGAGCCGTCTTTGGTCTTGCACAGCGTTTGCGAGATCACGGCCTGCAGCGATTCGGACAGCATGGAGCGGATCATTTCCTTTTCTTCGGCGGGAAACACGTCAATGATCCGGTCGACGGTTTTGGCGGCGCTCGACGTGTGCAGCGTGCCGAACACCAGATGACCGGTTTCAGCGGCCGTCATGGCCAGGCGAATGGTCTCCAGGTCGCGCATTTCGCCCACCAAAATCGCATCCGGGTCTTCGCGTAGCGCCGACTTCAGGGCGGCGCTGAAACTCAGCGTGTGCGGGCCGACCTCGCGCTGGTTGATCAGGCATTTCTTGGACTCGTGCACAAACTCAATCGGGTCTTCGACTGTCAGGATGTGGCCGTACTCGGTTTCGTTGAGGTAGTTGACCATGGCCGCCAGTGTGGTCGATTTGCCCGACCCCGTGGGGCCGGTCACCAGCACCATGCCGCGCGGCTTGAGCGCCAGGTCGCCAAAAATCTTGGGTGCGCCCAGTTGTTCCAGCGTCAGGATTTTGGATGGAATGGTCCGAAGTACCGCGCCTGCCCCCCGGTTGTGGTTGAACGCATTGACGCGAAAGCGCGCCAGGCCGTCAATCTCGAACGAGAAATCGACCTCCAGAAATTCTTCGTAGTACTTGCGCTGGGTGTCATTCATGATGTCGTACACCATGGCATGCACCTGCTTGTGGTCCAGCGGATCGATGTTGATGCGCCGGACATCGCCGTTTACACGGATCATGGGCGGCAAACCCGACGACAAATGCAAGTCGGACGCCTTGTTCTTGACGCTAAAGGCCAGCAGCTGCGTGATGTCCATCCCGGGGGTCCTTGGAGGTCGAAATTGAGTTTTTGTTTGTAACTGGGATTACAGTGCGATTATGACTACGATTGCCCAGAATCTTCAGCTTGTCCGCGCGCGCATCGCTGCGGCGTGCCAGGCCGCCGGACGCGACCCGGCGAGTGTGCGCCTGCTGGCCGTTTCCAAGACCTTTGACGCCGATGCGGTGATCGAGGCAGTATCGGCCGGGCAATACGCGTTCGGAGAAAACTACGTCGCCGAGGGCGTCGACAAGATTCTGGCGCTGCGCAGCTGCCAGGCGGGCACCCCGGCGGGGGGGCTGGCGCTGGAGTGGCACTGCATCGGCCCGGTGCAAAGCAATAAAACCCGGCTCGTCGCCGAGCACTTTGACTGGGTGCAGTCGGTCGACCGGCTCAAGATTGCCCAGCGCCTGAGCGAGCAGCGGCCACCGCATTTGCCGTCCCTGCAAGTGTGTCTGCAGGTCAACGTGGATGGGGGCGCCAACAAATCGGGCCTGGCGCCCGCCGACGTGCTGGCGCTGGCGCAAGCGGTCGCGCAGCTGCCCGGCCTGACCCTGCGCGGTTTGATGGCGATTCCCGAGCCTGCTCCTGATTTTGTAGCTGCTTGCGCCCTGCATGAAAGGGCTAAGGCCTTATTTGATGCTATAAATAATGCGGGGGTGCTGCCCGTGCCCCTGGACACCCTGTCGCTGGGCATGACGGCCGACCTTGAAGCGGCCATCCATGCCGGCAGCACCATGGTGCGGGTGGGTACCGCCATTTTTGGCGGCCGCTGATCAAACCCCCAGCGCCAGCCGGTGGGTGTTTTTGACCTCTTCCATCACCGCGTAGGTGCGGGTTTCACGCACGCCGGGCAGTTGCCACAGCACGGTGCCGGCAAACGAGCGGTAAGCCGCCATGTCGGCCATGCGGGTCTTGAGCAGGTAGTCAAAGCCGCCCGCCACCATGTGGCATTCCATGATCTGGGGGTGTACCTGCACCGCCGCCTTGAAGGCTTCAAACACGTTGGGCGTGGTGCGGTCCAGCAGCACTTCGACAAACACCATCATGCCGGCGCCCAGTTTTAGCGGGTTCAGCCGCGCCTCATAGCCCAGAATGAACCCGTCCCGCGTGAGTCGCTGCACCCGCGCCAGCACGGCGGTGGGCGACAGGGCCACGCTTTCGGCCAGCTTGAGGTTGGAGAGACGGCCATCCTGCTGCAGAACATTCAGGATTTTCAGGTCAAGGCGGTCGATGTCTGGCAGTGTTTTGTGCATGGGTAGTGAATTATTCGGTAAATTCTTGAAATTTAGCGGGAAATTTTATGGCCTTCCATGGAATATCAGGGCATTGAATTGGTCCCTTTCTTCACCCTTTGATGGAGTTTTTTATGCCTGCCGTCCCCCGCCTGCCCTTTCCCTACCGCCCCGAGGCCGAGATCGTGACGCTTTACCTGCAGCGCCTGGCGGGCGCGCTCGACTGGGCCGCCGCCGCCCAGGCGGCGCAGCCGTGGGTGCAGGCCGTGCGCGATAACCCCCCGCCGTTCTGGGCCATGGAAAGCCTGCTCAAGGAATACCCGATATCGAGCGCCGAAGGCCTGGCCCTGATGCGCCTGGCCGAGGCTTTGCTGCGGGTGCCCGATGCTGAAACCGCTATTGCGCTGACGGCTGACCAGCTCGGCCGCGCCGATTTCGACGCGGCCGGCGACGGCGTGCTGCAACGCCTGTCGTCCTCGGCGATTGCGCTGTCCAAGAAATTTTTGCCCGAGGACGGCCAGCCCGGCCTCCGGGCCAAGCTCGGTGCACGCACCGTGGTCGCCGCCACCGTGCGCGCGGTGCAGCTGCTGGGGCGTCAGTTTGTGCTCGGCCAGACCATAGGCGACGCCATGAAGGAAGCCGACGCGGCCCGCAGGAAAACGGCCAGGCTGGTGTTCAGCTACGACATGCTGGGCGAGGGCGCGCGCACCGATGCCGATGCGCTGCATTATCTTGAAAGCTATACCAGCGCTATTAAATCAATAGCTTCTAGCGCCCGTCAAACAAGCGCATGTGAGCAAAATGATGGTATTTCCATCAAGCTCAGCGCCCTCCATCCGCGCTACGAAGATGCGCAGCGCGCGCGCGTCATGGCTGAGCTGGTGCCACGCGTCTGGGGCCTGTGCGAACTGGCGGCCCAGGCCAATATCAATTTGACGATTGACGCCGAGGAAGTGGACCGGCTGGAACTGTCGCTCGACGTGTTTGAAGCCCTGGCCGCCCAAGTCGCGCAGCACCTGCCGCAGTGGCAGGGCTTTGGCCTGGCGCTGCAGGCCTACCAGACCCGCGCGCTCGAACTGATCGAGCATGTCATCGGCATCGGCCGCAAATACAAACTGCGGCTGATGTGCCGGCTGGTCAAGGGCGCCTACTGGGATTCCGAAATCAAGCGTGCCCAGGAAATGGGCCTGCCGCATTACCCGGTGTTCACCCACAAGCACCACACCGACGTGTCTTACCTCGCCTGCGCGCAGGCGCTGCTGGCCGCGCCCGACGCGGTGTATCCGCAATTTGCCGGGCACAACGCCGGCACGATTGCCGCCATCCTGCAGATGGCTGCCCGCAACGCCG
>NZ_JAUXNA010000126.1 GCF_030682935.1 Polaromonas sp.
CGGCGTGTCGGTCGAGGCGCTCAACAGCGCGTGCTTTTGCATCAGCCTGGACACCGGGGCGCTGGGCCGGGCCCTGGAATCCGAGATCGGCCAGCCGGGTCTGTTTGAACTGGTACGCGAGCGCTGCCCCTACCTGTTCGCGGCGCGCCCCGTGTTTGTGTCGCAGGCCCACCTGGCGCGCATGGCTGAGCTGGTGCGGGCCATCGAGTCGGTGGTGGCGCTGCCGGCTTACCGTGCGCAAGTGCTGGCCCAGGCGCCCGCCATCGCGCGGCATGATCCGGGCGGCGCCAGGGGCGTGTTCTTCGGCTACGACTTTCATGTCACCGAGGGCGGCTTTGGGCTCATTGAGATCAACACCAATGCGGGCGGCGCGATGCTCAACGCCGTGCTGACGCGGGCGCAACGGGCCTGCTGCCCGGCGATGGAGCATCTGTTGCCGACGCCAGCCACGGCCGATGCGCTGGAAGACCGCATCGTGGCGATGTTCCGCCGCGAGTGGGCGCTGTCAAGCCATGACCGGCCGCTGCGCAGCATCGCCATCGTCGACGAGGCCCCCGCGCAGCAGTATTTGTACCCCGAGTTTTTGCTGTTCCAGCAACTGTTCAGGCGCCACGGGCTGCAGGCCGTGATTGCCGACCCGGCAGACTTCACCCTGCGGGACGGCGTGCTCCGGCATGGCGAGCTGGCCATCGACCTGGTTTACAACCGCCTGACGGATTTTTCGCTCACCTCACCTGCCAGCGCCACGCTGCGCGCGGCCTACCTGCAACACGCCATGGTGCTCACGCCGCACCCGCAGGCGCACGCCTTGTATGCGGACAAGCGCAACCTGACCCTGCTCAGCGATGCGGCGCGGCTTCAGGCGCTCGGTGTGCCACAGGCCACGCAGGCGGTGCTGCTGGCCAGCATTCCGCACACCGAAGTGGTGGAGCCGGAGAATGCAGAGCGGCTGTGGCGCGATCGCAAGCGCCTGTTCTTCAAGCCGTTCGCCGGCTTCGGCGGCCGCGCCGCCTATCGCGGAGACAAGCTGACGCAGCGCGTCTGGCAGGAAATTCTCTCGGGCGATTACGTCGCGCAGGCGCTGGTCAGCCCCGGCGAGCGCACCATCTCTGACCAGGAACCAGCGCAGGTGCTGAAGTTTGACCTGCGCGACTACACCTACGACGGCCAGGTGCAGTGGGTGGCAGCACGCCTCTACCAGGGCCAGACCACCAACTTCCGCACGCCCGGTGGCGGCTTCGCGCCGGTGTACGCAGGGCCGGCATGATGGCAACCATCACCGCAGGCGAGGCGCGGCGCCCCCCACCGGCCACCGGCCATGAAACCCGTTTATTTCTGCTGGGCGACGACGGCAGCGTGCAGCCGCTGGCACATGAGCGCTACGTTGCGCTCGCCCGCCATCAAGCGGCCGCACCCGAGTTGGCCGGCCTTCGCCTGATGCTGGTGGACTGGTACTTGCGCATCGTTGGCAACCAGCCGCAGGACGTCGTCAACGAAACCTGCAGCTGGCTGGTGTTTGATGCACAAGGCCGGCTGGACCTGCATGCGGCGCTGGCGATTGATGAGGAAGCGGCCCCGAGCGAGGCGCAGTGGGCGCAGATCCGCGCGCAGGTGTTCGGCAGCGGCATGCAGCCGCCCGGCGACTTGCCCGCGCCGCAGGGCCTGAGCAGCGCCGAAGCCGCGCAGCGCCTGGCTACCGACGGTCCCAACCTGCTGCCCGGCAGCGCGCCAAAATCCAGCGCAGCGATCCTGCGCGAGGTCATCACCGAGCCGATGTTCCTGATGCTGCTGGCCGCTGGTGGCATCTACCTGGCGCTGGGCGACCGGGCTGAGGCGCTGTTTCTGCTGGGCTTTGTATTCGTCGTGATTGGCATCACGCTGGCGCAGGAGCGCAAAACGCAGCGGGCGCTGGAGTCGCTGCGCGACCTGTCGGCCCCGCGCGCGCTGGTGCTGCGGGGCGGGCAGGCGCTGCGCGTTGCAGGGCGCGATGTGGTGCGCGGCGACGTGCTGGTGCTGCGCGAAGGCGACCGCGTCGCCGCCGATGCGCGGCTGCTGGACGGCCAACTGGAGGTGGACGAGTCGCTGCTGACCGGCGAATCGGTGCCGGTGGTCAAGACGCCCGACGCAGCGAGCGCTGGCGCCAGCGAACGCAGCGCCGGGCCGCTCAAGCGAAGTTCAGCCCCCCTGGGGGGCAGCGCAGTACGCGAAGCGACAAGCGTGGGGGCCACGAACGAAGCGCCGGGCCGCCCCAAGCGAAGTTCAGCCCCCTTGGGGGGCAGCGCAGTACGCGAAGCGACAAGCGTGGGGGCCATGCTTTACGCCAGCACCGTCGTGACCCGGGGCGCCGGCCTGGCCGAGGTGCACGCCACCGCCAGCGCCACGGCGGTCGGGCGCATTGGCGCAGACCTGGCAGCCACCGTTGAGCCGCCGTCGGCGCTGCAAAAGGCCTCGCGCACGCTGGTGCGCCGGCTGGGCCTGGGCGCGCTGGTGCTGGCCTGCGGCCAGGTGCTGCTGAGTTGGTGGTGGAGCGGCCTGCCGCTGCTGGACAGCCTACTGGCGGGCATTGCGCTGGCGATGGCCATCCTGCCCGAGGAGATTCCGGTCATCCTGACCGTGTTCCTGGCGCTGGGCGCCTGGCGCATTTCACAGCAGAAAGTGCTGACGCGGCGCACCTCGGCGGTCGAGGCGCTGGGCGCCATCACGGTGCTGGCAGTGGACAAAACCGGCACGCTGACCCTGAACCGCATGGCGGTGGCCGAGCTGGCCACCGCCAGCGCGCACTTCACGCCAGACCGCGCCACCGAACTGCCCGAATCCTTTCACTGGCTGACCGAATTTGCGATGCTGGCCACGCCGGGCGACCCGTTTGACCCGATGGAAAAGGCGATCCAGCAGTTTGGCCACCGCTGGCTGGCGGGCACCGAGCATGTGCACGACGGCCGCGTGCCGGAATTTGAATACGCGCTGTCGGGCGAGATTCTGGCGATGACGCGGGTGTTCGCCAGCGCCGACCCGTCGCAGTTTTTGCTGGCCACCAAAGGCGCGCCCGAAGCCGTGGCCGACCTGTGCCACCTGGGCGCCGCACAGCGCGAAGCGATACAGCGCCAGGTCGGAGCCATGGCCGGGCGCGGCCTGCGCGTGCTGGGCGTGGCGCGGGGGCGCTGGATGGGTGCGGCAACCGCACCCGATACCACGCCGCCGTGGCCGCAAAGCCAGCACGACTTTGACTTTGAATTCCTCGGCCTGGTCGGCCTGGCCGACCCGCCGCGCCCCGAGGTCCCTGACGCGCTGGCAGAATGCCGGCGCGCCGGCGTGCGGGTGATCATGATGACGGGTGACCACCCCGCCACGGCCCGCGCCATTGCGCGCCAGGTCGGCTTGTCCGAACGGCCCGAGGTCCTCACCGGGGCCGAGCTGGCCGCGCTTTCTGACGAGGCCCTGCGCGCGCGGCTGAAACAGGTGGACCTGTGCGCCCGCCTGCTGCCGGCGCACAAGCTGCGCCTGGTGCAGGTACTGCGCGCTGGCGGCGAGGTGGTGGCCATGACCGGCGACGGCGTCAACGACGCACCCGCGCTCAAAGCCGCCGACGTGGGCATTGCCATGGGCGAGCGCGGCACCGACGTGGCCCGGGAAGCGGCCGCGCTGGTGCTGCTGGACGACAGCTTTGCCCGCATCGTGGACGCCATCCGGCAAGGCCGGCGCATCGACGACAACATCCGCAAAGCCACGCGATTTGTCTTTGCCGTGCATGTGCCCATCATTGCGCTGGCGCTGGTGCCCACCCTGATGCAGTGGCCGGCGCTGCTGCTGCCCGTGCACATCGTGCTGCTGCAGCTGCTGATTGACCCGGCCTGCGCGGTCGTTCTGGAGGCAGAGCCCGAGGCGCCCGGCCTGATGAGTCGCCCGCCACGCCCGGCATCAAGCTCGCCGTTTGCCGCCGCAACGCTGGGCCATGCGCTGCTGCAGGGTCTGGGCGTGGCAGCGGTGCTGCTGGCGGGCTTTGCCTGGCTCGCGGGGCAAGGCTGGAGCGCGGCGCAAGGGCGCGCCGCGGTGTTTAGCGCGCTGGTGCCCAGCGTGCTGCTGCTGATCGTGGCCAACCGCGACCTGACGCGGTCGGCGTTCAGGGGCCTCGCCGCCCCCAACCCGTGGCTGTGGCGCATGGCCGCCGCCATGGCGCTGCTGCTGGCGGCGGTGCTGGGCCTTCCGTGGTTGCGCCAACTCATGGGCTTGGGCCTGCCCGGCGCGGCGGGCCTGGCCGTGGTGGCCAGCCAGTTGGCGCTGTGCGGCCTGTGGCTGGAACTGGTGCGGCGCATCGGGCCCCGGCTGCAGCCACGCCGCACCGGCACCTGAAACGCCGCGAAGCACACAGGAACAGCGCAATAGCCCTTGCCCTTATGGACTGATTGAAAATCCACCTTTGGTTTGAAACCTCGCCTTTCAAGGCGATGGGACCAACCCCGGCCTGAAGGCCTGTCGCTAATTTTCTGCTTTTTGCTGCGTTTGTCGTTTAACGACGTCGTGCGTCAGGCGCACATGGGCCTCCAGAGCCAATGCTGCGCGCGCTTCCTGGCGGTTGATGGCGGCACGAAAGATGTCTTCGTGCTCGCGGTGTACGTCCCGTCCGCTGACATGAGCCGCAGTCAACTTCCAGTTAATGGTACGGTAGCGCTCGGCATGGCGGTACAAGATGTCCAGGATGTATTTTGCCCAGGCTGAATCGCAGGCGCCGATCAGCGCCTCGTGGAAGGCTTTGTTGCGACGTTCCCAGAGGTCGGGGTCGGATCCTGCGAGGTCGCTTTCAGTTTGGGTCAGCAGATCGTAACTAGCCACCAGCGCGGCTTCCCAGTGCGCGTCACCATGGCGGATCGATTGGCGCAAGGCCTCGGTTTCCAGCATCACACGGGTGTTGGTCACGTCTTCCAGGTCGGCCAGCGAGATGGGTGCCACCCGAAACCCCCGTTGACCTTCAGCGGTGACCAGCGCGTCGGACATCAGCAGCGACAAAGCCTCGCGTAAGGTGCCGGCGCCGACCTCGTACTGGTCCTTCAGGTGCTCTACGCGCAGTCGCTCGCCGGGGGCGAGCTTGCCGCACACCACGTCATGGCGCAGGCTCAGGTAGGCACGCTCGACCAGGGTACGGGGTACAGCCGTCGCGGTTTCGGGGAGTGGATAGAGGCGTTGTTTGAGTGATGACATCACAATGTTCCCGGTTCGCGGTTGAGGTCTGGCGAAGACGCAGAAGCGCCGCGACTCTGCCGGTGCTTTTGCCGATAGGCCAATTGGGGGCGGGTCAGGCCCAGCAGGCGCGCCGCCTCAGACAGGTTGCCACGGGCGCGGGCCACGGCGTGGTCAAGCACGCGTGCCTCAATGTCCTCCAGCGAGCTGCCACTGTCCAGAATGCGCGCGCTCAAGTCGTCGTCTTGCACACTTGGCATTCTGGCGAGCTGGCCATGGGCGTCCAAGCTAGTCTGTACGGAATCGGGCTGGTTCGGAAACAGGTGTTCAACTTCAACCATGCCTGCCTGGCGTGCGAGAATCACGCCACGCTCCACCAGGTTTTCCAGCTCGCGGACGTTGCCTGGCCAATCGTGTTGCCGCAGCGCCTGCAGCGCGCGTTCTTCAAAACCCAAGACACGCTTGCTGTGCAGAGCGCAAAAACGGGCGAGCATGCCTTGGGCTAGTGGCTCAATGTCGGTCTTGCGCTCGCGCAGCGGTGGAATGCAAATGGGATAAACGTTGAGACGGTACATCAAATCACGCCGGAAACGCCCGGCAAGCACGGCCTGTTCTAGGTCGACATTGGTGGCTGCCACCAATCGCACATTGACTTTGCGCGTCGTCTCGCCTCCCACGCGCTCGATTTCCCCTTCCTGTAATACGCGAAGTAGTTTGGCCTGGGCAGCCAAAGGCAACTCGCCCACTTCATCGAGTAGCAAGGTACCGCCATCGGCGCGCTCAAAACGACCGCTACGCGAGGCGTGCGCGCCAGTGTAGGCGCCTTTTTCCACGCCAAACAGCTCGGCCTCAATCAACTCGGAGGGCAAGGCGGCGCAATTCACCGCCACAAAAGGCCCATCAGCACGGGTGGATAGTTCGTGCAGGGCGCGCGCAAAGCGTTCCTTGCCGACGCCGGTTTCACCGGTCAACAACACCGTGACTTGGGTCTGCGCCACCTTTTGCATCAGCGTGTAGGCTTTGTGAAAGGCCGTAGAGTTGCCGATCAACTGGCCGCCCTGACTGACAGGCCCCAGCGTCGACTTCAAGGCCTCCACCTGCGATTGCAGGGCTTCCATCTTTTCCATCAGGGAGTCGTCGTTGAAGTAGACGCGATGGGCCTCACCATCAGGCCATTCTTCGATCGGGCGCCCGATGATCTGGCAATGGTCAGCACCACACGCGGCGCACAGGGTTTCTTTGTAAAGGATCAGACGCCCCATGAACGCGCTGGTGTAGCCGCTGGCATAGCCCAGCAGCGTCCAGCAGGCCGGGTCTTCATCCAAGCCGAACATCTGTTGGTGCGCATAGGCCTCCCAGGAATGTTCCCAGTTGAACTCGCCGTAAAACTGGCCCGCCTGGATATCGAAGGTGAGCTTGACCGGTGTGACACGGGCCGCCCCTTCGAGCATGAACAGTTGTGGGCCTACCAAAAAGCTGTCTTGTAATGAGTCACCGGGCCGCGTCTTTCTGGCGTACTCAGCGTCGCACAGCCCCGATGCGTAACCCATGCGCGTCAGAATGCGCCGCGCATGCTCTGGGCCGACTGAAGTCATCAAGTCCTGGCGCAACGCGGCCAGTGCCATGGTGTGCATCAGCACCATGCGCCGATCGCCCAGCCAAATCGCACCGCTGTCCGGCTCAAAACGCAACAGGCGCCGCAAATCGTCGTTCGGGGGATATTTAAGGCTCATAAGCAGATCATCTCTTGGTAAGGCTAAAAGGCAATTTTCTCGATATTTATACATCAATTCTTAATAGCACGCCAGATTTCAGGATTGCTGCTGAAATTTGATCATTTGGTGAAATGCAGCCTGTATTGCTGGCTCAAATGCGCAATTTAGCTGGTTTTTGATCGAATTTTCACCCAAGGGAAATCCCTAGTACATGCAAATTTCATTTCGAAATTTGAAAAAATAGAGAGGAATTGATAGGTGTTTTCCCTATAAATATCGAGAATTTTGTAGATCAGTCCACGTTTGGCAAGGTCCTTGCGATGTCATGAAAGTAATACCTGCAAGGTCATGCCCATGTACTTCCATTTCACCATCAGTCCCGACCGCAAGGTCCTGCGCGCCATCAAGCGGCATTCAGGGTGCCTCGTATGACTAAGCCTATGCCATCCGCAGTTGACGCGCTCACTTGCGACATCGCACGCAAGTTTGTCCGCGTCAAGGAAGTGCGTCCGGACGGACTGGTGTGTTTTGAGTTCTCGATCGGCTGGCCGGAGTTGTTTGTTGATTTGATGTTGCCGCAGTCTGCCTTTGACGATTTTTGCGTCCAGCAGCACGCGCAGCGCTTAAGTGATTCAGCCCCAGCGTAGTTTCTTTTAACAGAGGAGAGAGTTTTTATGTCAGTAGATCTTCATACACGTGAAATCAAGTCCTTGCGCAACACGTTTACGCATACGGCTAAATACGTTGGCAACGACAAGCCCGCGTCGCGCTACCAGGAAGCCACCCTCGGCACGCAGCCGTCGGCCAACTTCCACTACCGGCCCACCTGGGACCCTGAGCACGAAGTGTTTGATGCGTCACGCTCGGCGGTCAAGCTGGCCGACTGGAACCTGCTGCGCGACCCGCGCCAGTACTACTACGCCACCTGGACCATGGCGCGCGCGCGCCAGCAGGATGCGCTGGAGGCCAACTACGAGTTTGTCGAGGCGCGCGGCCTGGTGGCCAAGATGCCCGCCGCAGTGCGCGCCAAGGCCTGCGAGGTGCTGATGCCGCTGCGCCACGTGGCCTGGGGCGGCAACATGAACAACAGCTCGATCGGCGCTTATGGTTATGGCACGCCATTCACCGCGCCCGCCATGTTCCATGCCATGGACCACCTGGGTGCGGCGCAATTCATCACCCGCCTGGGCCTGGCGCTCGACGAGCCCGGTGTGCTCGAAGTCGGCAAGAACGCCTGGCTCAATGACGCGAACTGGCAGCCGCTGCGCCGCTACGTCGAAGACACGCTGGTGCTGCAAGACCCGTTTGAATTGTTCGTGGCGCAGAACCTCGCGCTCGACGGCCAGCTTTACCCGCTGATCTACGGCAGCTTCGTGGACGACCAGATCGTGCTGCAGGGCGGCACGGCGGTGGCCATGCTGACCGCCTTCATGCCCGAGTGGCACGACGAGAGCGCACGCTGGATCGACGCCGTCGTCAAGATTGCGGCAGCGGAGTCCGATGCCAACCGCCAACTGATCTCGGGCTGGGTCAAGACCTGGGCCGATCGCGCCCAGGAGGCACTCGCACCGGTGGCCGAACTCGCGCTGGGCGCGCCAGGCCGGCAAGCACTGCAGGCGGCACGTGCAGGTCTCGACCAGCGTTGCAAGAAAGCCGGCCTCGCGGCCTGAGCGACCGAAGCATTCAATTAAAAAAGGAGACACCGCATGTCCAACGTATTCATTGCCTTTCAGGACAACGAAGATTCGCGCCCCATCATTGACGCGATCCTGGCCGACAACGCTGCCGCGCAGGCGACCTACCCGACCGGGCTGGTCAAGATCGACGCCCCCGGCAGCCTCGTGATCCGCCGCGAGACCATTGAAGAGCTGATCGGACGGCCTTTCAATCTGCAGCAGATTCACGTCAATCTCGTCACCCTGTCGGGACACATCGACGAAGACGACGATCAGCTCTCGCTGAGCTGGAAACATTGATACCAACGACACAAGGAGAAAACATGGACACCCCTGTACTGAAAAAGAAACTCGGCCTGAAGGATCGCTATGCCGCCATGACGCGCGGCCTGGCTTGGGACACCACCTACCAGCCGATGGACAAGGTATTTCCGTATGACAAATACGAAGGCATCAAGATCCACGACTGGG
>NZ_JAUXNA010000139.1 GCF_030682935.1 Polaromonas sp.
CCCGCCCTTAGAATCGGACCTTGCCTTTGACATCAAGCCCTAGCCACGACCGCCCATGACCCAATTCGCCAAAGAAACCCTGCCCATCAGTCTTGAAGAGGAAATGCGGCGAAGCTATTTAGATTACGCGATGAGCGTGATTGTGGGCCGAGCGCTGCCCGATGCCCGGGACGGCCTCAAGCCGGTGCACAGGCGCGTGCTGTTTGCCATGCACGAACTGAACAACGACTGGAACCGGCCGCACAAGAAATCAGCCCGTATCGTCGGCGATGTGATCGGCAAATACCACCCGCATGGCGATAGCGCGGTGTACGAGACCATCGTTCGCATGGCGCAGGACTTCTCTCTGCGCCACATGCTGGTAGACGGGCAAGGCAACTTCGGCTCGGTGGACGGTGACAACGCGGCCGCCATGCGGTATACGGAAATTCGCCTGTCCAAAATTGCCCACGAACTGCTGGCTGACCTGGACAAGGAAACCGTTGACTTTGGTCCCAATTACGATGGCAGCGAGCAGGAACCACTGGTCATGCCGACCCGGCTGCCCAACCTGCTGGTCAACGGTTCCAGTGGTATCGCCGTGGGCATGGCCACCAACATTCCGCCGCACAACCTGAATGAGGCGGTTGATGCCTGCATGCACCTGCTGAAAAATCCAGACGCCTCCATTGACGAGCTGATGGAAATCATTCCAGCGCCGGACTTTCCCACCGGGGGCATTATTTACGGCATCAACGGCGTCAAGGACGGCTATCGCACGGGGCGCGGCAAGGTGGTGATGCGCGCCAAATGTCATTTTGAAGACATCGACAAAGGCCAGCGGCAGTCCATCATCGTTGACGAACTGCCCTACCAGGTCAACAAAAAAACGCTCCAGGAGCGCATGGCCGAACTGGTCCATGAGAAAAAAATCGAAGGTATCAGCCACATTCAGGACGAGAGCGACAAGTCCGGCATGCGCCTGGTCATTGATCTCAAGCGCGGCGAAGTGCCTGAAGTCGTGCTGAACAACCTGTACAAGCAGACGCAGCTCCAGGATACTTTTGGCATCAACATGGTGGCGCTGATTAATGGCCAACCCAAACTGTGTAACCTCAAGGAGCTGATCCAGGTTTTTCTGTCGCATCGCCGCGAAGTGGTGACACGCCGCACGGTATTCACACTTCGCAAAGCGCGCGAACGCGGTCATGTGCTGGAAGGCCTGGCCGTCGCACTGGCCAACATCGACGACTTCATTGCCATCATCCGCAATGCACCGACCCCGCCGGTGGCGAAAGCCGAGCTGATGCAGCGCCCCTGGGACAGCAGCCTGGTGCGCGAAATGCTCACCCGTGTCCGCGCCGATGGCGGTGTCGTCAACGCCGACGACTACCGTCCCGATGGACTTGAGAAGGCCCTGGGCATGGGCAGCGACGGCCTCTACCGCCTGTCCGAAACGCAGGCCCAGGAAATTCTGCAGATGCGCCTGCAACGCCTGACCGGCCTGGAGCAGGACAAGATCGTGGCAGAGTACAAGGAAGTCATGTCCGAGATCGATGACTTGCTCGACATTCTGGCCAAGCCGGAGCGGGTGTCCATCATCATTGGCGAAGAGCTGTCGGCCATCAAACTTGAATTTGGCCAGACCAAGCTGGGCGCGCGGCGCAGCCTGATTGAGCACAGCTCGTTTGATCTCAGCACCGAAGACCTGATCACGCCCACCGACATGGTGGTCACGCTGTCGCACACCGGCTACATCAAGAGCCAGCCGCTCTCGGAATACCGCGCACAAAAACGCGGTGGCCGTGGCAAGCAGGCGACCGCCACCAAGGAAGACGACTGGGTGGACCAGCTGTTTATCGCCAACACCCACGACTACATCCTGTGCTTTTCCAACCGGGGCCGGCTCTACTGGCTCAAGGTCTGGGAGGTTCCTGCGGGCTCACGCGGTTCACGGGGCCGGCCGATTGTCAACATGTTTCCCTTGCAGGAAGGTGAAAAAATCAATGTCGTCCTGCCGCTGACGGGTGACAAGCGCAGCTTCCCGGCCGACCAGTATGTCTTCATGGCCACCAGCATGGGCACGGTCAAAAAGACCCCGCTGCAAGACTTCAGCAATCCGCGCAAGGCAGGCATCATTGCCGTCGACCTGGACGAGGGTGACTACCTGGTTGGCGCCGCCCTCACCGAGGGAACACACGACGTCATGCTGTTCAGCGACGGTGGCAAGGCGGTACGTTTTGACGAGAACGATGTACGCCCCATGGGCCGCAACGCTCGCGGCGTGCGCGGCATGATGCTTGAAGACGGCCAGGGCGTCATTGCCATGCTGGTCGCCGAGGACGAGCAGCAAAGCGTGCTGACCGCCACCCAGAACGGTTACGGCAAGCGCACCTCCATCACGGAGTACACCCGCCATGGTCGCGGCACCAAGGGCATGATCGCGATTCAGCAGAGCGAGCGCAACGGCAAAGTGGTTGCAGCGACACTGGTTCATGCTGACGATGAAATCATGCTTATCACCGACAAGGGCGTACTGGTTCGCACGCGCGTCAGTGAGATCCGCGAAATGGGACGCGCCACCCAGGGCGTGACGCTGATCGGCCTTGACGAAGGCTCGCAATTAAGCGGACTTCAGCGCATCGTGGAAAACGACGCTACTTTAAGCGACGACACTGCGACTGACAACGAAATCGGCGAAGCAACAGACACAGGCAAAGACGCCTCCAACCCGGACACCGACTCATGAAAAAACTAATCACCACGCTGGCGATGGCCTGCCTCGCCTGCTCCAGCGCCGTTCAGGCGCAGACGCCAGCCTCAAAAACCGAATTGGCAACGAAAGTTGTCACGCTCCAACAAGGCCCGGAACTTGACCGGCTGGTAACCCAGCTGGCAGGCAGCGCAGCGCAGGACCTGATTGCCAAGTGGGGGCCCCAACTGG
>NZ_JAUXNA010000211.1 GCF_030682935.1 Polaromonas sp.
GTTGACCAGCTTCATCGGGTAGCGCAGCCGGTATTCGCCGTGGCCGTGCTCACGCAGCGCAGCGCCTTTGGCGCAATGCGCACCCAGGTTGATGGGCGAATCAAACACAGCTTCCTGGCGAACCCACACGCCATTTTCAACCACGGCGTCCACCGCGCAGCCTACCGAGCAGTGCGTGCAGACGGTGCGCTTGACCTCGATTTTCCCGGTGCCGCCACCGGCGCCGGGCGTCGCAGCCTTGGCTTTTTTAACCAGCGTCAGCTGGGTAGCGGCCAGGCCAACCCCGACGCCCAGGCCCGAACGCCGCAAAAAGGCGCGTCGGTCCATGGTGGGCAAGGCATTGGACAGGCCGCGCGACAGGCTTTGCACAAAGCGTGCAGAACCGACGCGATGCGCAGGGTCACTATGAAGGCTGTGAGTTTTTTTCGTGAGCAGCATGAAGCTCTCCGTAAGAATGAAGACGGTGATGAATTAGATGCGCGTGGTTTTGTAGTAGCGCTTGACGTGGTCCGTCAGGCTGTAACCACCGCCTTTTTCAGGCGCGGGTTTGGGCGCTTGCAGCGCGGTTTCCAGCGCGGGTGCACCCGGCAAGGCAACCATGGCTGCGGCGGCTGCACCCGTGGCGGCCGCTCCAAAAAAGAAACCCCGGCGCGAGGGTTTTGATGAGTTGTCTTGCATATGGGTCTCCAGGGAATCTCTGCTGGCTATGTAACTGTTTGCCTACTTTACGTGAGAGTGCTGCTCACCACAACGGTTTACAGCACGCCAACGTACAGACTAAGGGAAAACGATAGGTGATCTTATCGTTACGCAGATGCCATTGATGACACCAAGTGTCTCAATTTGAGACAAGTAGGCTTAAAACGAATGCGACAGGTGCGGACTCAGGCCAGCATGTCGAAACCTTGCGCCTCAATACTGACAAAGGCCTGCGTAAAACCTGCCAACGCACGGTAAAAACGGGCCGTGGGATGCTGCATGAGCACCTCGCACATTCCGGGCACCCAGGGCTGGACATGCCGCGCAAAAAATTCGCGCTGGCGTGTGAGGTTGGCGACTTCAACGTCGTCCCCCGCAATCAGGTAGCGCATGACTTCGCACAGGTAGGCCACGTGATCCTCTGTTTCCGGCATGGCTTCATCGCGTGCCAGCCCCAGGGCTGCAATATCGGTGCGCAAGGCCGCCAGCGGCTTTTCGTTGAGAAATCCGCTGAGATAGTGGGAGCCAAAGAGATACACCTCGGGTTTGCCGACGCCACCAAAAAGAGCGTCGTGCTCCTGACGGATGTCTGCCAGACTTAGCATGCGTGCGGCAGCCACCAGCTCCACCCATGAGCCTTCAAGCAAGGCACCCGCAGCGGGCGCCTCGGTGACGGCGACACGCATGTTTTCGAGCAACTGGGCCGACGGCGCAGCGTAGTACAGAGCAGCGAGCAGTCCGTACACCTCGGCGCGTGCGGTTTCTTCATCGAGGGTGGAAGTAACGAGTTGGGCTTGCATCATGGGTAGCGACATGGTTAACGGATATCGGTGATCTTGATTTCGTTATCGGCCGAGTAGAGGTCGATGACGCGGCAGTCGCTGCACATTTTCAGGCGCTCAGCCGCCGCGCCCTGAAACATGGCGTGACCGGCAAGCTTGCCCAGCATGGACTCGATCGCCTTGAGGGTGCCAAACGGCTTGCTGCAGCGCACACAAGCGTACGGTTTCATTTCATTGATGACCACCGGCTCCTTGCGCTGCGCCGTCAGCAACAGTTGCGGCACCAGCGTGAGCGATTTTTCGGGACAGGTCTTGACGCAAAGACCACACTGCACACAGTTTTTCTCAATGAACCTGAGCTGCGGCAACTGCGGATTGTCCTGCAAGGCACTGGCCGGACAGGCGCTGACGCAGCTCAGGCACAGCGTGCAGGTCTCCTTGTTGATGGCCAGCGACCCGAACGGGGAACCGGCGGCCGGCAGGGCAATCACCTCCGGTCGCGCCGGGGCCTGCGCCACCAGATGATCGAGCACCAGCTCCAGCGTGGCACGCTTGTCGGCCTGAACCGCAAAGCCCGCGCTTTTACCCACACACTGCGCCGGCGCGCACTGCAGATCGGCATCAAGCGAAGCCAGGTCACGCGCGTCGCGCGCCTGCAGGATGCGAAAGTGTTCCCCCTGATAGCCCAGGCCCTTGAGAATCGCCTGCGCCACATCCATTTGCGTGCGAACCGCCTCACGGTACTGCGGTGCCTCTTCGCCTGTCATCAGCACCCAGACCTGGGAGGCGCCATAGGCCACGGCCGAGAGCCACAGCTCCAGCCCGATCGAGGAGGTGTGCCACAGCGCCACCGGCAACACGCGCGCCGGCACGCCTTGCGTGGCGGGATCCAGCCGTGCGGCACGGCCCAGATCCCCCAGCAGGCGCGCGCCCGCTTCCTGGCTGTGCAGCAGCAAGGCGGCGTTCTTGCCGCCGGCCCGGCTGTAGGTGGTCAGCAGGGTCTTGATCTTGACCCCCTGCTCGCTGGCGCGCGGGTAGGCGTAGCTCAGCGCGCCGCTGGGGCAGACCGTGGTGCACGCGCCGCAGCCGATACAGAGATTGGGATTGACCTTGATTTGCTGGCGATCGCGTTCGCTGCTGATGGCGGAGGCCGAGCACACATCGATGCAGGCACTGCAACCCGTTTTATCGTTGCGGCTGTGGGCGCAGAGTTTTTGCTTGTAGAGAAAAAACTTGGGCTTCTCAAACTCGCCCACCAGAGAGCGCACTTGCGTGATGGTTTTTATATCCCGGCCATCCCAGCGGAAATAGCCCTGGGGCAAGGCCTGCTGCGTGAAAGCCGCCGTCGGGCGCAGGTCGAGGACCAGATCGAACTTTTCGCTCAGCTTCTCGGGTTCCCGGCTGAAATCAATGGCGCCGGCGACCGCACACACCTTGACGCAGGCCCGGTGCGATTGGCACAGGGCGCTGTCAATCTGGTAATCCAGTCCGATCGCCCCTTCCGGGCAGGCCGCAACGCAGGCATTGCAGCGCGTGCACAAATCCAGGTCAATCGGGTTATTGCGCAACCACTTGAGCTCAAAAGCGCCGAGCCAGCCCGTCAAACCCTGGATCTTCCCCGCCAGCACCGGGTAGCGCCGCTCCTGATCGCCCCCGGCGTTACCGGCGCCTTGCGTGAACAGGGTCACGTCCAGTGCGTCGCCCAGCAAGTCGGCCGCCCGCTCGGCGGCATCAAGCTCGCCGATGATCAGCAGCCGCCCGGCGCTGGTATAGGTGACTGTCGACACGGGCTCCGGCTCGGGCAGATGCGCGGCCGCCAGCAGGGCCGCGATTTTGGGCATGGCCTGGCTGGCGTCCTTGCTCCAGCCGCCGGTCTCGCGAATATTGACAAAGCGGATCGGAGAGCTCGCTCCTTGCGTCTGCTGCGCCACTTCGGCAAACAAGCGCTTTTCCTGCGTGCACGCCACCACGACGTCGTCGCCCGATTGAATCGCTTTCTGGAAGGCGCCCGCTTCGCGGCGGCACAGCGCCGAATGCAGCGTCAGCGTTTCATTAAGTGCCGCGCCCAGCGTCTGGGGCTGTAGGGGCATGGTCTGGTTGCAGTCGCAAATGAGTGTAGGCATGGTCTTGTTGGCTGGGGCCGGAGTCAGGAAGTGACTCGGGTTGGCTGGAATTTTCGGGGATAACGTGAGGTGGACCGGCTAGGTCCGGCGCTTCAGGGGACTGTGCCATGGTTTCAGGGCCGGGCGTATTCGCAGTTTCCCGCGGCGAAGCGGCCGGATCATTCTGCATCCGGGTGCTTTCATCGGCTTTTTCTTCGTTGTCAAACAACTTTAGAAATTCGGCACCGGCCATCTGCCGGAGCATGGACTCGGGGATGGGGTCGGCTTTGGAATAGTCGTCAATGTAAATATCCAGGCCGTCCATCACGTTGAAATGCGGATCGGTAAACAGCTTTTTCATGGCGGCATTGCGCACTTCAGGCCCCACGTCGCGCGCCATGAAGGGGCTGAAGTCGGCGTCCTTGCCCAGTTGCCTCACATCTTCCAGAGACAGCGGCACTTTTTCGGGCTGCGCGGCATCGGCTGCATCAGCGACAGGGGTGGCCCCAGGCAAAGGCGCACCCGGCGTTGGCGCAGCCGCCTTGGCCACGGGTGCATTTGCCGCCGCAGGCTTTGAAACGGCAGGCGGCTCGTCCAGCGGTTTACCCTGCAGCGCGTCCGTCTTGCGGCGTGCCCAGCGGCCCAGAAAGCCGTTTGCGGGCTCAACCACGGCCACCGCCCCCGAAATTCTTGTCGGTGCTGACCCGCGCAGGGTTGCCAAAGCGGTCCTGCAGGGTCTGAAAGCTCTGCGGGCGCTGGCGGCGCTTGGCCTCCAACACGTGGTGCTCGTTCACAAACTGCTGCAGCCACTGCACCACCTGGGGCGGCGCGGGCACTTGCTCCACGGTTTCCTGCGCATCGAGCCAGCGCCCGGCATCGTGGTAGCTCAGCGTGACAATTTGCGGCACGGCCACCGGCGCGTCGGCCAGCGCAGCTTCTTCCTCCATGCGCCAGACCACCCAAAAGCAGGGCTGCTGCGTGGTGACATTGAGGTAGTAGCCTTCCGCATCGGTGGTGAGCAGCTCGACCTTGAAGCCCGGGTGCAGCCAGCGCTCTTCGCGCTCGTCCTTCAACAGTAAACGGGGCTTTTTGCCAAAGCCGCCCTCCTGCGGCACGACATCGGCCAGCACCCAGCGCCAGGGCTGCCAGACGTTGTCGATGCGCTCGCGGCGCATGACCACGGCCACCACGGTAGACGGGCGGCTGATCGCCCCGTCCGGCTCGGGAGATTGCAACAAAAAATCAGACATGGCGGGAGTGTACGGTGGTCTTCATACCCACTTCCGGAATGACCTTTTCAAGTGGGCTACTCGCCATGGACGACGCCCCCACCATAGCCTGCAGCCACTGCTGCCTTGCCCCCGCGCCGTATGGCCACCGCACAATATTTGAACTCCGGAATCTTTGCGAACGGGTCCAGCGCGGCATTCGTCATCAGGTTGGCCGCCGCCTCGTAATAGGCAAACGGCATGAACACCGCGCCTTGCGGCGTGCCGTCGTCGCGGCGCACATGTATGGCGACTTCGCCCCGGCGCGACTGCACCGTGACCACATCGCCCGCAGCCAGCCCCAGCCCAGCCAAGTCGGCGCCGCACAGTGAAGCCGTGGCCATCGGCTCCAGCGCATCGAGCACCGCCGCACGGCGCGTCATGCTGCCGGTGTGCCAGTGCTCCAGCTGCCGCCCGGTGATCAGCACAAACGGGTAGTCGGCGTCGGGCCGCTCGTTGGCCGGAATGATGTCGGCCGGCACCAGGTGCACCCGTCCGTCGTCGGTGGCAAAGTGGTCCATGAACACCGTCGGCGCGCCCGGATCGTCCTCGCTCAGGCAGGGGTAGGTCACGCTCGATTCGCGCAGCAAGCGCTCCCAGGTGATGCCCGAGATGGCCGTGTGCATGGCCTGGCGCATTTCCTCGTACACGGCGGCCACACCATGGTGCTCGCCGGCGTAGTGCCAGTCCAGCCCCATGCCGGCGGCCATCTGCTGGACGATCCACAGGTCAGGCCGGGCCTCGCCGGGCGGGTCGATCGCCTGCTGGCCGAGCTGCACCATGCGGTCGGTGTTGGTGACCGTGCCGGTCTTCTCGGGCCAGGCGGTGGCGGGCAGCACCACGTCGGCGAGCCAGGCGGTTTCGGTCATGAAGATGTCCTGCACCACCAGATGCTCCAGGCTGGCCAGCGCATGGCGCG
>NZ_JAUXNA010000151.1 GCF_030682935.1 Polaromonas sp.
GCCAAAAACCTGGCCTAGGACGTCCAGCGGCGTGGGTTGGGGTGAAGTAGGCGATAGGGTGGACAAAGAGCGAACCAGGTGGTGGATGTCGGGGAAAGAAGTATTTGCTATTAAAAAGGAGCTAAATGTGCCCGTCATATAAGCGCCATCGGGTCTTTTGCAGGTCGAGTTAGCCGCAGGCGTAACCCGACAGATAGCGCCACGAACCAGAATGTCGGCTTACGCCCGCGGCGAAGCCGACCTACGGGATCAGGGCGTTTTCATCACGCCGGCTAGCCACTGCCCTATTGTCGGGGAAAGTCAACGGCCATGAAGCCCGACCTAAAATGCAGGCCATGAAGCCGATCACCTACACCCGAGCCCAGCAGCTCCCCGCCATTCTGGAAAAACGCATCGCCATTCTGGACGGCGCCATGGGCACCATGATCCAGCGCTTTCGCTTGAGCGAAGCCCAGTACCGGGGCGAGCGCTTCAAGGACTTTCACAAAGACGTCAAAGGCAACAACGAGTTGTTGAGCCTGACGCGTCCCGATGTGATCCGCGACATCCACGAAGGCTACCTGGCCGCCGGCGCCGACCTGATCGAAACCAACACCTTTGGCGCCACCACCGTGGCCCAGGCCGACTATGACATGGCCGACCTGGCGGTGGAAATGAACTACGAATCGGCCCGCATTGCCCGGGCCGCCTGCGACAAGTTTTCAACGCCCGACAAACCGCGTTTTGTGGTGGGCGCGCTAGGCCCCACGCCCAAAACCGCCAGCATCAGCCCCGACGTGAACGACCCCGGCGCGAGCAACACCAGCTTTGAAGTGCTGCGCCAGGCCTATTACGAGCAGACTGAAGCGCTGGTCAGGGGCGGCAGCGACGTGCTGCTGGTCGAAACCATTTTTGACACGCTCAACGCCAAGGCCGCGCTGTTTGCGATTGACGAGTACTTCGAGGCCAGCGGCGAGCGCCTGCCGCTCATCATCAGCGGCACCGTGACCGACGCCTCGGGCCGCATCCTGAGCGGCCAGACCGTGACGGCCTTCTGGCACAGCGTGCGCCATGCCGAGCCGCTGGCTGTGGGCCTGAATTGCGCCTTGGGCGCGGCGCTGATGCGCCCCTACATCCAGGAACTGGCCAAGGCCGCGCCCGACACCTTCATCAGCTGCTACCCCAACGCCGGCCTGCCCAACCCCATGAGCGACACTGGTTTTGACGAAACGCCCGACGTCACGTCCCGCCTGCTGCACGAGTTTGCGGCCGAAGGCCTGGTCAACATCGTGGGCGGCTGCTGCGGCACCACGCCCGAGCACATCGCGGCGATTGCCCATGCGGTGGCGCCGTTGCCCGCGCGGCATTTGTTCTACCGCGAAGCGGCTTGAGAGGGCTGAAGCGCGCGGTCAGCCCGGCGCGCGGTGGCTGATTTCCTGCTGCATCACCTGCGTCAGCTGGACATACATCTTGAGCTTGTCGGCGTTGTCGCGCAGGCGCGCCGCGATGCGCAAGGCCACGGCCAGCATGAGCTTGGCCGCGACCAGCGGGTTGTCCTCCATAAGCGCTTCGAGCGCCTGGCGGCTCAGGATGGCGCAGCTCAGCGGGGAGCTGGCGGTGCAGGAGGCTGCGCGCGGCTCGCCGTCAAGCAGGCCCATTTCACCGACCAGGCTGCCCCGGCCCAGCACGGTGACCGTGACCGGCTCGATGCGGCTCACCACAATGGTTTCCACGGTCACTTCGCCGTCGAGAATCAGCATCATGAAGTCGGTGTCGCGGGTGTCGCCTTCCTTGATGAAGGTGGTGCCTTCCTCGATGCGGTGCGGCTGCATGTAGCGAACCACCACGCGCGCGTCTGCGGGCGTCAACTGCATCAGGGCGGTGGGTGCGACCAGCAACTCGGCCGCCAGATCGGCCGTTGAAGAGTTTTCCATCGCCCGCCCCCGATGGCCCAAAGCGGCAGGGCCTTTTTTTCTGAAAAGCGTGTAAAACATGGGCTTGACGGATGAAGTTTAGGCTTGGGGCGGTGCCCGGCGGGCATTAGATGCTTAAAATTGAGCCTGACTCAAGGAGCGTTGCAGCGAAACTCTGGTTTCGTCAGGCTTGGGTAAACAGGGCACGGTATCAGGTAGCGGCTCTTTTTGCAACGACGCTCACCTTTGCCTCAAGGTGAGTTTATGTCCCAAAGTCAGTTTTCCCGCGAAGTTCCCCCCATGAAGCTGTCCGGCCTGGAGCCGGTCACCATCGGCGCCGACACGCTTTTCGTCAACATCGGCGAGCGCACCAACGTCACCGGCTCCAAAGCCTTTGCGCGCATGATTCTCAACGGCGATTTCGAAGCCGCGCTGGCCGTGGCGCGCCAGCAGGTCGAAAACGGCGCGCAGATCATCGACATCAACATGGACGAGGCCATGCTCGACAGCCAGGCCGCCATGGTGCGCTTTTTGAACCTGATCGCCAGCGAACCCGACATCTCGCGCGTGCCCATCATGATCGACAGTTCCAAGTGGAGCGTGATTGAAGCGGGGCTGCGCTGCATCCAGGGCAAGGGCATCGTCAATTCGATTTCGATGAAGGAAGGTATCGAGCCCTTCAAGCACCAGGCCAAGCTGCTCAAACGCTACGGCGCGGCCGCCGTGGTGATGGCGTTCGACGAGCAGGGTCAGGCTGATACCTACGAGCGCAAAATCGCTATTTGCGAGCGCGCTTACCGCGTGCTGGTCGATGAAGTCGGTTTTCCGCCCGAAGACATCATTTTCGACCCCAACATCTTTGCCATTGCCACCGGCATTGAAGAGCACAACAACTACGCGGTCGATTTCATTGAAGCCACGCGCTGGATCAAGGCCAATCTGCCGGGCGCCAAGGTGTCGGGCGGCGTCAGCAACGTGAGCTTCAGCTTTCGCGGCAACGACCCGGTGCGTGAAGCCATCCACACGGTGTTCCTGTACCACGCGATCCAGGCCGGCATGGACATGGGCATCGGCAACGCCGGCATGGTCGGGGTCTATGACGACCTGGAGCCGACGCTGCGCGCACGCGTCGAAGACGTGGTGCTGAACCGCACGC
>NZ_JAUXNA010000026.1 GCF_030682935.1 Polaromonas sp.
AAGCCAGCCCCGCGCCCGCCATGGCAGCACAAAAGATGAGCAGTTCGCCCGAACCGGGAATGTGCGGAAAAAGAAGGTATTTGGAATAGACCGAGCTGCCGGTGACATAGGCGAACACGCCCAGCGCAGAGCCCACCATGACCACGGGCATGATGGCCAGTCCATCGAGCCCGTCCGTCAGGTTGACGGCATTGCTGGAACCCACGATCACCAGATAGGTCAGGATCACAAAGCCAAACACGCCCAGCGGATAGCTCACTTCCTTCATGAAGGGCACCGACAGTCCGGCCTTGGGCGGCAAATCCACATCAAAACCCGACTGCACCCAGCTGACGAACAGCTCCAGCACGCGCAGGTTGGAGCTTTCGGAGATGCTGAACACCAGATAGAGCGCCGCCACCAAGCCGATCAGGGACTGCCAGAGGTATTTTTCACGCGAGCGCATGCCCTCCGGGTCCTTGAGCACGACTTTGCGCCAGTCGTCAGCCCAGCCGATGGCGCCGAAACCCAGCGTGACGATCAGCACAATCCAGACAAATCGGTTGGACAGATCGGACCACAGCAGTGTCGATATGCCGATGGCGAGCAGGATCAGCACGCCTCCCATGGTGGGTGTCCCGCTTTTGCTCAGGTGCGTCTGCATGGCGTATTCGCGGATGGGCTGGCCAATCTTGAGCGCGATGAGCCGGCGAATCACGAAAGGGCCGGCGATCAGGCCGATCAGCAGCGCCGTGACGGCAGCCATGACCGCGCGCAGCGTCAGATACTGAAATACCCTGAGAAAACCCCATTCAGGGGATATCGTCTGGAGCCACTGGGCCAGGCTAAGCAGCATGAGGCTCTTTCTTGTGTTGTTGGATGTGATCGGGGGCTAGCGCGGAAATGGACTGAACCACCCGTTCCATCTTCATGAAGCGGGAGCCCTTGACCAGCACGCTGCCTGAATGCGGCAGTTCGGCCACCACGGCAGCGACCAGCGCCTCCATGTCATTGAAATGGCGCCCTGGGCCGAATGCGCTGGCCGCCCGCTGCGCCTGTTCGCCCAGGGTGAAGAGTTTTTCGATGCCCATCGCCCGGGCATGCTGGCCGGCTTCGTCGTGAAACTGCGGCCCCTGGTCGCCGACCTCGCCCATGTCGCCCATCACCAGCAGGCGCGGCGCGGGCAGCTCGGCCAGCACGTCGATGGCAGCGCGCATGGAGTCGGGGTTGGCGTTGTAGGTGTCATCCACCAGCGTGAGTACGCGACCCTGCAGCCGCACGGAGACAGCACGCGAGCGCCCCTTGACCGGCGAGAAAGAGGACAAGCCGGCCGATATGAATGGCAAGGGCACGCCGGCAGCGAGT
>NZ_JAUXNA010000170.1 GCF_030682935.1 Polaromonas sp.
TCGTGATGATGGCCGGCAAGGTGAGCGACACGATTTCCAGCCCGCCATCGACTTCACGGGTGACCCGGACCTGGGCGCCGTCGACCTCCACCTTGGAGGCAAACGTGGCTTGCGGCCAGTTCAGCAGCGCAGCCAGCATCTGGCCGGTCTGGTTGCAGTCGTCATCAATCGCCTGTTTGCCCAGAATCACCAGTTGCGGCTGCTCTTTATCGACCAGCGCCTTGAGCAGCTTGGCCACGGCCAGCGGCTGCAGCTCTTCGATCGTTTCGACCAGGATGGCGCGATCGGCGCCAATCGCCATGGCGGTGCGCAGGGTCTCCTGGCACTGCAGCACGCCGCAGGACACGGCGATGACTTCGGTCGCCACGCCTTTTTCCTTGAGCCGGGTCGCCTCTTCGATGGCGATCTCGTCAAAGGGGTTCATGCTCATTTTGACGTTGGCGATATCGACACCAGTGCCGTCTGATTTGACGCGGACTTTCACGTTGTAGTCGACTACACGCTTGACGGGGACCAAAACCTTCATTGCGGGGCTCCAGAGTTTATTAATTGACGTTGACGTAAACGTAAACGTAAGCTTTGCATTCTAGCTGCGGCCCTCGTGAAATGAGGCTGGCGCCTGTCTGCAAACGGATTATCCATGACGGTAAAAATAAAAGAACGACCGTTCTATTCCATTATAAAGGGTGAATCCCGGGCGGCCTGGTAGCGGCGGCGTCAGGCGGGCTGGCCACCGCAGATGTGGCGGCGAGGGTGTGGATCACCCGCTGCGGGTAGGGAATTTCGATGCCGTGCGTGCGCAACGACTGGAGAATGGCAAGGTTGATGCGGGAGCGCAGGTTTTGCTGGCCGTTCTCAGGGTCTTCCATCCAGTAGTTGAGCGTGAACTCCAGCCCATCAGCTCCAAAATTCGTCAGATTGACACCGGGCCCGGGCTCTCGGAGCACGCGCGCCTGCTGGACCGCAGCCTCGGTCAGCAAGCGCATCACCAGCTCGACGTCGCTGTCATAAGCCACCGACACCACGGTGGACTGCAGCACCTGGGTGTCGGTCAGGGACAGGTTTTCAATGCGGTTGCTGATGAACATCTCGTTGGGCACGATCGATTCCCGCCCGGACAAGGCGCGCACCACCGTGTAGCGCGCATTGATGTCGGTGATGCGCCCTTCAAAGCCGTCAATGCGCACGTTGTCGCCAATGCGCACGCTGCGTTCGGCCAGCATGACAAAACCGCTGACGTAACTGGCAGCGAGTTTCTGCAAACCAAAGCCAATGCCCACGCCAATCGCCCCGCCCAGCACCGACAGGGCCGTCAGGTCAATACCCACCGCTGACAGCGCCAGCAACAGGCCGACAAACATCAGCAGCGCACGGATGGCGTTGCTGAAAGCCTTGCGCAGGGACAGGTCACCGCCTTTGGCCGAGCGCAGCAGGCGCGCTTCCAGGGCCGAGGAAATCCACAGCGCAATCAACAGGACCACGCCGGCCGTCAGCGTGCCTTCGAGCATGGTGCGCACCGACAGGGTCGAAGCGCCCACCTTCCACTTGATATTGTCCAACTGGTCAAGAATCACCGGCAGCAGCCCGCTGACCCAGAGCACCATGGCAATCCAGGCCAGCCACGAAATGCTGCGCTCCAGCGCCCGCACCAGCGGCGCGGTTTTAAACGCCACCTGCAGCACCTTGACGCCCAGCCGGATCAGCGCCAGCGACAGCAGCACCGGAATCGCCACCTTGAACACCGCCAGCGGGAACAGGCGTACCAAAAGCGTCTGGGCCGCATAGGCAAAAACCAGCCATAGCAAGGGAAACAAAACCCCATCGACCAAGCGCCGCCCAAACAGGACGGGCGCTTCGCCAGCGACATGCAGCGTACGGCTGGCCACGCGCACCACCAGCCAGGCCAACAGCGCGCAGGCCAGCAGCACCGCCAGTTCAGTCAGGGCGGTAGGCCGGGCCAGCGCTGCCAACCAGGCGTCCAGACTGTCGATCGGCGCGGCAGAGGGGACGGTGGCAGCAACAACAGAACTCAAGACGCCGCCACTGGCCATTGCGGTTTCCTCTTGTCAATAAAGGCCTGCACGCCCTCCTGCGCCACCGCATGCGTCATGTTGCAGGCCATGGTCTGGCCCGCCAGCTGATAGGCCGCTTCCACGCCGGTTTCACGTTGCTTGTAGAAAAGCGCTTTGCCCATGGCCACCGCTTCGCGCGGTTTGGACAGCAGGGCCTGCAACAGTTTTTCGACCTCGGCGTCGAGCGCGTCATGCGGCACGACGCGGTTGACCAGGCCCCGCACGCGCGCCTCATCGGCCGTGATGAACTCGCCGGTCAGCAGCATTTCCATGGCCTGCTTGGCGGGCATGTTGCGTACCAGCGGCACACTGGGCGTGGCGCAAAACAGACCCACATCAAGGCCATTTACGCCAAAGCTGGCGTGGCTGCTTGCTACCGCCAGGTCGCTTTGCGCCACCAGCTGGCAACCGGCGGCGGTTGCCAGCCCCTGCACTTTGGCAATCACGGGCACCGGCAAATGCTGGATGCTCAGCATCACGCGCGTGCACTGGGCAAACAGCTTTTGGTAATAGGCCAGTTCGGGCTGGGCGCGCATTTCTTTCAGGTTGTGGCCGGCGCAAAACGCCTTGCCTTGCGCGCCAATCACCACCACCCGGGCCAACGGATCGTGCGCAATCGCGTCCAGCGCGCTTTGCAGGGCCGTCAGCACCTCTTCACTAAGGGCATTAAACGTGCTCGCCCGGTTCAGGGTGAGGGTGTGAATCCCCCGCCCGTCCTGCGTGTGAAGGACCGGCGGTGACAAATCAGCGGATGCAGTACTCATGAAAACTCCTATAAATCCGCCAGCACCCGGATATGCGCCTCGACACTGCGCCCTAGCGCGCTGAGGTTGTAGCCGCCTTCAAGCGCCGATACGATGCGCCCCTTGGCGTGGCGCCTGGCCACATCCTTGATGCGCTGGGTGATCCAGGCATAGTCCTGCTCGGTCAGCCCCATCTGGCCCATGTCGTCCTCGCGGTGCGCGTCGAATCCGGCACTGATGAAAATCATTTCGGGCTTGAAAGCCTCCAGGCGCGGAATCCACATCATCTCGATCAGTTCGCGCACGTCCATGCCCTTGGTGTAGGCCGGCACCGGCAGGTTGACCATGTTGGGCTCGTGCGTATCGGCACCGGTGTAGGGAAAGAACGGATGCTGGAAAAAACTCACCATCAGGATCCGGTTATCGCCCTTGATGATGTCTGCGGTGCCGTTGCCGTGGTGCACATCAAAGTCAACAATCGCCACGCGTTTCAAGCCGTGGCGCTCCAGCGCGTACTTGGCGCCAATGGCGATGTTGTTGAAAAAGCAAAAGCCCATGGCCTTGTTGTGTTCTGCATGGTGGCCGGGCGGGCGCACGGCGCAAAAGGCATTCGCCAAGTCACCGGCCAGCACGGCGTCGGTGGCCGCAATGACAGCGCCTGCCGCGCGCAAGGCGGCATTCCAGGTGTGAACATTGAGCGCGGTATCGGGATCAATCTGGGTATAGGCCGGCCCGCCTGCATTGATGTCGTCGGCCAGTTGATCGCACAAGCCCCGAATCGCCGCCACCAGCATGCGGTCGTGCGCCAGCTCGATGTCGCCGAGCGGCGCTGGCGGCGCCTCGCGCCGGTCCAGCGCATCACCCACGCCGGTGATCAGCAGCCGGTCTTCGATGGCATCGAGCCGCGCAGGACACTCGGGATGGCCCGGGCCCATTTCATGCTTGCGGCAGTCGCTGTGGGTGAAATAACCAGTCGCGCTCATGATGGACAAACTTTGCGAAAAATTGCGTTATGGTTGAAGACATGCATGTCAAAGAGAAACTTCAAGCGCTCCTGAATCAGCTTAACACGGTCATTGTCGGGAAATCGTCACAAGTGCAAGACTGCGTGGCCTGCCTGCTCGCAGGCGGCCACCTGCTGATTGAAGACGTCCCCGGCGTCGGGAAAACCACCCTCGCCCATGCGCTGTCGCGCTCGTTCGGCCTGCAGTTTTCACGTGTGCAATTCACCGCGGACTTGATGCCCAGTGACTTGTCGGGCGTGTCGATCTACGAGCGCCAGAAGGAAAGCTTTGTGTTTCACCCCGGGCCGGTGTTTGCCCAGGTACTGCTGGCCGACGAAATCAACCGGGCCAGCCCCAGGACGCAGAGCGCCTTGCTCGAAGCCATGGAAGAAAAGCAGGTCACTGTCGAAGGTGAAACCCGCCCGCTGCCGCTGCCGTTTTTTGTCATCGCCACGCAAAACCCGCACGACCAGCTCGGCACCTACGCCTTGCCCGAGTCGCAACTGGACCGGTTTCACATGCGGATTTCACTCGGTTACCCGGACCGCGCCGCCGAGCGCGAATTGCTCCGGGGCAGCGACCGCCGCGACATGCTCGATACCCTGCCAGCGCTGCTGACGCCGCACGACCTGCTGGCGCTGCAGCAACAGGTCGTGCAGGTTCACGCCGCCGAGCCGCTGCTGAACTACCTGCAGGACCTGATGGCCGCCACCCGCTCGGGCCGCTGGTTTTTGCAGGGCCTGAGCCCGCGTGCCGGCATCGCGGTCATGCGCGCCGCCAAGGCGCAGGCCTTTCTGAGCGGGCGGGACTATGTCGCGCCCGATGACCTGGCCGCCGTGCTGCCGCAAACCACGGCGCACCGCCTGGTTCCCGTCAGCGCTGCGGGCCGGGGCGCGGTCGAACAGGTGCGCGCCATGCTGGATGCTGTGCCGCTGCCGTGACCACGCAGCAGACCCTGAACATGGCAACCCTGTCATTTTTTTCGCGCCCTTTCAGGGTCTTGAGAGCGCGATTGCAGGCCTGGTTTGAAAACCGGCTACCCCTGTCCGACCACGTGACCCTGACCCAGCGCACGGTTTACATCCTGCCGACGCGACCGGGGCTGATGCTGGGCACTACCCTGCTGACGCTGCTGGTGGCGTCCATCAACTACCAGCTCAACCTGGGCTACCTGTTGACATTTTTACTGGCCGGCTGCGCGCTTGTGGGCATGCATGTCTGTCATGGAACGCTGCGCGGCCTTGCTATGAACCTGGTAGCACCTCACGCCCATTACGCGGGAGATACAGCCTATTTTGATGTAAATTTTATAAACACCCGGGATTCCATCCGCTATGGCATTGGCCTGCGCGCTCTCAAGCCGCAGAACGCCGACGCACCAGACAGGCAAGCCCAGTGGGCCTGGACCGATGTACCGGCCCAGGGCAGCAGCGTGCTGCAGGTGGCATTCACACCGGCCCTGCGCGGCCTGCACCGCCTGCCGACGCTGACCGCCGAAACCCGCTTTCCGCTCGGCACCTTCCGGGTCTGGACGGTCTGGCGGCCTGCCGCCCACATCATGGTGTATCCGGCGCCCGAGATGAATCCGCCGCCCCTGCCCCCCGGCGAGCCCCGTGCGGGCGGCGCCGCATCGGCAGCGCGGGCGCAGCGCACGGGCGAGTTTGACGGCGTCAGGGCCTACCGGCGCGGCGACGCCCTGAAACTGGTGGTCTGGAAAAAAGCGGCCAAAGCCGACGAGCAAGGCCATGGCCTGGTGGTGCGCGACGCCCAGCACGCGGAGCGCCACGAACTCTGGCTCGACTGGGCGCAGGCCGGTGCGGTCGGTGCGGAACAAAAACTCTCGCGCTTGTGCGCCTGGACTATTCAGGCCGACCAGCTCGGGCTGGACTACGGCCTGCGCCTGCCTGCACTCGAAATCAAGCCAGGCAGCGGCGAAGTCCACAAGCAGCAGTGCCTGGAAGCGCTGGCCCTGTGCTGAAGCCAACGCCGTTCAGGGTTGGTGCACTGGGCAAGCTGCCGCGCGACAGCCGGGACACGCTGTTTTTGCTGGCCGTGATTGCCTGGGTACTGCTGCCGCAGGTGAGTCATTTGCCGCTGTGGTGCAGCACGCTGGCGGCTACTGTGCTGATCTGGCGCGGATGGCTGGCCGTGCAAAGCCGGCCCCTGCCCGGGAAATGGGTGTTGCTGGCCTTGCTGGCCCTGACCCTCGCCGCCACCTACGCCACGCACCGCACCTTGCTCGGGCGCGACGCGGGCGTCACCCTGCTGGTGGTGTTGCTGACGCTTAAAACCCTGGAACTGCGCGCCCGGCGCGATGCATTCGTGGTGTTTTTCCTCGGCTTTTTCTGCATGCTGAGCAATTTCTTCTACTCGCAGTCCTTGCTGACGGCCTTCAGCATGTTGCTGGGGCTGCTCGGCCTGCTGACCGCCCTGGTCAACGCGCACATGCCCGTCGGCAAACCACCGCTGGCCCAGGCCGCCAAAACGGCGGGCTGGATGGCGCTGCTGGGCGCACCCATCATGCTGGTGCTGTTTGTGCTGTTTCCGCGCATGGCCCCTCTGTGGGGGGTGCCCAGCGACGCCATGACAGGCCGCAGCGGCCTGAGCGCCAGCATGGAAGTCGGCACGATTGCCAGCCTGGCACTCGACGACAGCGTGGCCATGCGGATCAGGTTCCAGGGCAACACCCCGCCGCAGCGTGAGCTTTATTTCCGGGGACCCGTGCTTTCCCGCTTTGATGGCCGCCAGTGGCAACCCCAGCATGCGGGCGTGCCGCCCCGCCATGAACTGCCGGCCGGGCTGCAAGTGACGGGCGACCCGATCGACTACGAAGTCACGCTGCAGCCCTCCAGCCAGCCCTGGCTGATTGTGCTGGACGCCGCCGCGCAACGCCCGGAACTGCCCGGTTACCGCAGCGTCATGGCGCCCGACCTGCAGTGGCTGACCCACCGGCCCATCACCGACATCGTGCGCTACCAGGCCCGGAGCTTCCCCGCCTTCACACACGGGCCGCTGCAGCCAGACCCGGGTCTGCAGGCGTTTGTCGATCTGCCGCCAGGCTTTAACCCGCGCACGCAGGCGCTGGCCGACGAGATCCGGCGCGATCCGCGCTATGCCCAGGCCAGTACCAGCACCCTGGTGCAGGTGGCGCTGGAGCGCCTGCGCACCGGCGGCTACACCTACACGCTGGAGCCCGGCGTGTTCGGCCAGCACACGGCCGACGAGTTCTGGTTTGACAGCAAGCAAGGGTTTTGCGAGCACATCGCCTCAAGCTTTGTGATTTTGATGCGTGCCATGAACATTCCGGCGCGCATCGTCACCGGCTACCAGGGCGGCGAGCTCAACAGCGTGGACGGCTTCTGGGTCGTCCGGCAAAGCGACGCGCACGCCTGGGCCGAAGTCTGGCAGGCGGGCGCAGGCTGGGTCCGTGTCGACCCCACGTCGGCCGTGGCGCCGGGGCGCACCGGCGCCCTTCAGCGGCTGGCCGCGCCGCGCGGCGTGGTGGCGCAGGCCTTTGGCAACTTCAGCCCCACCCTGTCGGCACAACTGCGCGCCACGTGGGAGGCCGTCAACAACGGCTGGAACCAGTGGGTGCTCAACTACACCCAGGGCAAGCAGCTCGATCTGCTGAAAAACATCGGCTTTGAATCCCCAAGCTGGCAGGATCTGAGCGTTGTGCTCTTTGCCCTCATCGTGCTGGCCAGCCTGGCGGGCGCCGCCTGGACGCTGTGGGAGCGCAGCCAGCACGACCCCTGGCTGCGCCTCTTGAGGCGCGCGCGCAAGCAGCTGGCCCGTGCTGGTATTGACAGCACGCCCGCCACCTCGCCGCGCCAGCTTGCGCTGCAGGTGCTGGCGCGCCAGGGCAGCCAGGGACAAGCGCTGCATGACTGGCTGATGGCGCTTGAGTTGCTGCGCTACGGCACGGCGTCCGCCAGCCACCTGCGCCAGCTGAAGCAACTCCGGCAGCAATTGAGCAGGCTGGCATAGCCGCAATATCCGGCTTGGCCGTCATATTTCATGCGCTGCTTAAAATCGAGTTTCGCCAACCTACTTTTTCTGAATGACACCTAAATCGCATTTCCCCAGCCTTGTAATTGCTACTTTCTTAATGGCGGTTATAGCAAGTGCAGCAGGTGCAGCAGGCGTGAGTGAGGCAAAACCTTATAAAAAGACAGTCGCCGCCAGCGCCCTGCAAGCCAAGGACCCGCTGTACGCCACACGCCCCGAGGTCATGCAGTTTGCGGACGACCTGGCCAGCCGGCGCAACCTCGACCCGGGCTGGGTGCGGGCCGCCATAGGCCAGTCGCGCTTTAACCCCACGGTGTCGCGGCTGATGCAGCCGCCGGCCAAGGCCTTTGTCAAAAACTGGCGCGCCTACCGCGGCCGCTTCATCGACCCCGTTCGCATTGCGGCCGGCGTGCGCTTCTGGCAAGAAAACCGGGCCACCCTGGCCCGCGCCGAGCAGGAATACGGCGTGCCGGCCGAACTCATCGTCGGCGTCATTGGCGTTGAAACCATTTACGGCCGCAACACCGGCAGCTTCAGCGTGCTGGAAGCGCTGACCACACTGGCCTTCGACTTTCCGGCCAGCCACCCGCGCGCCGCCGAGCGCAGCGAATTCTTCAAGGGCGAGATCGAGCAGTTCCTGACCCTGGAAAGCCGCCGCGGCGCCACCGCGCTGGAAACCCTGGACATCAAGGGCAGCTACGCAGGCGCCATGGGCATGCCGCAGTTCATGCCGTCGAGCTGGATCAAGTACGCGGTGGACTTTGACGGCGACAGCAGCATCGACCTGTGGAACAGCCCGGCCGACGTGATCGGCTCGGTCGCCAACTACTTCAAGGCCTTCGACTGGCAACCCGGCATGCCGACGCACTACCCGGTCAGCTTTGACACCAGCCGCCTGGACATGGACGCCCTGATGGCGCCCGACATTTTGCCAACCTTCGGCGTCGCCAGCTTCACCGCAAAAGGTGCGGTGCTGGACGGCGCGGCGCTGGACCACAAAGGGCCGCTGGCGCTGGTCGAACTGCTCAACGGCCCGGACGCGCCGAGCTATGTGGCAGGCACCGAAAATTTTTATGCGATTACCCGGTATAACTGGAGCAGTTACTACGCCATGGCGGTGATTGAGCTGGGGCGGGAAGTCAATCAGGAACGACTCAAGCTTGACGGGCGCTAACTCCCAAAGCAGCCGCTCCGCCGAATTCGGCGGAGTTACACCGCTGGTTTAACTCGGAACAATTAGGCCAAGACCGGCCAGTCATACATCTGCAGTCGATCGGCTGCTCCAGACTGCGGTCATTCAGGTTCGTCGATTGCAGCCACTTAACGCAAACAGGAGCGGCGGCAAAAAGCCACCCGCTCGTTGGTCGGGTTAGGTGCCTTCTCGGCGCGAAGTGATGATGTATGCATGTTTGATTTGGAGGCCGAAGAAGTTGCTGCTTTGTACATCAGCTACGCTATGTTCAATGTGAAATGCAGATTGGATTGCGCCTAAAGCGGGGTTTGTCTGCTCGATGATGACAATGCGTGAGAGCTTTGAAAGCTCAATGGGCTCGACGACACTCTTCAATATGCCCGTGATGTAACGTAGCGCCTCTCCCTTGTTGGCTTCAATCCAATCTGCAGAAACTAGCAGGTCCCAGAGATCTGGCGCATCCTCACGCAGAAAGAGCGCAAAGAGTAAGAATCGTCCCTTCTCGTCGGACATCTGCTGTTCCGCTTTGACCAGTTTTTCGGCGATGTCTTTCATAGCTTCTTCATTAGTACAGAGGCTGACTCCAGCATGAGCTTTGCATCGCTTTCGTTGGCGGACCCAATTGGTTTGTACCGAGCTTCTGGATTCCAAGCAGCCACTGCTGACCACTCAGCGAGAAACCCAGCTTTAACCGACTGTTCTTTACCGGTAAGGCGGAGAAGCAAATCGAGATCATGGACCTTGAAAGAGGTGAGGCCAGTGAACTCCTTTCCAGTTTCCGGGTAGCCTGACCACTTGAGCGTCTTACAAATACGCGCCTTCAGTGCAAGCTCTACAGAATAGCCACAGAGATACACCGCCCCATCGTACCTCTTGGCTTCGAGCAGAACTTTCGCGTCACGCAGGCGGGCGGATGCTATACGTTTGATTTCAACTGTGGCGAGCATGGGAAGTGATTGTAATTGGGAGGGTCGGGGTCAAGTCTCCCATTTCCCGTATTTCAAATACCTTTTCGGAAGGGTCGGCGAGGGTCGGGGTCAGGTCTCCCATTTCCCATATTTCAAATACCTTTTCCATACCCCATCACAATCCGGCTTACTGTCGAGCTCGATACGCCAAAGGCCAATGCGATGGCGGTTTGGCTGTGGCCGCCCTGGTAGAAGGCATCAGCCATGTTTTGGTTGCGCTGGTCTTTGCTGGTGAATTTCTTGTCAGCGTATCGCTTCAGATCGCTGTCGTGCGTGGGCGCGCTT
>NZ_JAUXNA010000174.1 GCF_030682935.1 Polaromonas sp.
CGGCGGGCGCAGCGTCAGCAGCAAGTCGGGCAGCGCCGACGTCATCGAGTCGCTGGGCATCAACATCAACCTGTCGCCGGACGCGATTGCCAGGTGCATAGAAGAAGTGGGCGTGGGCTTCATGTTTGCGCCGAATCACCACCCGGCCATGAAAAACGTCGCCCCCATCCGCAAGGAGATGGGCGTGAGCACCATCTTCAACATACTCGGCCCGCTTACCAATCCGGCCAGTGCGCCCAACATCCTGATGGGCGTGTTCCACCCCGACCTGGTCGGCATCCAGATCCGGGCACTGCAACGCCTGGGCGCCGAACATGCGCTGGTGGTCTACGGCAAGGACGGCATGGATGAAGTCAGCCTGGGCGCGGCCACCGTGGTGGGCGAGCTGAAAGACGGCGAAATCACCGAATACGAAATCCATCCCGAAGACTTCAAGCTGCCGATGGCCAGCAACCGCGCGCTGCGCGTCGAGACGCCCGAGCAGTCCAAAGCCATGCTGCTGGGCGTGCTTGGCAACCAGCCGGGCGCGGCGCGCGACATCGTGATCCTCAACGCCGGTGCGGCGCTGTACGCCGCCAACGTGGTGGATTCAATAATGAGCGGCATCGAACGGGCGCGGGATGCTATTGAATCAGGCGCGGCCAAGGCCAAGCTGGCGCAACTGGTGGCCTTCAGCCAGCGCGCCGGGGCTTGACGCCATGTGGCGCGATCCCGGCGCCTGGATCGCTCTTGGCGTTTCGGCGCTGTTTATCATCGTGGGCTTCGTGATGCACCGCATCTTCGTGAAAGTTCTCCAAAACGGCGCCAACCCGCCGCCCCACCCACCTGCAGGGCAGACCCCGACGTCTGCACCGCCAACCCCACTGGAATCCCATGAGTGACATTCTGAACAAAATCATTGCCGTCAAGCGCGAAGAAATCGAGGAAGCGATCAACCGCAAGCCGCTGCCGGCCATGCGCAAAGACGCCGAGTCGCGCGTCAATACGCGCGACTTTGTCGGCGCCCTGCGCGCCAAGATCGCGGCCGGCCAGCCAGCGGTCATCGCCGAGATCAAGAAGGCCAGCCCGTCCAAGGGCGTGCTGCGCGAGGACTTCATTCCCGCCGACATCGCCCAGGCCTATGCCGAGTGCGGCGCGGCCTGCCTGTCGGTGCTGACCGACAAGCAGTTCTTTCAGGGCAGCATCGACTACCTGAAGCAGGCCCGGGCGTCGTGCGGCCTGCCGGTGCTGCGCAAGGATTTCATCATCGACGCCTACCAGGTCTATGAATCGCGCGTGATGGGCGCCGACTGCATCTTGCTGATCGCCGCCTGCCTGGACGATGCGCAGATGAAGTCGCTGGAAGCGCTGGCGATGTCGCTCGACATGGCCGTGCTGGTCGAGGTGCACGACGAGGCCGAGCTGGACCGCGCGCTCAAGCTCAAGACGCCCCTGATCGGCATCAACAACCGCAACCTGAACACCTTTGAAGTTTCGCTCGACACCACCCTGAACCTGCGGGGCAAGGTGCCCGCAGACCGTCTGCTGGTGACCGAATCGGGCATCACCACCCCCGAAGACGTGCAGCGCCTGCGTGACGCCAAGGTCAATGCCTTTTTGGTGGGCGAGGCCTTCATGCGCGCCGACGACCCGGGCGTGGCGCTGCAGCAGCTGTTCGGGCTGTAACGGCGTCCATGGAGCAGGTCCCCTTGGCCGGCATGTCGGCAAGTGCGCCTGAGCGCCTGAGCAGCGCCGACCCGTCGGACTGGCCGGTTGCGCCCGGCTGGCGGCCTTTGACCGAGGTTTTTTTTGCGAGTCCAGCGGGGCAAAAACTGCTGGGCTTTCTGCGCCGCCGGCTGGCCGAAGGCGCTGTCATTTTCCCCCCGCAGCCGCTACGCGCACTGGAGCTCACGCCGCCCGAAGCGGTGCGCGTGGTGATTCTGGGGCAGGACCCGTATCACGGGCGAGGGCAGGCTGAGGGGCTGGCTTTTTCAGTCGCGCCCGGCGTGCCTTTGCCACCGTCGCTGCGCAATATCTTCAAGGAATTGCAGCGCGACCTGGGCACGCCGCCGCCGCCCTTCCCGGTGCCCGGCGGCAGCCTGGTGTGCTGGGCGCGCGACGGGGTGCTGCTGCTCAACACCTGCCTGACGGTGGAGGAGGGCCGGCCGGCCAGCCATGCCGGGCAGGGCTGGGAGGTGTTGACCGACAGCGTGATCCGCCAGGTGTCCGCGGGCGATCATGCCGTGGTGTTTTTGCTGTGGGGCGCCCATGCCCAAAGCAAGCGCGCCCTGATAGACGCCAGCCGCCACAAGGTCCTGCTGGCCAACCATCCGTCCCCGCTGTCAGCGCTGCGGCCGCCGCTGCCATTCATCGGCTGCGGGCACTTCTCGCAGGTGTGCCAGTGGCGCGGCCTGCAAGCGGGGCGGTAAAAAAGCAGGCTCACTGTAAATGCCTTGGCGCCCACAACTTTCGTTTAATTTCCATAGCAATGGCTGGCAACTGACATAAACCCGTGGCATAATCTGAGGTTCCCTTGAAGGATGGGTGTCCGAGTGGTTAAAGGAGGCAGACTGTAAATCTGTTCGCTAACGCGTACGCTGGTTCGAATCCA
>NZ_JAUXNA010000178.1 GCF_030682935.1 Polaromonas sp.
CAGCGGCTTGAGGCGAGCGAGTTTTTCGGCCGAGCCGGACGTGCCTATCACCTTCGCCCCCAGGGCCTTGGCGGTTTGCAGGGCGGCCACCCCCACCCCGGACGACACACCATTGATCAGCAGCCACTCATCGGCAGCCAGGCGGCCCTGCAGTACCAGCATGTCATAAACCACCAGAAAGGTCAGCGGAACGCTGGCCGCCTGTTCCCACGACAGGTTCGCGGGCATCACCATGGCTTCGCGCACATCCATCACGGCATATTCTGAAAAAGCGCCAGGACAGCGCCCCATCACCCGATCGCCCGGCTTCAGGCTGCTCACGCCCGCGCTCAGCTTGACCACCTCGCCGGCACCCTCCATGCCCACGGCCTTGGCGGTGCCCGATTTGCCGTGCAGCCCATGGCCGGCAATGAACTCGCCCCGGTTCAGGCTGGCTGCATGCAGGCGCACCAGCACCTGCTGTGGGCCGGGCTCGGGCTGCGGCACATCGCGCAATTCCAGTTCGGCCTGGTCCCCGGTCATTTGCATCCAGTAAGACTGCATGGGTGTTGTTCTTTCTCTCTGTTGGGACTGAAATGAAGCCAGCTTATTTCCCGATAAAGACGGGTTTGCGTTTTTCCATGAAGGCCTTGCGGCCCTCGGCATAGTCGGCACTGTCAAAGCAGCCGCGGATCAGTTGCTGGCACAGCGCCCGGTCCAAGTCGGGCGAAGGCTTGAGGATTTCAGCCGTGATGGCCTTGGCCGCGCGTATGGTCAGCGGCGCATTGACCGCCATGGCGGAGGTGTACTCCGCCAGCAGGGCAGGCAGCTGTTCAGGCTCGCACACGCGCGAAATCAGACCCAGCGATCTGGCCTCGTTGGCGTCAATCTTGCGGGCCGTGAAAAACAAATCCTTGGCGGCGCCGGGACCTATCAGGTCCACCAGGTTTTTCATGGCCGAGTAGCGGTAGCCCAGGCCCAGGCGGGCAGCGGGAATCGAGAAAACCGAATCGGTAGAGGCAATGCGGATGTCGCAGCTGATCGCCACATTTACCCCGCCCCCGATGCAATAGCCGCGAATACACGACAGCGTAGGCTTGCTGAAGTTGAGGATGCTCATCAGCGCGTTTTCCGCCATGTGCTCGTAGCGCGTCACGGCCTCTTGTGCAGCGCGCATGTCTTCAAATTGCGAAATATCGGCGCCGGACACAAATGATTTTTCGCCTGCGCCCGAGAACACCACGAGCCGCACCCTGTCATCGGATTGCGCCTGGCTCAGGAGCGCCGGGACGGCTTCCCACATGTCCACCGACAAGGCGTTGTGGCGTGCCGGGTTATTGAAGCGGATATGCAGCGTGGCGGCATCGAGCCAGGTCTGCACGCGCTCGGTGGGGGATTCATAGCTTGTCGTCGTCATCAGTACACTCCAGTTGATTTCATGCGTGCCAGGTCTTCGCGGCTCAAGCCCAGTTCACCCAGGACTTCCTCGGTGTGCTCGCCCCGGCGCGGAGCGGCACGGGCAATCGTGCTGGGCGTGCGCTCCAACTGCATGGGCTGACCCACCAGCCGCTGTGCGCCAAGATGGGTGGACACCACGTCCTTGACCATATTGAGGTGCTGAATCTGCGGCTCCTCAAACACCTCCTTCAGATTGCTGATGTGGCCGCAGGCGACGCCACCCGCGTTCAGGCGCTCGATCCAGTAAGCACGGTCCTGCGCGACCAGTCGCCGGTTGATTTCGGCATT
>NZ_JAUXNA010000181.1 GCF_030682935.1 Polaromonas sp.
CAAACCCTCTGATTTTAACTCTGCCCGGCGCCCCGGCGCCTCTACCCCTAAAACGGCAGAGGCCTCAGGCGGCCGAGTGGACAAAAGCAAGCAGCATGGCGTGATTTCAGTCAGCCCGCGCCTGCGGCAAGGCGGATCCGGGAAGAGGCCTCAGGGCCGACGCCGCAACCAGGGGTTTGGGCATTTGTTGCCCTGCCGTCAAAAACTTCTGCGGATCCTGAAAAACACCTTGGACCAGCATCTCGAAATGAAGATGCGGGCCACTGGAGCGCCCCGTACTCCCCACTTCGGCAATTTTCTGGCCGCGCTTGACCAGGTCACCCTTTTTGACCAGCACCCGGGACGCGTGGGCGTAACGCGTGAGCAACTCATTGCCGTGATCGACTTCCACCATGTTGCCGTAGTCCGGATGGTATTCCTGCGTCACGACCACACCACCCGCGGCAGCGAGAATAGCCGTGCCGGGCTCCGAGGGGAAATCCAGCCCGGTGTGGAGCGCAGAGCGCCCATTGAGCGGGTCAATGCGCCAGCCAAACCCAGAACCAAGGCTCCCGCCGGCTACGGGCTCCTGGGTAGGAACCATCATTTTCTTGATCTTCTGGTCAAACAGACGCGACTCCATCACGGTCAACAAATCAACCCGCTGGTCGGTCAATTTATCCATGTCGGCCAGCGTGACCTGGAGTTCCTCCATCGTCAGGGAGCGTCCGGACACCAGTGCGCCACCGCTGCCTGGCGCCCGCTTGAGTTCAGGAGAATTGATGCCCGCCAGCCCCGATACGCGTTCACCCAGCGACTCGATCTGTATGAGCCTGGCCTGCATTTCACCGACCCGCCTGGCCATCACGTCGAGGTTCTCGCGCAGAAAGCGGTCGCGCTGTTCAAACTCATCCTTGACCACCAACCTCACCAACGCGCCAACCACTGGCCAGCCTTCACGGGCACCCTTGAGAAATACCCAGTGATAAAGGCCTGCGGATACCAGCATGAGCGCCAATGCAGCAAGCATTCCCACCACCACCAGTCTGGTGCCACTCAGGTAAATGGCCCGGCTTTTGGCCAGCCACGCATCCGTGATAATCAATTGCACATGTTTACCTCTTTAAAAGCCTGCGCTCAGCCGGCAAAACCCCGCTTGCCGTGAATACATTCCGGCGCCTTCCGCAGGCTTTGAGCATCCATCAGGCCGCTGAAAATGCCCCGTCCCTGGCGCGGCTGACTGAATTGGTTCAGGAGTCCAACGACAGGCTCAAGTCGATTGAGTCACTGCTGCCAGCGGCCCTGCGCCCTGCCATCAAGGCTGGACCTATCGATGGCGAAAGCTGGTGCTTGCTGGTGAGCGGTAACGCAGCCGCCGCAAAAGTCCGGCAGCTGATTCCCCTGATCCAGGACCGCTTGCTGAACAAAGGGTGGAAGGTTACCTCAATCAGGCTCAAGATACTAATAATCAGGAAGTAGTCCAAGGGCTCGCCCTGTGCAGAACCGCAGCGCATGTGTTTGGGCTCGATCTGCTTTTGCCGCTGAATTGATAGCAGCTGTAGCCTGCCGGGTGTAGGCGGAAAGCGGATCTGTTGAAATCCAGAAAGAATGGTGCCGCTTGTCGGAATCGAACTGACGACCTACCGCTTACAAGGCGGTTGCTCTACCAACTGAGCTAAAGCGGCACAAACTTAATCTCTGATTCTACTTGACGCGCTTGAGTGCGGGCCGCGTCCGTGGCGGTGACTTGGGAGGTTCCGGCAAATCAGGTCCCCCCTCGTCAGCGCTTGCTGCACTTTCGGGCACCAGCTGCATGATCTTGCTCTCGGACGCATCCGTTGCCCCCGTGGCAGAAGATGCTGTGCTCACGTCAGAGGCCAGTAGCGTGGCCGAGCCTGCATCGATGCCAGTCAAAGGAGCGGCTGCGGGCGTCATCATGGGAAACGCCATGCCCTGCCCATTTTCGCGGGCATAGATGGCAATCACATGCGTGATCGGGACCATGATTTCCCGGCCACTGCCGGCAAAACGCGCCTTGAACTCGATGAACTCGTTACCAAGCTTCAGCGAACTGGTCGCATCAAAACCGATATTGAGCACGATCTCGTTGTTCTTCACATACTCGCGCGGCACCTGCACGGTGTCATCTACCGCCACGGCGATGTAAGGCGTGAAGCCGTTGTCGGTACACCACTCGTACAGGGCCCGTATCAGGTACGGGCGCGTTGATGTGGCGTCCAGCGCGTTCATTAATTCAGCCAAAACTGTTTGATCCGGTCATTGAATGCAGCAATTACTTGCGCATTACCTTTTCGGAAGGCGTCAGCGCTTCAATGTAAGCGGGGCGCGAAAAAATGCGCTCCGCATACTTGAGCAGTGGCGCGGCGTTTTTTGACAGGTCGATGCCGTAGTAGTCCAGGCGCCACAGCAGCGGTGCAATCGCCACGTCCAGCATGGAAAAATTGTCACCCAGCATGAACTTGTTCTTCAGGAAAATGGGGGCCAACTGCGTCAGGCGGTCACGGATGTGGGCACGGGACTTCTCGAGGGCTTTTTCGTTGCCCTTGGCGGCACGGGACTCCAGCGCGTTGACGTGAACGAACAGTTCTTTCTCAAAATTCAGCAGGAACAAGCGAACGCGCGCACGGTCGACCGGATCGCCGGGCATGAGTTGCGGGTGCGGGAAGCGCTCGTCGATGTATTCGTTGATGATGTTCGACTCGTACAGAATCAGGTCGCGCTCGACCAGAATCGGCACCTGGCCGTAGGGATTCATCACATTGATGTCTTCCGGCTTGTTGTATAGATCCACGTCACGGATTTCGAAATCCATGCCCTTTTCAAACAGCACAAAACGGCAGCGGTGGGAGAAGGGGCAGGTTGTACCTGAATAAAGGACCATCATGATTCGGAACTCCTGAAAGCAAAAGAGTGGAGGCCAAGAATCAAACCTTGGGGCCCCTCCACTCCGAAGGTGCCGATGCGCACCCGCGGCACACTAAACGGCGAAAAAATTTACTTGACGTCTTTCCAGAACGCCGCATTCAGGCGCCAGGCAACAAAGCTCAAGCAAAGAAGAAAAAGAAGAACCCAGACACCCACACGCACACGCGTATTTTGGGCTGGCTCGCCCATCCAATGCAGGTAACCGACGAGATCACCGATGGCCTCGTCGTACTGCAACGGCGTCATGGAACCGGGCGTCACTTGCTGCCAGCCCTTCAGAATCGATACCTTGTGGCCCTGCTCTTCCTTCTCGAAGTACACCGGCTTGCGCTCACCCTGCAACTCCCACAACACGTGCGGCATGGCGATGTTGGGGAAGGCCAGATTGTTCCAGCCCGTCTCCTTGGTTTCGTCACGGTAAAAAGTGCGCATGTAGGTATAGAGGTAATCTGCACCCGTACCGCCAGCGCCGGAACGTGAACGCGCAATCACCGTCAGATCGGGGGGATTGGCGCCAAACCAGTCTTTGGCCTGTTTTGAATCGATCGCAGCTTTCATGGTTTCGCCCACTTTATCGGTGGTGAAAAGCAGGTTGTTCTTGATCTGCTGCTCAGTCAGGCCGATATCTTGCAATCGGTTAAAGCGCATGAAGGCTGCCGAGTGGCAGTTCAGGCAGTAGTTGACAAACAGCTTGGCGCCGTTTTGCAGGGCCGCCATGTCGTTGGACTTGTTGGGCGCCTTGTCCCAGGCAAGGCCGCCACCTGCGGCCTGCGCACCAGTCACCAAGCCGAGCGCCATCATGAGGGCGAGAATCAATTTTTTCATGGTTGCAGGTCTCTTTAAACTCAGTGGGCAGCAAACGTGACGCGGTCAGGAACAGGCTTGAAGGTGCCAATTCGGCTCCACCAGGGCATC
>NZ_JAUXNA010000187.1 GCF_030682935.1 Polaromonas sp.
CTACAGCGCCCGCCTGGAGGGAGACAGCCTGCTGATCAAACTTGAGCCCCAGACATGAGCCTGCCCCCTTCCATCCTGTCGCTGCAGGCCCGCTGGACGCAACTGGCGGCGCGGGAAAAAACCCTGCTGGGGCTGGCGGCCCTGCTGGTGCTGGTTTCGGTGCTGTGGCTGCTGATTCTGGCGCCCGCACTGGCCACGCTGCGCACGGCCGATGCCCAGGCCCGCGTGCTCGATGCCCAGCTTCAGCAGATGCGCGCCATGCAAACGCAGGCCCAGGCCTTGCAGCAACAGCCCGCACTGGGCTTTGACGAGGCGCTGCGCGCGCTCACGCGGGCCACCGAGCAAACCCTGGGCACCACCGCCAGGCTCAACATGGCCGGCGACCGTGCCAGCATCACCTTGCAAGGCGCGCCCGCTGATGCGCTGGCCCAGTGGCTGGTGCAGGCGCGGCTCAATGCCCGGTCCGTGCCGGCCGAAGCCCGGCTGGTGCGCGCGGTAGCACCCGGTGCGCCCGGTGGCGCGACCTGGAACGGCGTGCTGGTGATGCAGTTGCCAGCGCGCTGAATCCATGAAGTACACGCTGCCAAAACGCAGGTCCGCGACGCCCTCGCCCGCTGCCTTGACCGCTTGGGGCTGGGCCCTGGCGGGCGCGCTGAGCGGGCTGTTGCTGGCGACCCTGGTGTTTGCCCCGGCGCGCTGGCTGGCCGCTGCGGTGCACCAGGCCAGTGGCCAGCAAGTGAGCCTGCTGGCGCCCCGCGGCAGCCTGTGGCAGGGCTCGGCCCAGCTGGTGCTCTCGGGCGGCCTGGGCAGTCGCGACGCGATGGCGCTGCCCGGTCAGCTGGCCTGGCGCATCCGGCCGGCCTGGAGCGGCGCGGTGGCCCATATTTCGGCTGCGTGTTGTACCCCGCAGCCGCTGCAACTCAAAGCCGCGCTCGTCGGCTGGGGCGGCCTGCGGCTGACGCTGGCCGACGGCCAGTCGCAGTGGCCCGCCAGCCTGCTGGGCGGGCTGGGCACGCCCTGGAACACGGTGCAGCCGCAAGGCCAGCTCGTGGCCTCGACGCAGGGCTTTTATGCGGAATGGATCAAAGGGCGGCTGAACCTGGCGGGGCGTGTGCAGCTTGACGCCACCCAGATTTCTTCCCGCCTGTCCACCCTGCAGCCCATGGGCAGCTACCGCCTTACACTGCTGGGGGGGCCCACCGCCAGCCTTCAACTCGACACGCTGGAGGGCAGCCTGCAGCTGACGGGCCAGGGCCAGTGGGTGGGGCAGCGGCTGCGCTTTGACGGGGTGGCCAGCGCCGCGCCTGAGCGCGTGGAAGCACTTTCGAATCTTCTGAACATCATTGGACGACGCAACGGCGCGCGCGCCATCATCAAAGTGGGCTAACCGTGAAATTACGCTGCATCAAACCCCTCATGTCCAAACACCGTCCAGTTGCTATATTTTCAATAGCTGGATACGTCCTATTAGCAGGGGCTACAGGTCTTTTTTCTTTAAATATTCAGGCGCAGACAGCGACTGAGGCGCCCGCTCCGGCGCCCAAACGCGGCGAGCCGGTCACGCTGAACTTTGTCAACGCCGACATCGAGGCCGTGGCGCGCACCATGGCCGTCATCACCGGCCGCAACGTGGTGGTCGACCCGCGCGTCAAAGGCACGATCACGCTGACCACCGAGCGCCCGGTAGCCCCCGCCGTGGCCTACAACCAGTTTCTGGCCACGCTGCGCCTGCAGGGCTTTACCGCGGTCAGCGCAGCCGGCCTGGACAAGATCGTGCCCGAGGCCGACGCCAAACTGCAAAGCAGCGCCGTCTCCACCAATGTGCCGGTGAGCGGTGGCCAGATTGCCACCACCATCTTCAAGCTCAACTTCGAGAACGCCAACAACCTGCTGCCCATCCTGCGCCCGCTGATCAGCCCCAACAACACCATCAACGTCAACCCCGGCAACAACACGCTGGTGATCACCGACTACGCCGACAACCTGGCCCGCCTGGGCCGCATCATTGCCGCGCTGGACGTGGCCAACGCCACCGATGTGGAGCTGATCCCGTTTCGCCATGTGGCCGTCATCGACGTTGCGCCGCTGATCACCCGGCTGCTTGAAAGCAGCGCAACCGGGGCACCGGCGGCGGCCGAGGCCAGCTACAAGACCACCGTGATCGCCGAGCCCCGGAGCAACTCGCTGATCGTGCGCGCGGCCAATCCATCACGGCTGGCACTGGTCCGGTCGCTGGCAGAAAAACTTGATCAGCCCGCCATGAATGGCCCCAACGGGGCCGCCGGCAACATCTATGTGGTCTACCTGAAGAACGCCGACGCCACCAAGCTGGCCGTGGTGTTGCGGGCCGCGCTGACCGGCGGCGCAACGGCCAGCGCCAGCACGGCGGGTGCTGGCGTGGGCGCTGCGGCAACGCCGGTGAGCCTGTCCGGCGCGAGCACCGCCGCCACGTCGCCGGTCACGCCCAGTGGCGTGCCCTCCACCGGCGGCGGAATTCAGGCCGATCCGGCCACCAACTCGCTGATCATCACGGCCTCCGAGCCGCAATACCGGCAGCTGCGCGCCGTCATCGACAAACTCGATGCCCGGCGCGCCCAGGTCTACGTCGAAAGCCTGATCGCCGAAGTCAACATGGACAAGGCAGCCGAGTTCGGCATCCAGTGGCAAGGCCCGATAGGCGGCAAGGGGGACAGCCTGATCGGGCTGCTGGGCACCAACTTTGGCACCGGCGGAAAAAACATCATCACGCAGGCCATGCAGGCCGGCTCGGTGATGCCCGGCACGGGCTTTAACGCAGGCGTGGCAGCGCGCAGCAACGGCATCTACTTTCTCGGCTTTCTGGCCAACTTTCTGCAAACCTCGGGCGCCGGCAACATCCTGTCCACCCCCAACCTGCTGACGCTGGACAACGAAGAGGCCAAAATCGTCATCGGCCAGAACGTTCCCTTTGTGACCGGACAGTACACCAACGCCGGCGGCGGCACCAACAGCGGCAGCGTCAACCCGTTCCAGACCGTCGAGCGCAAGGATGTGGGCCTGACCCTGCGCGTCAAGCCCCAGATCAGCGAAAACGGCACGGTCAAGATGGCCATCTTCCAGGAGGTGTCCAGCGTGCAGCCGGGATCGGTCTATTCAGCCACCGGCCTGATCACCAACAAGCGCTCGATCGAGTCGAACGTGCTGGTCGAAGACGG
>NZ_JAUXNA010000188.1 GCF_030682935.1 Polaromonas sp.
GGGAAGGCGTCAGCGGCCTGCAGCATGCGGGCTATGTTCCACGGGCCGGGCGTGCAGGTGGTGGCAAAGGTGCCGGTGGCCGGGCCGGTGCCGCCACCCAGCATGGTGGTCACGCCCGAGGTCAGCGCTTCCTCGATCTGCTGCGGGCAGATGAAATGGATGTGCGAGTCGATGCCGCCAGCCGTCACGATCATGCCTTCGCAGCTGATGATCTCGGTCCCGGGGCCGATGATCATGTCCACGCCGGGCTGGGTGTCGGGGTTGCCGGCCTTGCCGATGGCGGCGATGCGCCCGCCCTTCAGGCCGATGTCGGCCTTGACGATGCCCCAGTGGTCCAGGATGAGCGCGTTGGTCATCACCGTGTCCATGGCGCCTTCGGCATTGGTTGTTTGCGACTGCGCCATGCCGTCGCGAATCGTCTTGCCGCCGCCGAACTTGACTTCTTCGCCGTAGCTGCCGGCGCGCAGGGTGTAGTCTGCTTCCACCTCAACAGCCAAGTTGGTGTCGGCCAGCCGCAGGCGGTCGCCCACGGTGGGGCCAAACATTTCTGCGTAGGCGCGTCTGCCAATGGTTGCCATTAAAGCGCTCCCTGAATGAGGCCCCGAAAACCGTAGATTTTTCGCGCACCCGCAAAGTCCACCAGCTCGACCGTGCGCTGCTGGCCGGGCTCGAAGCGCACGGCGGTACCGGAGGCAATATTGAGCCGCATGCCGCGCGCCGCATCGCGGTCAAAACCCAGTGCCGCGTTGGTTTCTGCAAAGTGGTAGTGCGAACCCACCTGGATCGGCCGGTCGGCCGTGTTTTGCACCACGAGTGTCAGCGTGCGCCGGCCCTCGTTGAGGAGATGGTCGGGGCCGTCGGTGAACAGTTCGCCGGGCGTCATGGCCGCCTCACTTGCCGCCGCGTGACAGCCAGATCACCACCGCCATGGCGCCACCGAAGACTACAAAGCCCCACACGTCAGTGGCATGCCAGTGGGTGCCTGAAAATCCATGTTTTTCATGGGAAAAAGCGGTTCCGGCCAGCGTAGTCATTAGGGTTGTTGCTATTAAT
>NZ_JAUXNA010000193.1 GCF_030682935.1 Polaromonas sp.
CCCGCAGTGATCTTCACCGAAATCGTGCCGGGCAACACGGTGGACATCACCGTGGCAGCCAAGGGCGGCGGCTCGGAGAACAAGTCCAAGATGTACATGCTGAACCCCAGCGACAGCGTGGTGGACTGGGTGCTCAAGACCGTGCCAACGATGGGCGCTGGCTGGTGCCCACCGGGCATGCTGGGCATCGGCATTGGCGGCACGGCAGAAAAGGCGGTGCTGATGGCCAAGGAAAGCCTGATGGACGACCTGGACATGTACGAACTGCAGGCCAAGGCCGAAGCCGCGAAAACCGGCGGCCCTGCACTCGACAAGGTCGAGGCCCTGCGCCTGGAGCTGTTTGAAAAGGTCAACGCGCTGGGCATAGGCGCGCAGGGCCTGGGCGGCCTGACCACCGTGCTTGACGTCAAGATCAAGATGTACCCGACGCACGCGGCCAGCAAGCCGGTCGCCATGATTCCGAACTGCGCCGCCACGCGCCACGCGCATTTCGTCATGGACGGCAGCGGCCCGGTTTACCTGACACCGCCCAGCCTGGATACCTGGCCCGACGTGAACTGGACGCCCGATTACGTCAAAAGCAAAAAGGTCAACCTCAACACATTGACCCGCGAAGAAGTCGCCAGCTGGAAGCCGGGCGACACGCTGCTGCTCAACGGCAAGATGCTGACCGGCCGCGACGCCGCGCACAAGCGCATTGCCGACATGCTGGCCAAGGGCGAAAAACTGCCGGTCGATTTCACCAACCGCGTGATTTACTACGTTGGCCCGGTTGATCCGGTCAAGGGCGAAGCGGTCGGCCCCGCCGGCCCGACCACGGCCACCCGCATGGACGGCTTCACGGAAATGATGCTGGCGCAGACCGGCCTGATCTCGATGGTCGGCAAGGCCGAGCGCGGTCCGGTCGCGATTGAAGCCATCAAGAAACACAAAAGCGCCTACCTGATGGCCGTCGGCGGTGCCGCTTACCTGGTGTCCAAGGCCATCAAGCACGCCGAAGTCGTGGGCTTTGCCGACCTGGGCATGGAAGCGATCTACGAATTTGACGTGGTGGACATGCCGGTGACCGTGGCGGTTGATGCGGGCGGCACCAGCGCGCACATCACAGGCCCGGCCGAATGGCAAGGCCGGATCGCCACCGGCGAGTTCAAGAACATTGCGGTGACCAACGCCTGACCAGCAGCGCCAGGCAGCAAGCCCGTGACATCGCAGACAACAGGTGTTTTTGACAGCGGCATAGGCGGCCTCAGCGTGCTCAAGGCGCTGCGGGCCGAACTGCCGCACGAGCACTTCATCTACATCGCCGACAGCGGCCACGCGCCGTATGGCGAGCGCGATGAGGCGCATGTGCTGGAACGCTCGCGCGCCATCACGCGCTACCTGCTCAGCCAGAACGTCAAGGCGATGGTGATCGCCTGCAACACGGCCACGGCCGCCGCGATTCATTTGCTGCGCGCCGAGCATCCCGGGCTGGCGCTGATCGGTGTCGAACCGGCGCTGAAACCAGCCGTGGCGCTCAGCCAGACCGGGCGCATCGGCGTCATGGCGACGCGCAGCACGCTTTCCAGCGCCAAGTTTCAGGCCCTGCTCGCCTCACAGGCCGGGCGCGCCAGCTTTGTAGTGCAGGCCTGTGATGGGCTGGCCGACGCCATTGAACGCAGCGCTGAAACCGGCGAAACTACGGAAACCATAGCACTATGTTCCCGCTACACGCGGGCTATGGGCCTATTTGGCACCAAAAAAGGGCAGATTGACACGCTGGTGCTGGGTTGCACGCACTACCCGTTTGCCAGCGCCCACCTGCGCGTCTTGCTGGGCCCTGAGGTGCAGATCATCGACAACGGCGAGGCGATTGCGCGCCAGACGCGGCGGCTGCTGCACACGGCGGAAAACCATGACGACAACCCTGCTTCAAGCGCTCCCGGACAAGTCAGCCTGTTCACCACTGGTCAGCCGCAAACCCTGCAGGCCGCCGCAGGGCGCTGGCTGGGCTTGTCAGACCCGATCAAAACGCTCCTGATTTAATAGCTGCGTACCCCCGTTGCCAATGGGCTACAGCCATAAAATGCTTAAATACAGGCGACTTACGGCCGGGGTGCAGCCGGTGCGTCCAGGCTCTCTGCAGGCTCTTTCCACCCACCACCGAGCGTTTTGTACAAGGTGACCTGGCTTTGCAGCTGGGCCAGCCGGGTTTGCACCACCGCCTGCCGCGCGGAAAACAACGAGCGCTGCGCATCAAGCAGATCAAGGTAGCTTGAAATGCCGTTCTGGTAGCGCAGGTCGGACAGCTTGAAGCGGGTCGCTTCGGCCGTGGCCTGGCGCTGCTGGGCGCCCAGCTGGTCGGCCAGCGTGGCACGGGTGGCCAGCGCATCGGCGACTTCACGGAACGCGGTTTGAATCGCTTTTTCGTACTGCGCAATAGCGATGTCGCGCCCGACCCTGGCCGAATCGAGTCCGGCCTGGTTGCGCCCGGCGTCAAAAATCGGCAGCACCAGTTGCGGCGCGATCGTCCAGCCCCAGGAGCCGCCTTTCAGCAGGCCGGACAACTGGCCGCTGGCGCTGCCCGCGCCCACCGTCAGCGCAATGCGCGGAAAAAATGCCGCGCGCGCCGCGCCAATGTTGGCGTTCGACGCCAGCAGCAGTTGCTCGGCCTGGCGAATATCGGGCCGATGGGTCAGCAACTCGGACGGCAGACCAGCCGGCACATCGGCCATGGGCTGCGCCTGCACGAGGGGCGCGCGCGGGCCCGCTGGTGGGGCCAGGTCGGCCGACCACTCCGGCAGCGGCTGGCCCACCAGCAGGGTCAGCGCGTTCAGGTCGAGCGCGCGCTGGCGTTGCTGCTGCGCGTAGGCCACGCGGGCCGCTTCAGCGAGGGATTCGGCCTGGCGGTAGTCGAGCTCGGACGTCACGCCGTTGTCAAAGCGCAGCTTGCTCAGCTTCATGGAGTCTTCGCGCGTCGCCAGCGTCTGGCGCGTGATGTCGAGTAATTCCTCATCGGCCAAAAGGCTGAGGTAGGTGTTGGCCAGCGCCGCGATCAGGCTGATTTGCGCGGTCTTTCGGCCCTCTTGCGTGGCGAGGTACTGGCCCAGCGCGGCTTCCTTGAGGCTGCTGACGCGGCCAAAGAAGTCCAGCTCGTAGGCCGTGACGGCCAACCCGACGTTGTAAAGGCTGTTGATGCCGCCGCTGGCCGTGGGCGTGCGCGAGCCGCTGAACACGCCGTTGACGGTGGGGAGCTGATCCGCACGGCGGATCTGGTACTGCGCCCTGGCCTGCTCGATGTTGAGCACCGCGACGCGAAGGTCACGGTTGTTGGCCAGCGACAGCCCGATCAGGCGCTTGAGTTCGCTGTCGGCAAAAAAATCCTGCCAGGCCACGCTGGAAGCCGGGCTGGCGTCAGCCGACGCAGTCACCGCCGGGCCGCCATAAGCCGGGTAGGTTGCGGCGATCGGCGCAGCAGGCCGCTCATGGACGGGAATCAGCGAACAGCCGGCCAGCAGCGCCACGGCGCTCAGCGTCAGGAGTTTGGGGAAGCGGTTCTTGATCATGGGGCCTTGCCTTGATTGGCTTGCGTTACTTCATGGCTGTCATCGCCGCCTATACCGGCGGCTTCGGCGTGCCTGGCATGCATTTTTCGCTGGCGCTCGCTGCCCTTGAAAAAACCGAGCACCACGACAAAGAAGATAGGCACAAAAAACACGGCCAGCGCGGTGCCGGTCATCATGCCGCCGATCACGCCTGTGCCGATGGCCCGCTGGCTCGCGGAACTGGCCCCGGTGGCAATCGCCAGTGGCAAGACGCCGAGCATGAACGCCAGCGAGGTCATGACAATGGGCCGAAAGCGCAAATGCGCAGCAGCCAGCGCCGACTCGACAACGCCCTTGCCCTGCGCATGCAGGTCTTTGGCAAACTCGATGATCAGAATGGCGTTCTTCGCCGACAGGCCAATGATGGTGATCAGGCCGACCTGGAAATACACGTCATTGGCATAGCCGCGCAGCAAGGTCGCCAGCAGCACGCCCAGCACGCCGAGCGGCACGACCAGAATAACGGCCAGTGGAATGCTCCAGCTTTCGTACAGCGCCGCGAGGCACAGGAACACCGCCAGGATGGCAAAGCCATAGAGGATCATGGCCTGCGAGCCCGCCAGCTTTTCCTCGCGTGACTGCCCGCTCCATTCAAAGCCAAAACCCGGCGGCAACTGCGCCACGATCTTTTCCATTTCTGCCATGGCCGCGCCCGTGCTGTAGCCCGGCGCGGCGGCGCCGCTGATGCGCATGGCGGGGTAGCCGTTGTAGCGCACCGTCTGCATCGCGCCCTTGACCCAGCGGGTGGTGGCAAAAGCCGACAGCGGCACCGGCCGGCCCTGGCTGTTGCTGGCGTTGAGCTTGAGCAGGTCATCGGGCTGCATGCGGGCCGGCGCATCGGCCTGCACCACCACACGCTGCAAGCGTCCCTGGTTCGGAAAGTCATTGACATAGCTCGAACCCAGCGAAGTGGACAAGGCCGTGTTGATGGCATCAAAGCTCACGCCCAGGGCATTGGCCTTGTCGCGGTCAATGTCGAGCTGCAGCTGCGGCGCGTCTTCCAGGCCGTCGGGCCTGACCTGCGCCAGCACCGTGCTTTTGCCCGCCATGCCCAGCATCTGGTTACGTGCCGCCAGCAGCGCCTCGCCACCCGCCCCGGCACGGTCCTGCAGGCGGAAAGTAAAGCCGCTGGCTGAACCCAACTCAGGAATCGGCGGCGGGCTGAGCGGAAACACAAACGCGTCGCGAATCCCTGACAGTGCGCCAAACGCCCGTCCGGCCAGGGCATCGGCCTGCTGGCCCTTGTCCTTGCGCTCGGACCAGTCCTTCAGCGTCACAAAGGCCAGCGCGGCGTTTTGCCCTTGACCCGAAAAGCTGAAACCCAGGACGCCGACCATGCCTTGCACTTCAGGCTGCTTGAGCATGAAACCTTCGACCTGCTCCATGACGGCGCGGGTGCGCTCCACCGTGGCGCCGGGCGGCAGCTGCACATTCACCAGCAGGGTGCCCTGGTCTTCGGCGGGTAAAAAGGAGGTCGGCAGGCGGGCGTAAACCAGTGCCACCACGCCGATGATGGCCGCATAAATAATCAGGTAGCGCCCGGCGCGCTTGAGCAGGCGGGCCACCAGGCCTTCATAGCCCTTGGCGGTGCGGGAAAAGCCCCGGTTAAACCAGCCAAAAAAGCCCGTCTTTGCATGCTGATGGCCGGCATCCACCGGCTTGAGCAGCGTGGCGCACAGCGCCGGCGTGAGGGACAACGCCAGAAATGCGGAAAAACCAATCGACGCGACCATGACGGCGGAGAACTGGCGGTAGATATTGCCGACCGAGCCGGCAAAAAAGGCCAGCGGCACAAACACCGAAATCAGCACCACCGTGACGCCGATGATCGCGCCCGAAATCTGGCTCATGGCCTTGCGCGTGGCCTCCAGCGGCGGCAGGCCTTCTTCGCTCATGATGCGTTCGACGTTTTCAACGACCACAATCGCATCATCGACCACGATGCCAATCACCAGCACCATGCCGAACATGGTCAGTACGTTGATGGAAAAACCCAGCGCCAGCAGCGTGGCAAAGGTTCCCAGCAGGGCAATCGGCACCACAATGGTTGGAATAATGGTGTAGCGCCAGTTCTGCAGGAACAAAAACATCACCAGGAACACCAGCACGACGGCCTCGATGAGGGTGGTGGCCACCTGCTGAATCGAGATGCTCACGAAACGTGAACTGTCATAAGGAATCGAATAGCTCACGCCTTGGGGAAAGTAGGGCTTGAGTTGTTCCATTTTGGCGCGCACGGCCTTGGCGGCTGCCAGCGAGTTGCCGCTCGGGGCCAGTTGCAGGCCAATGCCGGTGGCAGGCTTGCCATTAAGGCGCGCTGACGTCGCATAGGTCTGCGCACCCAGCTCAATGCGGGCCACGTCCTTGAGTCGCACGGTCGAGCCATCTGTATTGGCCCGCAGCACGATCTTGCCGAACTGCTCGACGCTGGAGAGCTGGCCATTGACCACCACCGTGGCCGCAATGCCCTGCCCCGCCACGTTCGGCAAATCACCAATCGTGCCGGAGGCGATCTGGGCGTTCTGCGCCCGGATGGCCGTCGTCACATCGGCCGCCGACAGCGCAAAACCCGCCAATTTGGCCGGATCAACCCAGATCCGCATGGCGCGCTCGGTGCCAAACAGCTGGGCCTGGCCAATGCCGGGCAGGCGCTGGAGTTCGGGCACCACGTTGCGCGAGGCATAGTCGCCCAGCGCAATCGGATCAATCGCCGGATTATCGGAGGACAGCATGGTGAACAGCAGGAAGTTCGAGCGCGACTTATCAACCCGCACGCCTTGCTGCGTCACGGCCTGAGGCAGGCGCGGCGAGGCCCGCGACAGGCGGTTTTGCACGTCCACCTGGG
>NZ_JAUXNA010000199.1 GCF_030682935.1 Polaromonas sp.
TGCACAACCCGGACTTTGCGGCGCTGGCGCGCGCCTACGGGTATGCGGGGGTGCGCATCACGCACACCGCCGAATTTGAAGCCGAGCTGCTGGCCGCGCTGGCCCGCCCCGATGGCACGCTGATCGAGGTGACGCTGAACCCGGAAGTCATCAGCACACGCGGCACGCTTTCGGCAATCACCCGGAACGCAATAGCTGATCAGGGCAATCGGGCGCTATAAATACAATAGCTGCTCGCGTCCGATGCTATTGCCCTGAAGGTCGATTTTTATCATGAGGCGTAGTGCCCAGGCAGACGGCCGGGCAGCTCATGAGGGCCAGCGTGGATGCTGGTCGTCGATGAAAAACTCATGGGAATGCGCGTTCGGGCCGCCGTGGTTCCGCCCTTGAACCAGGTGTGCATGCCCTGCTGGCAAGTCAGGGTGCTGATGCGCAAGTTCGGTCGTGTCTTCGCGATGCCACAAGCGGCTGGCCAGCACGATGGCGGCGACAGCCACCGCACCGAGCGTCAAAAAACTTATTCCCATGCCGGCTTTGGCGCCTAGCCATCCGGCGAGGGGGTAGGTCAACAGCCAGCAGGCATGTGACAGGGCAAACTGCGCAGCAAAGAGAGCAGGGCGGTCTTCTGGACCCGACGACTTGCGCAGCAGCCGGCCCGAAGGCGTCTGCGCTAGCGAATACCCCATGCCCATGATGAACCACAAGCCCACCAACAATTCAAAACTTGTGGGTGCCACACCGCCTGCCAGCAGCGCGGCTGCAATCAGTGCGGCTCCTGTCAGCATCACACGCCGCTCAGGCAGTCGGTCGAGCAGTGTTGGCAACGCAAACGCGACGATCATAGAGCCTGCGCCAAACGCGGCCAGCGCCAGGGCGGTGAACTTTTGTCCCAGACCCAGCCCTGCCTGAACCAGCACCACCGTGTTGACGATCACCATGGCACTACCGGCTGCAATGGCCATGTTGAGCGCCAGCAGGCCGCGCAGCCGGGGGGTGTGCAGGTAGATGCGAGCGCCGCGTGTGGTGCGCTCGTAAATGCCGCGCCTGGGCGGCAGCTTGGCGCGCGGCAGCACCGCCGAGACCACCAGTGCCGCTGACGCCAGAAAGCCAAGCACCGTACCGTTGAACAGGCTGTGGTAGGTCATCACGCTGAGCAGCGCAGCAGCAAGTGCCGGGCTGACGAGACTTTCCATGTCATAAGCCAGGCGCGACAATGACAGCGCTTTGGTGTAGTCCTTTTCATCGGGCAAAACGTCCGGGATGGTGGCCTGAAACGTGGGCGTGAACGCGGCCGACGCTGACTGCAGCACAAAGATCAGCACGTAAATTTGCCAGATCTGGTCAACGAACGGCAGCAGCAGGGCGACACCAGCGCGTATCACGTCCAGGCTGACGAGGACCGCCCGACGTGGCAGGCGCTCGGCAAAGGCGGAGGCGATGGGCGCTACGCCTATATACGCAAGCATCTTGATCGCCAGCGCTGTACCAAGCACTACGCCGGCGTTTGCTCCCGCCAGGTCATAAGCCAGAAGTCCGAGCGCGACGGTGGCCAGGCCGGTGCCGAGCAGGGCAATCACCTGTGCCAGGAATAAATGACGGTAAGTACGATTGGAGAGAACCTGGAACATGGATTACCTTTTTAACGGTCGCTCTCGAAGCCGCGTTCGGATTCGAACTGGCGCATTCTAATGTGAAACCACAACCCCCCCGGGGGGATGCTTTATATTGTTTTTGATTCCGATCGACAGGAGAGCGCGGCCGGACAAAGCCGCCAAGCGAGGCTTGACCCTTCACATCCCCTGGGATAGGATTTAACGATGAATGAAGAACATCGCCATCAGATTCAGCCCGCCGTGGTCAAGCGACTCAAGCGAGCGAGCGGGCACCTCAACAATGTCATCAGCATGATCGAGACCCAGCGGACTTGTCTGGAGGTGGCCCAGCAGCTCCATGCGGTTGAGCGTGCCATTGCAGCGGCCAAGAAGGCGCTGATTCATGAGCATCTGGACCACTGCCTCGACCACGCGCTGCAAAGCCAGCCGCGTGCTTCGCGGGAAGCCATGGCCGAATTCAAGGACATCACCAAGTACCTTTGAGGCAGGGGCGTGGACAAGACCCGGAACTCAAGTCCGCCCTGTACGACGCCGTCATATCCGGATGACCGCGTTGCGGCCCACGCCAACGAAATGCAAGCGCCAAAAAAAACGCCACCAGCCCTCTTGCCCTGTGCATGGAAAGGTGGTGGCGTGCATCGGCTGTGATTGCCGCTTGGTGTTGCGTCAGAGCACCCGCTTGATGGCGGTGTATTCGCCGTCGGCCTTCAGCGTCACCGTCACTTCGGCCTTCGAACGGTTGCGCCAGAACCAGCCATGCTTGCCGTCAAAGGCGGCTTCAAGTGTGCCCTCGTCCGAATTGACTTCACGGCCCTTGCCGTAGCCATGGTAAAAACCCGCCGGCGCTTGCACCGGGTCGCCATGCGCGTCGTAGTTGACCGTACCGCCGCGCGTTTCCCAGCGGTAGGCCACCTTGGCACCCTTGCGCATGTCGAGCTTCACCTCGGCCGCCTGACCCGGCTTGAGCGTCACGGTCATTTGCTGGCTTTGGCCGGCCACCACGGGTTTTTCCACTACGGCGGGCGCGCTCGGCGCTGGTGTAGCGGCTGCAACTGGTGCGGTTGACGCGGCGGATGCAGCTGCGGCGCCGGGCGCGGATGCAGGCGTTTCTGCAGCGGCTTCGCTGGCCAGGCTGACCTTGAT
>NZ_JAUXNA010000202.1 GCF_030682935.1 Polaromonas sp.
TGCACAAAGCCGCCGATGGAGGCCACCTCGGCCACGCCGTGCGCCTTGGTCAATTGGTAGCGCAAATACCAGTCCTGCAGCGTGCGCAGTTCGGCCAGCGTCTTGTCCTTGGCGATCACCACGTACTGATAGACCCAGCCGACCCCGGTGGCATCCGGCCCGATCTGCGGCGTGACGCCCTTGGGCATGCGGGCCGAGGCGAAGTTGAGATATTCCAGGACGCGCGAGCGGGCCCAGTAAATGTCGGTGCCATCCTCGAAGATGATGTAAACGAAGGAGGCGCCGAAGTACGAGAAGCCGCGCACCACCCTGGACTTCGGCACGGACAGCATGGCGGTCGTGAGCGGATAGGTCACCTGATCTTCCACCACCTGCGGCGCCTGGCCCGGGAACTCGGTATAGACGATCACCTGCACGACCGACAGGTCGGGCAGCGCGTCGATCGGCGTTTTCACGACCGCGTAAACGCCGGCGACCACGATGAACAGCGTGGCCAGCAGGACCATGAAGATGTTCCTGGCCGACCAATCAATAATCTTGTTGATCATGGTGGATTCCTGTCAGCGTCCAGCAGGACGGTTTGCAGCATGCGTACCATCCTTGCCCTTGTCGGCCGCGCCGGGTTTGACGCCCGTGATGACCCATTCCCCGGGCTGTCGCTCGACAAACTCGAATGCAACAGTCGCTCCGGGCTTCAGCGCCCTCAGCAGCGCGTCGTTGGCGGTCTTGAATTCCATCGTCATGGCAGGCCATTTCAGGCTCGTCACCGGACCATGGCTGATGCTGACCATGCCGGTCCCGGCATCGACGCTGTCCACCGTCCCCTCGGCCTTGTGTCCCGCACCCGTGGTGCCGTTCTTCGCCGCAGGGGACTCCTCCTGGGCTGGCTTTGCGCCACCGGTGCCTGGTGCTCCAAAACCACCGATGGCCGCCTTCAGATTGCTTTCGGCATCAATCAGGAAGTTGGCGGCAACCACCACTTGCTCACCGTCCCTGACACCTTCCAGCACTTCAACATAGTTATCGCTACGCTCGCCAAGCTTGACTTCCCGCGGCTCAAAACGGCCTTCTTTGGCATGAACCAGGACGATGCGACGGGTGCCGCTATCAATGACGGCGGAAACTGGAACCGTCACGACATTGCTCCTGGGGGCCACGGTCAGCTCCACTTGCGCAAACATGCCGGGCTTGAGCAACTGGCCGGGGTTGGGCAGCTCTATACGCACCTGGACGGTGCGCGTCTCAGCGTTGAGCGTCGGGTAAACGTAAGTAATGTCGCCGGCGAACACCTTGCCCGAATAGGCATTGATCATCACCTTGGCCTTGGCCCCCGACTTGACCAGTCCGATATCCTGCTCAAAGACATCAGCCAGTACCCAGACCGATGACAGATCGGTGATCTGATAAAGCGTTTCGCCCGGCATGAAGCGCATACCCTGCAGCGCCTTCTTCTCGGTCACGATGCCGCCCACCGGGGAGCGGAAAGTCATGGTGCGTTTCGCTTCGCCGGCTTTTGCCAATGCCCTGATCTGTTCGTCTGAAATGTCCCAGTTCCTCAATCGCATCAGGCTGGAGTCGGCCAGCTGCTTCATCCCGGACTGTGCATCGCTACCGGCGTCCTTCAAGGATTGCACGCCTTGCGCTGCGATCGTGTATTCACGCTGCGCGGAGACCAGTTCCGGACTGTAGACGTCGAAAAGCGCCTGCCCCTTGCCGACCGACTGGCCGGTCGCGCTGACATGCAGGCGTTCAAGGTAGCCTTCAAACTTGGGCGAGATGGCATACACGCGTCGTTCGTCCGCCTCGATCCGTCCGGCGGCCCGCACCACCTTGTCAAGCGCCCTCAAACTGGCCGCTTCCGTCTTCACGCCAAGTTTCTGGATTTTCTCGGTGCTGATCCTGATCTGGTGGGCCGAGGCCGGCTCGGCGTCTGCCTCGCCTTCGTAGACGGGGATGTAATCCATGCCCATCGGGTCTTTCTTCGGCACGGGAGAGCTGTCGGGCAGTCCCATCGGGTTGCGGTAATAGAGCAGCTTGCGCTCTTTCTTCGCGCTGGTAGCCGCAGGTTCCCCTGCCGTCGCAACAGCAGTATCGCCGTGGCCGCCGACCGCCCCCCGGTTGCCCATCCAGTAGCCGCCGCCGGCTGCCAGTGCGGCCACAATGAGCCCGCCAATCGCGATGTTCGTGCCCTGTTTCATAGGTCTTCTCCCAAAAGTCGTTCGATGTCGGCCAGGCGCGCCTGGCCTTGCGCCTGCAGCTTGATCTGGTTCTGTTTGGCCTGGCGGATCTGCCGCTGCGCATCCAGCAAGGTTGCAAAATCCACCTTGCCGTTTTCATAGCTGGCGAGCGCCGCCTTGAAGGTGATTTCGGCTTGCGGCAGCAGGCTGTTTGCAATCGCCATTTCGGTGCGGCGTGCAGCATCAAGGCCGGAAAGGTTTTCCGAGAGATCGGACAACACCTGGTTGGTCGCTGAATCCTTGCGGGCACGGGCCGCCGACAGCATGGCTTCCGCTTCCCGTTCCTGCGAGCGACGTGATGACTGTTGCAGCGGAATATTGAGTTCGACCATCAGCATCCATTCCTTGATCGCGCTCCTGTACTGGACCGGCGCAATACCGACCGTGAAATCCGGATAGCGGTTTTTGTAAATCAGTTCGCGGGTTTTCTCGGCCGCCTTCAGGCGCGCATCCTCTGAGAATAATTGTGGGTTGCGTCCGCGTACGCGGTCTTCCAGCGCGGCGTAGTCCAGCTTGACCGGCGCCGGCAGCGGACGCAAGCGTTCCGGCTCAGCCAGCGGCGCGCTGGCCGGCCGCGCCACCAGTGCATTCAGTCGGGCCTGGGTCTGGAAGCGTTCGTTTTCGAGCGCGATGAGTTCATTTTTGAGATTGGTTTGCTCTACCTGCGCGCGAATCACGTCCTGCTGCGCAGCCAGGCCGCCGGCATAGCGCACTTGCGCGATTTTTTCCAGCCGTGTCATCAGATCCAGGATTTCCTTTGTCAGCCGTTCGCTCTGGTGGAGGTAGTAAAACTGCGCGTAGCCGGACTTGATGCGTGACGACAGGTCTGACCAGGTTCCCAGCGCGCGCCCCTTGGCGCCTTCGGCTTCCAGCGCGGCGATGTCGCGCTTGAGGTCGCGCTTGCCAAACCATGGCAGGTCTTGCATCAAGGTATAGCGTGTACTGCCGACCCGGTTCGGCAATAAGGTCGGGTTTTGTTCTCCCCCCATGGTGATGTCTTCGAGCTCCACACGCAGCTTGGGGTCGGGCAAAGCGCCCGCCGCAGCGATTCGCTCGTCGGCGGCTTGCGCCTCATGGTGCATGCTTGCGTATTCCGGATTACGCTCTTTGGCAAGCGCAAGAAGGCTTTCCACGCTGCCTCCCGGTGCTGGTTCGCCTGACAGCGCGAGGGTAGGCACGCCAGTGGCCAAGGCGATGGCTAAAACGCACGCGCGCAACGGATGTTGCATATGATTTCCTAACAGGCTAAGGATGAAATACGAGTGCGGTCTGGCTTATCGGACAAGCAGAAAACCTCCAGACAGCAAGACAAGCGGCCGGAGCGCCTCGCGCGCTCAGGCCGCAATCAGAACGCTGGAGAGGTTAAATGCGAAAGCAGCAGTTGCGCACGGCCAATGGTGGGGCCGTGGTGCGCCTGAGAAGTGGCGCCTGCAGGAGGGCACCCAAGGGTGCGGGAGTGACGCGGGGTAGCGGGAAATCGGTGGCCAGATCGGCCGGGATTGCCAATCCAGGCACTTGGGATTTATAGGCGGTCTGCGGGTCAGCCTTGCAGTGCGCATGGCACAGGCTGGGCTGCACGTCGTCCATGGTGGGGGCCATGGACGACGTGCATGGCATGCCCGCATCAGCCATCGCGGCTATTTCACTGACTTTTGACGTCACACCCGGGCAGACATGGCTGGCCATCGCAAATTGCATGAACAACAGGCTGACCAGCGCGAAAAGCACTGTGAGCAGACGGTTGCGAAGACGCAAAAGCATATGGGTTGGGGCGTTCGTGGACGTAATTGACTCGTGAAGTTTAAAGTACGCAGACAGAAAATTGGATGCCAGCGTTAAATAAAGAACCCCGTCCCAAGGGGCGGGGTATTGGAAGAAAGCAAGCTGGCGTCATGACCCGTTTCGGCGCCAGGCCCGCCACGCCTCGCGTTTTCAAACTCATGAAAAGGCTCCAAAATAAAAACAGAAAAAGAACGAACAGTCTTTTTCATGGCTTCATTGGCAGGTTCGATCTCAGCGCTCGCAAGAGGGTTTGCGAGATCAGCATCAGTACCCGTACGGTAGCTGTTGTTGTAACTTTGCCCGGATGGGTCTGGCGGGCCGGGGTCTTTGCTACACTTTGGGCACCATGTTCATTCATTGCGTCGTTCAGACAGGTTGTGCCGGCCGGGGAGCCTGGCTTTGGCGGTCCTGTCCTTTCTCGCACGCCTGAGGCGTTCACGGGTTGGCGCAGGTGCCGCTCCGTGCACCTGCTGCAGGTTCTGCGTCATCCCGGTTTTGATGTGCTCTTGCCCCACGCAAGAGCATCCCGGCCCCGGTCTTCGGGGTATTTTGAATGACAGGTGGCGGCGTCTTCAACACGTTGTCCGCCAGCGAAGGATCCCATCGTGATTTCTGAACTCGAATTTAAAAGTCTGGCGGCGCAAGGCTACAACCGCATTCCGCTGATGGCGGAGGCCTTTGCCGACCTTGAAACCCCGCTGTCCCTCTATCTGAAACTGGCGCACAGCAAGGACGGCGGCAAATTCAGCTTTTTGCTGGAATCCGTGGTCGGTGGCGAGCGCTTTGGCCGCTACAGCTTCATCGGTCTGCCCGCCCGCACGCTGGTGCGCGCCTCCGGCTTTGGGGCTGACATGCTGACCGAAGTGGTAACCGACGGGCGCGTCGTTGAAACTTCCAGGCTCAACCCGCTCGATTTCATCAGCGACTACCAAAAACGCTTCAAGGTCGCGCTGCGGCCCGGCCTGCCACGCTTTTGCGGCGGGCTGGCCGGCTACTTTGGCTATGACACGGTGCGCTACATCGAGAAAAAACTGGAAAGCAGCTGCCCGCCCGACACGCTGGGCTGCCCCGATATCCTGCTGCTGCAGTGCGAGGAGCTGGCCGTGATCGACAACCTGTCGGGCAAGCTGTACTTGATCGTGTATGCCGATCCGGCCCAGCCCGAGGCCTATGCCAACGCCAAGAAACGCCTGCGCGAACTCAAGGAGCAGCTCAGGTACTCGGTCAGCGCCCCCAGCGTCAAGCCGTCGCAGGGCTACCCGGCCGAGCGCGACTTTGCCAAGGCTGACTACATCGCCGCGGTGGAGCGCGCCAAGCGGCTGATTGAAGCCGGCGACTTCATGCAGGTGCAGGTCGGCCAGCGCATCAAGAAGCGCTACACCGAGTCGCCGCTGAGCCTGTACCGCGCGCTGCGCTCGCTCAACCCGTCGCCCTACATGTATTACTACCATTTTGGCGATTTCCATGTGGTCGGCGCGTCGCCCGAAATTCTGGTGCGCCAGGAGCAGGTAGAAGAAGGGCAAAAAATCACGATTCGCCCGCTGGCCGGCACCCGGCCGCGCGCCTCGTCGCCAGAAGCCGACAAGGCCGCCGAGCACGAACTGATCAACGACCCCAAGGAGCGCGCCGAACATGTCATGCTGATTGACCTGGCGCGCAACGACATTGGCCGCATCGCCAAGACCGGCACGGTGAAGGTGACCGAAGCCTTTGCCGTCGAGCGCTACAGCCATGTGATGCACATCGTGAGCAACGTCGAAGGAATTTTGCTCGACGGCATGACCAGCATGGACGTGTTGAAAGCTACCTTCCCGGCCGGTACGCTGACCGGCGCGCCCAAGGTGCACGCGATGGAAGTGATTGACCTGCTGGAGCCGACCAAGCGCGGGCTGTACGGCGGTGCCTGCGGCTACCTCAGCTATGCGGGCGACATGGACGTGGCGATTGCGATCCGCACCGGCATCATCAAGGACGGCACGCTGTATGTGCAGGCGGCGGCCGGTGTGGTCGCCGATTCGGTGCCCGAACTGGAATGGAAGGAAACCGAAGCCAAGGCGCGCGCCTTGCTGCGCGCCAGCGAACTGGTCGAGGAAGGACTGGAGTGACCCTATGACGCTGATTCACAAAGTGGACCCCTGCCGCACCATGGCGGACGTGCGCCATCACATTGACGCGCTGGACGAGCGCATCGTGGCCCTGATGGCCGAGCGCAGCGGCTACGTGGCCCAGGCCGCCCGCATCAAGCAAAGCGCCGATGAGGTGCATGACCAGGCGCGCATCGACTTCATTGTTGATCGTGTGAAAGCCATGGCCCGCGCCCAGGGCGCGCCCGCCGCCGTGATCGAGGCAGCCTACCGCGCCATGATTGCCGCGTTCATTGAATTTGAGCGTGGCGAATTCAAACGCCTGCGCCAGGAGGCCTGAGCCATGAAACTCTTGATGATCGACAACTACGACAGCTTTACCTACAACATCGTCCAGTACTTTGGCGAGCTGGGGGCCGAGGTCGAGGTGTTCCGCAACGACGAGATCACGCTGGCCGAGATTGCCGCGCGCGCGCCTGACCGGCTGGTGGTGTCGCCCGGCCCGTGCTCGCCCGCCGAGGCCGGTATTTCGGTGGCGGCGATCCAGCACTTTGCCGGCAAGCTGCCGATTCTGGGTGTCTGCCTGGGCCACCAGGCCATAGGCGCGGCGTTCGGCGGCACCATCGTGCGGGCGCAGCAGCTCATGCACGGCAAGACCAGCGTGATCACCACCACGCAGCAAGGCGTGTTTGCCGATTTGCCCCGGCAATTCACCGTCAACCGCTACCACTCGCTGGCGATTGAACGCGCATCCTGCCCCGAGGTGCTGGCCGTCACGGCCTGGACCGACGACGGCGAGATCATGGGCGTGCGCCACAAAGAGCTGCCGATTCAGGGTGTGCAATTTCACCCCGAGTCGATACTGACCGAGCACGGCCACGCGATGCTGAAAAACTTCCTGACGCAGCAGGCGTGAATTTGCTATGTATTCAATAGCTGCAAATGTCCGAATTGATTGGGCTGGAGGCTTAAATGATTCATAAAACTGTTGATCTGCGAAGCGACACGGTGACCCAGCCGACCGCCGCCATGCGCGCGGTCATGCTGGCGGCCCCGCTGGGCGACGACGTGTTTGGCGACGACCCCAGCGTCAATGCGCTGCAGGAAAAGATCGCCGCTATGCTCGGCTTCGAAGCCGCGCTGTTCATGCCCACCGGCACGCAGAGCAACCTCTGCGCCATCCTGGCGCATTGCCAGCGCGGCGACGAATACCTTGTCGGCCAGATGGCGCACTGCTACCGCTGGGAAGGCGGCGGCGCGGCGGTGCTGGGCAGCGTGCAGCCGCAGCCCTTGAGTCATCAGGCCGACGGCACGCTGGCCCTCGCTGACATTGAAGCGGCGATCAAGCCCGACGATGCGCATTTCGCCCGCAGCCGTTTGCTGGCGCTTGAAAATACGCTGGGCGGCAAACTGCTGCCGTTTGGCTATCTGCAGCAGGCCACGCAATTGGCGGCAGCCAGGGGCCTGAGCCGGCATCTGGACGGCGCGCGCCTGTTCAATGCGGCTGTGGCGCAGGCGGCGCAAACGGGCAGCGACGCCAGGACAGAAGCACGCCGCATCGCCCAGTGCTTTGACAGCGTCTCGGTCTGCTTCAGCAAAGGCCTCGGCGCGCCGATTGGCTCGGCGCTGTGCGGCTCGCAGGGCTTCATTGCACGCGCCCACCGCATCCGCAAGATGGCCGGCGGCGGCATGCGCCAGGCCGGCATGCTGGCGGCGGCGGCCTCGCATGCGCTGGACCACCACGTCGAGCGGCTGGCGCAGGACCATGCCCTGGCCCGGCGGCTGGCAGACGGGCTGACGGAAATTGAAGGCTTGCAGGTCGAGGCGCCCCAGACCAACATCGTGTTTGCGGACCTGAGCGGCGCGGCCAAAGCGCGGTCGGCGGGTCTGCTGGGCCATCTGGCCGACCACGGCATCCAGGCCACCGGCCTGTATCGGCTGCGCTTTGTCACGCACTTGGATGTGGACGAGGCCGGCATTGACCAGGCTGCAGTCGCGATTCGTCAATTTTTCAAGGCCTGAAGGCCTGTTGCCATTCAGAAAAAACATATCCCAAAGACGCCCATGCCCAACAGCCACAAAATCACCCCGCAGCAAGCCCTGCAGCGCACCATCGAGCACCGCGAGATATTTCACGACGAGATGCTGCACCTCATGCGGATGATCATGAGCGGCGAGATGTCGCCCGTGATGATGGCCGCGCTGATCACCGGGCTGCGCGTCAAGAAGGAAACCATCGGCGAGATAACCGCGGCCGCGCAGGTGATGCGCGAGTTTTCGACCAAGGTCCATGTGGCCGACAAAACCCACCTGGTCGATATCGTCGGCACGGGCGGCGACGGCTCGCACACCTTCAACATTTCGACTTGCGCCATGTTTGTGGCCGCGGCGGCGGGTGCCAAGGTCAGCAAGCACGGCGGGCGCAGCGTCAGCAGCAAGTCGGGCAGCGCCGACGTCATCGAGTCGCTGGGCATCAACATCAACCTGTCGCCGGACGCGATTGCCAGGTGCAT
>NZ_JAUXNA010000209.1 GCF_030682935.1 Polaromonas sp.
CACCAGGTGCACCCGTCCGTCGTCGGTGGCAAAGTGGTCCATGAACACCGTCGGCGCGCCCGGATCGTCCTCGCTCAGGCAGGGGTAGGTCACGCTCGATTCGCGCAGCAAGCGCTCCCAGGTAATGCCTGAAATCGAACTGTGCATGGCCTGCCGCATTTCCTCGTACACCGCCGCCACGCCTTCATTCGGACCTTCGTAATGCCAGCCCAGCCCCAAGCCGGCAGCCATCTGCTGGATGATCCATAAATCGGGCCGGGCATCGCCGGGCGGGTCAATCGCCTGCTGGCCGAGCTGCACCATGCGGTCGGTGTTGGTGACCGTGCCGGTTTTCTCGGGCCAGGCGGTGGCGGGCAGCACCACGTCGGCGAGCCAGGCGGTTTCGGTCATGAAGATGTCCTGCACCACCAGATGCTCCAGGCTGGCCAGCGCATGGCGCGCATGGTTCAGGTCGGGGTCGCTCATGGCCGGGTTTTCGCCCATGATGTACATGCCGCGCACCTTGTGCGGGTCGCTGTCAGGCGCCAGTGCCTTGTGCATGATTTCGACCACGGTGTAGCCGGGCTGGTCGTCGAGCTTCATACCCCAGAAAGTCTCGAACCAGTCATGTGCAGCCTGGTTCGTCACGCGCTGGTAGTTGGGGAACATCATCGGAATCAGGCCCGCGTCGCTGGCGCCCTGCACATTGTTCTGGCCGCGCAACGGATGCAGGCCCGAGCCGGGCTTGCCGATCTGGCCGGTCACGGTGCTCAGCGCAATCAGGCAGCGCGCGTTGTCGGTGCCGTGGACATGCTGGCTCACGCCCATGCCCCACAAAATCATCGCGCCCTCGGCTTTGGCAAATTCACGCGCCACTTCCCGCAAGGTTTGGGCCGGAATGCCGCAAATCGGCGCCATCGCCTCGGGGCTGTAGCCCTTGACGTTTTCCTTCAGGGCTTCGTAATTGTTGACCCGCTTTGTGATGAAGTCCTGGTCGGCCAGGCCTTCGTCAATCACCGTGTAAATCAGCGCATTGAGCATGGCCACGTCGGTGTCGGCCTTGAACTGCAGCGTGCGCCAGGCGTGCCTGCCGATGTCGGTGATGCGGGGATCGGCCAGAACGATTTTCGTGCCTTTTTTGGCCGCGTTCTTCATCCAGGTGGCCGCTACCGGATGGTTGCCCGTGGGGTTCGATCCGATGACAAAAATCAGGCCCGCGTTTGCCACGTCATGGACCTGGTTGCTGACCGCCGCAGAACCCACGCCTTCAAGCAGCGCCGCCACGCTCGACGCATGGCACAGCCGGGTGCAATGGTCCACGTTGTTGCTGCCAAAGCCGGTCCGCACCAGCTTCTGGAACAGGTAAGCCTCTTCATTGCTGCCCTTGGCCGAGCCGAAGCCGGCCAGCGATTTCTTGCCTTGGGTGTCGCGCAGATTTTTCAGCGCGCCGGTGGAAAAAGCCAGCGCTTCGTCCCAGGTCGCTTCGCGAAACACCTCCGACCAGTCTGCCGTGTGGCGGTTGAGCGCCTGCAAGGCTTGCGGGTCCTTGGCGACGCCCGCCTTGCGGATCAGCGGCACCGTCAGCCGCTGCGGGCTGTGCGCATAGTCAAAGCCGAAGCGGCCCTTGACGCACAGCCGGCCATGGTTGGCCGGGCCGTCGCGCCCGTCCACGCTCACGATTTTGTTGTCCTTGACCTTGTAGGTCAGCAGGCAGCCGACGCCGCAGAACGGGCAAACCGAATCGATCTTTTTATCGACGATTTGCGAGCCGATGTGCGTCTTGGGCATCAGCGCGCCGGTCGGGCAGGCCTGCACGCATTCGCCGCAGGCCACGCAGGTGCTGTCGCCCATAGCGTCGTCCAGGTCAAACACGATTTCGCTGTGCGCGCCGCGCAGCGCAAAGCCGATCACGTCGTTGACCTGTTCCTCGCGGCAGGCGCGCACGCAGCGCTTGCACTGGATGCAGGCGTCGAGGTTCACCGCCATGGCGGGATGGGACAGGTCGGCCACGGGCTGCTCGCGGCGCAGGGCCTTGAGTTCAGGCCGCACCGTGACCGCCATGCGCGCAGCCCAGTCGCTGAGTTCACCGTGCTGGCCCATGCTTTGTGCTTGCGCTGGGGTTGAAGGCGCTGCGGGGAGGCCCTCACCCCTGCCCTCTCCCAGGGGGAGAGGGAGTAAGACAGGGCCGCCGGCTGTTATTCCCGCTTCGGCTGTTGTTCCCTGAGGGTTAGGGTGAGGGATCCCCGAATTGGCATCCGCATCATTCCATCTGTAGCCCCGCTCCGGCATGTCCGACAAAAGCAGCTCCAACACCATCTTCTGGCTTTTCACGGCGCGTTCGCTCTGCGCCTGCACTTGCATGCCCGCCGTCACGCTGCGGCAGCAACTCGGCGCCAGCGTGCGTTCACCCGCGATTTCCACCACGCAGGCGCGGCAGTTGCCGTCGGCGCGCAGACCGTCCTGGTAGCACAGGCGCGGAATCTGCACGCCGTGGCGCTGAGCGGCCTTGAGGATGGTTTCCCCCTCAAATGCGTGCATGGTTTGATGGTCGAGCGTGAAGGCGACGGTTTGCAACGTGACTTCAGCAAGCTTGGCAGGTGCGTTCATTCAGGCCACCTCATGCGCAAAATATTTCTGGACACAGCGCACCGGGTTGGGCGCCGCCTGCCCCAGGCCGCAAATCGACGCATCGCTCATCACCGCATTCAGGTCTTCCAGCGTGGTGTTGTCCCAGTGGGGCGCCTCCATCAGCTTCGCGGCTTTCGCGGTGCCAACGCGGCAAGGCGTGCACTGGCCGCAACTCTCGTTCGCAAAAAAACGCATCATGTTCAGCGCTGCATCGCGGGCCTTGTCATGCTGGCCCAGCACGATGACGGCGGCAGAGCCGATGAAACCGCCATGCGGCTGCAAGGTGTCAAAGTCCAGCGGCAGGTTGGCATGGCTGGCCGGAAAAATGCCGCCCGACGCGCCGCCCGGCAGGTAGGCATAGAGCAGGTGGCCGTCCGCCATGCCGCCGCAGTATTCGTCAATCAACTCCTGCACCGTGATGCCGGCCGGCGCCAGCTTGACGCCCGGCCTCTTTACCCGCCCGCTCACGCTGAAACTGCGCAGCCCCTTGCGCCCGTTGCGGCCAAAGCTGCTGAACCAGCCGGCCCCCTTCTCCACAATGTCGCGCACCCAGTAAAGCGTTTCAAAATTGTGCTCCAGCGTGGGCCGGCCAAACAGGCCCACCTCGGCGATGTAGGGCGGCCGCATCCGGGGCTCACCCCGCTTGCCTTCAATGCTTTCAATCATGGCCGACTCTTCGCCGCAGATGTAGGCGCCCGCGCCCCGCCGCAACTCGATCAAAGGCAAGGCGCAAGGCGGGTCGGCCTGCAGCTTGGCGATTTCGGCTTGCAGCAGCGCGCGGCAGCCGTGGTATTCGTCGCGCAGGTAGATGTAGCAGGCCTCAACACCCACCACCTGCGCGGCGATCAACACGCCTTCCAGGAAACGGTGCGGGTCGCGCTCCAGGTAGGTACGGTCCTTGAAGGTGCCGGGCTCGCCTTCGTCAATGTTGACCGCCATCAGGCGCGGCGCGGACTGCCCGCGCACGATGCGCCATTTGCGCCCCGCCGGAAAACCCGCACCGCCCAAGCCGCGCAGGCCCGAATCCTCCATGGTCTGCAGCACGCGCTCGGCGTCCTCTTCCCCATTCACCAGCGACGCCGCCAGCGCGTAACCGCCGTGGGCGCGGTAGGTGGCGTAATCGGTGTAGCCCGACAGCGGCGGAATGCTTTTCTCCGCCCAGTCAGACGCTACGAAATTAATAGCTACTTGCACCCGTGAGTATTGGGCCAGGTTCGCATTTGATACATAAACCACGGATTCAGGCGTGGCAAACGGCACCGGCGTCTGGTGCACCACCACCGCCGGCGCCTGTTCGCAGCGACCCATGCAAGGCGCGGCCACCACCCGCACATCGGCGCCCAGCAAGGCCGGCAAGCGCGCCAGCAAGTCCTGCGCCCCCGCCATCTCGCAAGCCAGCCCGTCGCACACCCGCACCAATAGGCCGGGCGCGGCTTCGTCGCCCTTGACGACTTCAAAGTGGTGATAAAACGTGGCCACCTCATACACCTCGGCCATCGGAATGTTCATCTCCTTGGCCAGCGCGACCAGGTGGCGGTCGTGCAGGCAGCGGTACGCGTCATTGAGCCGGTGCAGATGCTCGATCAGCAGGTCACGGCGATAGCCTTCAGCCGGGCGCTCGCCAATCAGCACGCGCACCTCTTCGAGCGAAGTGTCATCGGCCTGGCGGCCCTTGAGCTTGCTTTTTCGTCGGATGCGGTCGCGCAGCTGGTCCACCGTGGCGATTAGGACGGCGGGAATGTCTGGACGCTGGCTGGACGTATTCATGCCGTACTTTGGCCCGAGGCGGCCGATGCGTCAAATTGAATCGGTGTATGGGGTGATTCAATTTTTGAATGAGGGGGCGGCTTAGCGGCTTGATGCCGTCAGAGCCAGGAGGCCAATTTAGACTGTCAACTTCGATGAAGTTCTTGCGCTTCCATCCGTGTCCCTGCCCTTGAGAAGGTTGCGATCGAGCGCACCAGAAACTCTGCTCCCCGAACGTCAAACCTCAATACGGGGAAGACGTCAACGCACCAGAAATCGCATCGACGGTGTACCCCGTCAAGCCAGACCAGTCTGACAAGTTGAAAATGGTATCGGAGTCGGCAAGTTTTTTAATCTCAACCGTTGTCATGGTCAAAGGTTTGCCTGAGCCACACACGGTTGGTGGATTTAACGGCTGGACGAAATAGACTGCGCTCTGCGTCGTTGTGGACGGATTCGTCACTCTTCGCGCCGTAAAGGCTGCGCTGGTGCTCTTGTTCCCTTGCACCAGCAAGGCCGTTTCGACATCCACGCCGATGCCGCGCGCGGTGGCAGCACTGTTTGTTCCTGACGCAAGTATTCCTCCCGGACAACCGAAACCTGCGTCGGGCGCAACCAGCCGGGCAACAAACGCAATCAATCGCCCCATTCGATCCCGGCTGTCAAGGTGGGCATCAAGAACCGTGTTGACCAAGGCTGGCGGCGCTAGAAAACCGCCCGTCAGGCTCAACGGTTCCGGATCCAGTGTCATGTACTTGTTATAAGGATTGGCCAAGGCCTGGGTTGATGTGACAGTTCCCTTGAGCGCGGCAAAGTCGAACTGCCCCAAGACGGCCAGCCCCGCGCTGGTGCCGCCAATCGGAACATTGTTCTGCATCAGCCCGCTCAGGGTCTGATCCAGTTTCGTCCCCTTCCAATACTTGATGTAGTCGCTCTGATCGCCACCCGCAATGAACACCGCATGGGCTTTGCTGACGACAGAATTGACGAATGCATCGTTTGCGGCTGCGATGCTGGGAATCACGAGCGTTTCAACCGAGGTCAGTCCGAGGGACGCACCGCCGACCCATTGATCCGCGACGGTAGTTGATCTTGTGAGAGCAGCATCGCTGTAGTAGATATAAGGATCGTAAGCTTCAGTGCCCGTCGCGCGGATCACGACGAAACGTCCTCCTGTCCCTGGCTGGATGCCTGCTCTGGTGATCATCCAGCGGAATGCCTCGTCAACATCAGGACCACCGCCCATCAGCACGATTGACGAAGTAGACGGGGCTTTCAGTGTTGCCGCTATCGGTGCTTCTGCGTTGCCCGTGACGAAATAGCTATAGGGCTTGCCGCCTGCCGTGGCGCTGCCAAACGCGGCCGCAAACACCACACCCGTCACCCAACGGACCAAAGTTCGTCTCGATAACCAGCGCGTCAGCAGACTGGAAAGGACGGATGTACTCATGATCACAGGTCTCCTCAGGAAACGGCGGTTATCCAGACAAACAAGACTGATCTTGCCCCTGAAAATGTACGCCCGCGTTGGTGATTAAATTAGACGCGTAGAGGCCTGAGCATGAGAAATATCAATGATGGACAAGTTCGGGTCCAATCCACTCTGGCGTATTTCCTGCGAACTTAAAGCGCGCACCCGGGGCACCGCCCGGTGAGGGGGCCGGAACGTTCGAATGCCTCAGGGTATTCACCATAAATCCTGAATATTCCCTGTCTAGAATCCGGGCATGCCTGAACGCCTCACCCAAGTCCGCTACGAAGAACTCGCACCTGAAGTCCGGCCGCTGGCCGATGACATCCTGAAGGTATCCAGCGCCGCGCTGGGTGGACCCTACAACGCCCTGCTGCGCAGCCCGGACATGGCGCGCCGGTGCTTCGACCTGCTCGACTACCTGCGCTTCAAGACATCCGTCAACAAGCGACTCAATGAATTCGCCATCCTGATCCAGGCGCGCATCGCTAACGCCCAGTACGAGTGGTGGGCGCATGAAACGATCGCCCGCCGCGCCGGCTTGTCCGACGCCGTAATGCTCGACCTGCAGAAGTGCCAGCGCCCGTCGTCCATGCAGGACGATGAGCGTCTGGTGTACGACTACTGCGTCCAGTTGACACTGAACCACCGCGTCAGCGATGCCTTGTGGCAAGAAGCCGTGACCACGATGGGTGAGCAGTCAGTGATCGATTTGACCGTGCTGTCAGGCACCTACGTCATGGTGTCCATGCTGCTCAATGCCACCGAGAGCAGCATCCCCGGGGGCGCTGCGCCGCCGCTGGAAGTGCTGGACCCTGGCGATATCCGCCAGCGTCTGCTGGCCTGAAACCCGGGAACCCCCTCATGTCACTCCTGTTGAAACACACCGTTCGTTCCTGCCTGGCTTTGGCCCTGGCCGCCGTCGCTTTCACTGCGGGCGCGCAGGACTACCCCTCGCATCCCATCACCATGGTCATGCCCTATGCGCCCGGCGGGCCCGGTGATGTCGTGACCCGCGTGATTGCCGGCGCGATGCAAAAAACGCTGGGCCAGACCATCGTTGTGGACAACACGGCCGGTGCGTCCGGCACCATCGGCAGCGCCAAGGTCGCACGGTCAAAGGCCGACGGCTACACGCTGCTGATGATTCATGTCAGCCATGCCACCAGCCTGGCGATGTTCAAGAACCTGCCCTACCACCCGGTGGATGACTTCGAACCGATCGGCTCGGCCACCACCGGCCCGATGCTGATCCTTTCGCGCAACGAGTTCCCGGCTAAAGACCTCAACGAATTCGTGACCTACCTGAAGGCCAACCCATCGAAGGTCAGCCTCGCCCATGCCGGCGTGGGCTCAGCCTCGCACCTGTGCGGCCTGATGCTGATGAGCACGCTGAAGGTCAAGCTCAACGAAATCCCTTACAAGGGCACGGGCCCGGCCCTGAACGACCTGATGGGCGGGCAGGTGGACATCCTGTGCGATCAGACTTCGGGCACCGTGCCGGCGGTCAAGGGCGGGAAGATCAAGGCCTATGCGGCGGCGGGCAGGGCACGACTGCCATCCTTGCCGGAGGTACCGGCCATTTCCGAAGCCGGTGTTGAGGGCTTTGACATCAACATTTCCTTCGGCCTGTATGCCCCCAAGGGAACCCCCAAGCCGGTGCTGGACCAGCTGTCTGCTGCCCTGCAAAAGGCGGTGGCCGATCCTGATGTCCGCAAGCGCCTGGAGGGCATGGGTATCTCGGCAGTCAGCGCCGACCGCGCCCGCCCGGAGGCCCTGCGCGCGCACCTGAAAAACGAAGTCGATACGCTCGGTGGGCTGCTGATCAAGGCCGGCGTGCAGGCCAACTGAGCAACGCTTGCTGAATCGCAGCGAGCGGTAGTGGTGCGGCTGAGCTGCAGCACCCCGAACGATAGCCGCCAAACTCAAGCCCCCAGCGCCCCACTATGTCGCACCGCATCCCGCAGCCACCTCTCATCCCCCGCCAGCCCCAAAGCCGCCTCCAGCGCACGCGAAGGCCTTGCCTTGGCTAAATAAATAAACCCCACAGGCGTCACCATTTCCGGCTCCACCAGCGGCAGCGCCTCCAGCTCGCCCTGGCTGCGCACCGCGCCGACCAGCGCGCCGGGCAGCACGCTGCAGACATCGCCGGCCAGCACGCTCAGGGCCAGCGTCAGCACTGAATTGGTTTCCATGACGGGCGTGACGGCCGCATCCACTTGGGCAAAGGCCTGGTCGACGAGGCTGCGGTTGTGCATCTCGGGCGTCAGCAGGCACAGCGGCAGCTGCGCGGCGTCCACCCATCGCATGGCAGCGCCCAGCCGCAGTTCGGCCCCTGCAGCGCGGGCCGGATTTTGCAGGCGGCGCACCAGAAAATAATGTTCGGCGTACTGCGGCAGCACGGCAAACGACCCGCCTTTTTTAAGCCGGCCGGTAAAGCCCAGCGCCATGTCGAGCGACAGGTTTTCCAGGCCTTCTTCAATTTCCTGCGAACTTAAAGCCCGCACCACCGGGGCAATGCCCGGATGCGTGGCCTGCAGCATGGCGGCAAAACGCGCGGCCACCGGCACGGCGGTGGGTACCACGCCCAGTTGCAGCCGGCCCCGGGGACGCTCGGCGCTGCTGGCCAGTTCCTGCTGCAGCAACGCATGCTCGTGCAGCATGCGCTGGGCGGTGGCCAGCACGCGCTCGCCTTCCGGCGTCAGCCCGGCGTAGCTGCGGGCGCGCTTGACGATGGGCGTGCCAAACTCTTTTTCCAGCGCACGCAAGGCGTTGGACAGCGCGGGCTGGGTGATGTGGCAAGCCTGCGCGGCCCGCGCAAAATGCCGGTGCTCGCTCAGGGCGACAAGGTAGCGCAGGGAGGTGAGGTTCATTTGACGCAGGTCCGGTTCAAGCTGGCCACGGCTTTGACGTCAGGAGAGCAGGCACCAAGCGTCATGTGGGCCTGCCTGCAAAAAAACCGGTCAGTTGAAGAATTTTGCAGCACTTTGCAGCGTGCGGTAAACCCCCCAGGCCAGCGGAATGCCCACCGCCAACCAGGCCAGCACGACCAGCGCCGGGCTGACCGCACCGGAGCCACTGCCGTTGGCCTGACTCCGCTGCAGCACCGAAGCCGACGCTTTCTCGTGCGCCAGCCGCTTTTCTTCGGCCAGTTCTGCGTCCGTCATGAACCACTTGTCGGCCAGCGGACGCACCATCAGGTTGCAGACCAGGCCCACCACCAGCATACCGGCCAGGATGTACATGGTCTGGTTATAGACCTGCTCGCGCGCCATGCCCAGACCCAGTTGGTACTCGCGCATGTAGTTCACCACCACCGGGCCCAGCACGCCGGCCGTCGCCCAGGCGGTCAGCAGGCGGCCATGAATGGCGCCCACCATCTGCGTGCCAAACAGGTCGGCCAGGTAAGCCGGCACCGTGGCAAAGCCGCCGCCGTACATGCTCAAGATGACGCAAAACGCCGCCACAAACAGCACAATGTTGCCTGCCGCCGCGCTGCCCGGCACGCCGAAATACAGCACGCCCCCGAGCACAAAAAACACCACATAGGTCATCTTGCGGCCCAGCTTGTCGGACAGGCTGGCCCAGAAAAATCGCCCGCCAATGTTGAACAGGCTCAGCAGCGCCGTGAAGCCGGCTGCCACGCTGGCAATGGCGGCCAGCTGGGCCTTGTCCAGTTCGCCAAACTTTTGGCTCACGCCAATCAGCGAGCCGCCAAACACCTCCTGCAGCATGGGGGAGGCCATGCCGATCACGCCGATGCCCGCGCTCACGTTCATGCACAGCACCATCCAGATCAGCCAGAACTGCGGAATGCCCCAGACCTTTTTGACATGCACATGGCGCTGCGTGATCATGGCGTTGCCGATTTGCGCCGGGGGCGGCGTCCAGCCGGCAGGCATCCAGCCGGTCTCGGGCACCCGGTAGGTCAAGGCACCGGCCGTCATGAAGACAAGGTAAATCAGCGCCATCACCACAAAGGTCTGCGTCACGCCGGTGTCCAAGGGCGTGGCGAAGTGCTTCATCAGGTCAGCCGCCAGCGGAGAGCCAATCATGGCGCCGCCGCCAAAACCCATGATGGCCATGCCCGTGGCCATGCCACGGCGATCGGGAAACCATTTGATGAGCGTGGAAACCGGCGAGATATAGCCCAGGCCCAGCCCGATGCCGCCAATCACCCCGGAGCCCAGAATCATGAGCCAGAACTGGTGCAGATAGACGCCCAGGGCCGAAATCAGCATGCCGCCGCACCAGCAGACCGCCGACACCATACCAGCCTTGCGCGGGCCGGCGCGCTCCAGCCAGCCGCCCCAGATCGCGGCCGACGAGCCCAGCAACACAAAAAACAGCGTGTACATCCAGCCCAGCGTGGAGATCTTCCAGTCGCACTGGGTGGTGAACAGCTCGGCCCAAAAGCCCACTTCCGGGCCGCACTGGATGGTCTCCTTGATGCCCAGCGCCCTGGACAGCGGTAGCCAGAACACCGAAAAGCCGTAGGCCATGCCGATGCACAAATGTATGGCCAGCGCCGCAGGCGGCACCAGCCAGCGGTTAAAGCCCGGACCGGCAATGATCCGTTCCTTGTCCAGAAAGCCCGGGGAAGAAACTGCCATGTTGATGGGTTCTGAAAAGTTTTAAAAAAGAAACCGGCCCGCCCGAATGAAGGACGCCGCCGGAGCCGGCGGCGTGATACGGCAGATTATCGCGGCGGCGCTGGCGGCGTGCGTTAAGCGCCAGCCGGTCAGGTGTTTTTGGACACCGTGATGGTCGGGAATTTGGACGAAAAGTCCTTGGCCTTGGCGGCCACGGTAATCGCCACCTTGCGCGCCACGGCCTTGTAGATCGCAGCCACGTCGCCGTCGGGGTCGGCCACCACGGTGGGCCGGCCGTTGTCGGCCTGCAGGCGAATCTGCATGTCCA
>NZ_JAUXNA010000218.1 GCF_030682935.1 Polaromonas sp.
AACCAGCGACCTGATTCCGCTGTGCCATCCGCTGGCACTGACCCGCGTTGCGATTGATTTTGTAGCCACCCCCGCAACGGCGGCAGGCGCCACCAGCCTTGCAGAGGGTGAAAAAGGAGTGGTCACCTGCAGCGCAACGGTGGAAACCGTCGGCCCCACCGGCGTGGAGATGGAGGCGCTGAGCGCCGTCACGGTCGCCCTGCTGACGATTTACGACATGTGCAAGGCGGTCGATCGCGGCATGACGATGACCGACGTGAAGCTGATGGAAAAGCAGGGTGGAAAGTCCGGGCACTTCGTCAATGCCTGAGCCGGGTGCGCGTCACTTTGCCGCTGGCAGCGGCCGGAGTCTGGCCGCCTGGGCTGCGGCCCAGCGCGCATGCTCGTCAGGAAACGCCGCCCGGTAACGCGCCAGGTACAGCAAGGCTTCCTCGTCGCGGCCCAGCAGCCTGGCGCTCGCAATGAGTTTTTCAATCACCCGCGGCTCGGGCGAGTAGTGCAGCAACGACAGTGCCAGCGCGTGCATGGACTCGGCATTGCCGGGCGTCAGCGCCGTCACGCTCAGCGCCGCAAAGCGCACCTCGTCACCAAACAGCCAGCTGCCCCGTACCTTGTTCATCGTGTCGTCCCGGTAGGCTGCGCTGCGCGCCTCGGGCTGCAGGTAAAGCTGGCTGACCCGGGCATAGTCGAGGCCTGCAAAGGCCAAAACAGCTATCATAACAGTAGCTATAAGCCCCCGCAGATATTGGGCTAAAGCCCTATTTTTCTTAAATTCTGACGGCACATGCCGGCTTGATGCCCGGCTGTCAGGCCCGGCCGCGGCGCGGGCCCACAGCAGCCCCACGCACAGCCCGAACGCCAACTGGAACGGGCCGTACCACAGCGGGTACTCCAGCAGGCTGTGCAGCAGGATGACGGCCAGCACGCCCCAGGCCATCTGACGCGCCGGATCGGTTTCGCGCCAGGGCTGGGCGCGCCACGCTAGCCAGCCCGCGCCGCCACACAGCACCAGGGCGGCCGGAACACCCCGCTCCACCGCGAGTTGCAGCGGCAGGTTGTGGGCATTGTCCAGAATATCGCAAAAGCGCGGGCCCGGGTACAAGGTCATGAAGTGGGCATAGTCCAGTTCGCCCCAGCCCCAGCCCAGCCACGGTTTTTGGGCAATCAGGCTCAACACGTTGGACCACAGCACCAGCCGGCTGCCGCAGCCCGGCGTTTCCGCCAGCCGGCCCAACAGCCCCCCGCTGCTCAGCCCCGTGGCCGCGCTCAGCAGCCACGGCAGCGCCAGCACCGCAAGTCCATACGCCAGCAGCGCCTGTAGCGCAAACACCGCCAGGCGCCGCTGGCCACGCAGCGCGGGCAGCGCCCACCCTGCCGTCAGCGCCAGAATCAGCACCCACTGCAGCAAGCCCGTGCGTGAGCTGCTGGCCGCGTTGCCCAGCGCCAGCAGCGCCATCGCCGCGTACGCCCAGCCCGGCACGCGCGGCCCGGGCGCTTGCCGCGCCAGCAGGGCGATCAGCGCCAGCAGCCCGATGCTGGTCAGCGTGGCAAACTGGTTGCGCTGGCGCAAATTGGCAAACGCCTCCCCGGCGCCGGTCTCGCTGATCCAGGGGCTGAACGCATGCGCCAGCCCGAAATACTGCACCAGACCGATCACCGCGCTGACAGCGGCGGCCAGCACCCAGGCGGTGGCGATCAGCCTGGCATCGACCCTGCGCCAGAACAGCCACACCAGCACGGCGCAACAGGCCGACACCAGCCACGGCCAGACATTGGATGTGGGGCCTGCGGTGTAGGCGGTGAACCAGGGCAGGGCGAGCAAGGCACCCAGCGCCTGGTTCGGTGCATGGCGAATATTGAACGGGTTTGGCACCGGGGAATGGGCTAGGTTCAGGGGCTCGGTTGTTGTGAAGGGCAAGGGCGACCGGGTTGAAATAGCGATGCCGTGGTGGCGCTGCTTC
>NZ_JAUXNA010000222.1 GCF_030682935.1 Polaromonas sp.
ACGGCGGCCGGCCCGACGGCGCCGCCGTGGACGTGCAGGGCAACTATTACGTCGCCATGTATGAAGGCGCCCGGTTGCTCAAGCTGTCGCCCGCAGGCGAGCTGCTGGCCGACATGGCGGTGCCGGCCCAGTGCCCGACCATGCCGTGCTTTGGCGGGGACGACCTGAAAACGCTTTACCTCACCACGGCGCGCCACGGCCGCCCGGCCCGGGAACTGCAAACCTACCCGCATTCGGGTTGCGTGTTTTCCATGCGGGTCGAGGTGCCCGGACTGCCGGTGAATTTCTTTATCGATTGATTTGCTATTAAATTGGTAGCTATATAGTACCGTTGATATTGGGCTATATCCCGATTTGATGCTGATTTTGAGGGCGCAGCCATGCCGCTGCAAAAATCCGAACAAACCCCGTTCAAAAAAATCAAACAGCCCCGGCGCCTGAGGCGCTTACCATGCGTGCCATGGATTCAGATACCGACATGACCGCATCAATCGCCGAGCGGGTGCGCACCGCAGCCGCCGCAGGCCAGTCCCTGCGCATTCGCGGGGGCGGCAGCAAAGACTTTTACGGCGAAGCGCTGCGCGGGGACCTGCTCGACATGCGGGCCTTTGCTGGCGTGCTCAGCTACGAGCCCAGCGAACTGGTCGTGACCGCGCGCGCCGGCACACCGCTGGCCGAACTGCAGGCCCTTCTGGCGTCCCAGGGTCAATGCCTGCCCTTTGAACCGCCGCATTTTGGCCAGCACGCCACCGTGGGCGGCATGGTCGCCAGCGGCCTCAATGGCCCGGCGCGCGGCAGCGCAGGGGCGGTGCGTGACTTCATGCTGGGCGTCACGCTGGTCAACGGCAAGGGCGAGGTGCTGACCTTTGGCGGCCAGGTCATGAAAAACGTGGCCGGCTACGATGTGTCCCGCCTGATGGCCGGCTCGCTTGGCACCCTGGCGCTGCTGCTGGAGGTCTCGCTCAAGGTGCTGCCCGTGGCGCCGGCCGAAAGCACGCTGCTGTTCGAGATGCCCGAGGCCCAGGCCCTGCGCCAGCTCAACCGCTGGGGCGGGCTGCCGCTGCCCATCAACGCATCCTGCTGGCAGGCGGGCCGCTTGTCGGTGCGGCTGCGCGGCGCCAAGGCGGCCGTGGCCGCCGCACGCGTCACCTTGGGCGGCGAAGCGGCCGACAGCACGGCCGACGCCCTGTGGACCGGCCTGCGCGAGCAGACCTTGCCGTTTTTTCAATTGCAGGGCGGCGAGTCCCTGTGGCGCGTCAGCCTGCCCGACACCGCCGCCGCGCTTGATCTGGGCGCCACGCTCGTCGAATGGGGCGGCGCCCAGCGCTGGCTCAAGCGGCCCGCCGGCGATGCCCCGGCGATTCGCCAGGCGGCAGCCCAGGCCTCGGGTCATGCCACGCTGTTTCGCTCCGCCGACAAAAGCGTGCCGGTGTTTACCCCGCTCAACGCCCCGCTGGCACGCATTCACCACGCGCTGAAGCAGCAGTTCGACCCGGCCGGCGTGTTCAACCCCGGCCGCCTGTTGGCCGACTGGTAAGGCGGGTCATGCGGCGCCTGACCAGGCACCCCGGACCGTTGCCATGAGCCGGTTGCTGGCCATCTGGCTGCTCGGCCTGTCCTTGCCACCCCTTTATGCCGACCTGCTGCGCACCCTGCGCCGCAGGGCCCAGCCCCTTGACCAAGCGTCCTGAACATCATGCAAACCAAGCTCGCCCCTGAATTCAAAAATACAGCCGACGGCCAGGCGGCCGAAGCGATCTTGCGCAAGTGCGTGCACTGCGGTTTTTGTACCGCCACCTGCCCGACCTACCAGCTGCTCGGCGACGAGCTCGATGGCCCGCGCGGCCGCATCTACCTGATCAAGCAGGTGCTGGAAGGCGAGGTGCCCACGCGCAAAACCCAGCTGCACCTGGACCGCTGCCTGACCTGCCGCAACTGTGAAACCACCTGCCCGAGCGGCGTGGAGTACGGCCACCTGATCGATATTGGCCGCAAGCTCGTCGATGAACGGGTGCCACGCCCGGCCGGTGAAAGCGCCGTGCGTTGGGCCCTGAAAGAAGGACTGCCTTCACCGCTGTTTGCGCCCGCCATGAAGATGGGGCAACTGGTGCGCCCGCTGCTGCCCGCCGCGCTCAAAAGCAAGGTGCCCGCCAGGCAGGACGCAGGCCTCTGGCCGACCCGGCAGCACCCGCGCAAGGTGCTGATGCTGGCCGGCTGCGTGCAGCCCGCGATGAGCCCGAACATCAACAGCGCCACCGCCCGCGTGCTGGACGCCGCCGGCCTGCAGGCCGTGCTGGCGCCCAAGGCCGGTTGCTGCGGCGCGGTGAAGTTCCACCTCAACGACCAGGACGGCGGCAAGGCCGAAATGCGGCGCAACATCGACGCCTGGTGGCCCTATGTCGAAGCCGACGAGGGACTGGGTGTAGAGGCCATCGTCATGAATGCCTCGGGCTGCGGCGTCACCGTCAAGGAATATGGGCATATCCTGAAAGATGACCCGGTTTACGCCGTGAAAGCCGCCCGCATCAGCGCGCTGACCCGCGACCTGAGCGAGCTGCTGCCCGAGCTGGTGGACCGGCTGCGCCCGCAGGTGGCCGCCAAGGCAGGCCAAATTGCTTTTCACCCGCCGTGCACCCTGCAGCACGGCCAGCAGTTGCGCGGCGGCGTGGAGCAGCACCTGGGCGCGCTGGGTTTTGACATCAAGGTGGCCCGCTGCGAAGCCAATTTGTGCTGTGGATCGGCCGGAACCTACTCGGTCCTGAATCCCAAAATTTCCTACCAGCTGCGCGACCGCAAGCTGGCTAATTTGAGCGAGATGGCACCCGAAGTGATCGTGTCGGCCAATATCGGCTGCATCACGCATTTGCAAAGCGGCACCGCCACGCCGGTGCGGCACTGGGTAGAGCTGCTCGACGAGGCGCTATTAAATAAATAGCTGCTTGCACCCGTCAATAAAGGACTACAGGCACTTTTTTCTTAAGAATCAGGCTGCCAGCGCGGCCTCGATGTCTTTCGCCAGGTCGGCCGGTTTGTCCAGCGGCGCGTAACGCTTGATGACTTGCCCGTCCTTGCCGACCAGAAACTTGGTGAAGTTCCCTTTGATGGCCTTGCTGCCGAACAGCCCCGGCGCTTCGGCGCTGAGCCACTGGTACAGCGGATGCGCGGCCGGGCCGTTGACGTTGACCTTGGACATCATCGGAAAACCCACGCCGTAGTTGACCTGGCAGAACGCGGCGATGTCGCTGTCACTGCCCGGGTCTTGCGCGCCAAACTGGTTGCACGGAAAACCCAGCACCACCAGGCCTTGAGCGGCATAGGTTTTGTGCAGTTCTTCAAGGCCGGCCAACTGCGGCGTGAAACCGCACTGGCTGGCGGTGTTGACGATCAGCATGACCTTGCCCTTGAAGGCGGACAGGGCCACTTCATGGCCGTCGATCTGGCGGGCTTCAAACGCGTAAACCGTGGACTTGGGCATGAAAGGGGCTCCTGGTGGGCGGGGGCTGCTGGGCGTGTCAGGGCGATTTTGCGCCGGCTGGCGCATCGGCGGCGGGCGCCATCGCCGCCAGCATGGCCGCCAGCACGATCAGGCTGCCGCCCAGCACAATGCGCGGGCTGAACTGGGCGGCGCCCAGGGCGGCCGCTGACAGGCTGGCAAACAGGATTTCGGTCAGCATCACGATGGCCGTGGTGCTGGCGGCCAGCCGCGCCGCGCCATATTGCAGCGCCGCATTGCTGGCCATGAACGCCAGGCCCAGCGCCAGCGCCACCGGAATGCCGGCGGCCTGCAGGCTGGGGCCGGGCACCAGCTGCTGCTGCAGGCCGACCAGCGCCGCCGCCGCGGCCATCAGGCCACCGCCGCCAAACATGGCCAGCATGCGCGAGCCGCTGGGGGCCTCGCCGTATTTGCGCAGCAAGGCATTGGTCACGGCAAAACTGAAGCCGCCCATCAGGGCGAGCCAGTCGGCGCCGCCCTGCGGGACCGGCCAGGCCGAGTCCGAAGTCTTCAGGACAATCAGCACGCCCGCCATGGCGAGCAGCAGGCGCAGCAGCGACGCCGGCGACGGCTTTTCGCCGAGCAGCGCCCAGGCCACCAGCACCGACCAGGCGGGCATCATATAAAACAGCAGCACCACACGCACCACGTCGCCCACGGTCACGGCCCAGTTGAATCCGACATTGGTGAAACCCGCCGCCACGGCCAACAGCCACAGCTGCGGATAGGCCACGAAGCCGCGCCAGGCCTTGAAGTGCACGGCCAGCAGACCGGCGGTCACCAGCAGGTAGACCAGCGCGGTGCTCCACAGGGGATGCAGGCCATAGCCCTGTAATTGCCGAAGCGGCCACCACGAGACGCCCCAGACCAGGGCATTGAAAACCAGCGCGGTGGCGGCCCATGTGCTGGCGCGCCTCTGGCTGGCGCGCGTTGCGTCAAGCCCCTGCATCAGTGCGACTTGTCGCTGCGGGCGATGCTCAGCAAGTGATCCAGCTGATCTTTGTACTTGATGCTGTTGTGCTTGTGCCAGCGCTGGATCAGCCACATGAAGCCGGCCACCGTCAGGCCAAAGACCGTGATGGCGCCAAAGGCCGACAGGCCCAGCCCGGTGGACAGGCTGTAGCCCGCGCCCAGCGCCAAAATGCAGGCCTGTTCGTTGAAGTTCTGCACGGCAATCGAGCGCCCCGCGCCCATCAGGTTGTGGCCCCGGTGCTGCAGCAGCGCGTTCATGGGCACCACCAGAAAGCCGCCCAGGCCGCCCAGGCAAATCAGGAAGGGCGCCGCCACCCAGACGTTGCTGATGAAATTCATCAGCACCACCAGCAGGCCCATGGCAATGCCCAGCGGAATGACGCTGGTGGCCTGGTCCAGCCGCATGCGCATGGACGCCAGCACCGCGCCCACCGCGGTGCCGATCGCCACCACGCCCACCAGCGATGAGGCCTGCGTGGTGCTGTAGCCCAGCGCGGCGGCGCTCCAGGCCAGCACGATGTAGCGCAGGTTGCCCGACACGCCCCAGAACAGCGTGGTGGTGGCCAGCGAGATCTGGCCCAGCTTGTCGCGCCACAGCGCCGAGTTGCACTCCCAGAAATCGGGCAGCAGCGCCAGCTTGTTGCGCGGCATGGGCCGCATTTCCACGCCGGTGACCGGAATGCACCTATTGAACCACGCGGCAATGATGTAGAGCAGTATCAGCACCGCAATCGCCGCTTCGGGCGGGGTGTCGATGCCGGTGTTGATCAGGGGAAGGTCAAACGACAGCAGCCAGCCGGAGATCGAATGGCCCACCAGCTGGCCGCCCAGCAGCACCCCCAGAATGATCGAGGAAATCGTCAGCCCTTCAATCCAGCCATTGGCCTTGACCAGTTGCGAGGCCGGCAGCAGTTCGGTCAGGATGCCGTATTTGGCGGGCGAATAGGCGGCAGCGCCCAGGCCGACAATGGCATAGGCCAGCAAGGGATGCGAGCCAAACAGCATCATCAGGCAGCCCACGACCTTGATGGCATTGCTCACAAACATGACACTGCCCTTGGGCCGGGCATCGGCATAAGCGCCTACAAACGGCGCCAGCACCACGTAAAACAGCGCGAACATGGGCACCAGCGCCGCCGGCTGCCACTTGGGTGCCCCGCTGGTTCTGAGCAGTTCAACGGCGGTGACAAATAGCGCGTTATCAGCCAGAGAGCTGAAAAACTGGGCTGCCATGATGGTGTAAAAACCGCGCTTCATTAAACTGTATTGATCACCGCACAGGGCGCATCAGTTGATCTGATGCTGCACGATTAGGGTGAATGTCTCCAAACGATGCTGGGTTATAGCATGGGCGCCGGTGTCAAAATCGACAGAGCCCCTGAATCGCCTTTTTGCCACCTTGATCCACCTCACAGATTGACCTCCAGTTCGCGCCATGCCCCGTCCCATTCTTGCCACTATTCACACCGCAGCGCTGAGCCACAACCTCGCGCGCGTCCGCACTGCCGCACCGGACGCGCGCGTCTGGGCCGTCGTCAAGGCCAACGCCTATGGCCACGGCATCGAGCGCGTTTTTGACGCGCTGCGCAGCGCCGACGGCTTTGCCCTGCTCGATCTGGCAGAGGCGCAGCGCCTGCGCGCGCTGGACTGGCGCGGCCCGATATTGCTGCTCGAAGGCTGCTTTGACGCGCGCGACCTCGAGCTGTGTTCCCGCCTGGGCCTGTGGCACACGATCCACTGCAACGAGCAGATCGACATGCTGGCCGCCCACAAAACGCAGCTGCCGCACCGCGTGTTCCTGAAAATGAACACCGGCATGAACCGCCTGGGTTTTAAGCCCGAGCGCTTTCGCGCTGCCTGGATTCGGCTCAACGCCTTGCCGCAGGTCGAAGAGATTTCGCTGATGCAGCATTTTCCCGATGCCGATGGCCCCAAGGGCATCACGGCGCAACTCAAGGCCTTTGACGCCGTCACCCATGACCTGCCCGGCGAGCGCACGCTCAGCAACAGCGCCGCCCTGCTGCGCCACGCGGGCGTGCTGGCCGCGCGCTCCGACTGGATACGGCCCGGCATCGTGCTCTACGGCAGCGCACCCGACTTTCCCGAACACAGCGCTGGAGACTGGGCGCTGCAGCCGACGATGACGCTGTCCGCCCGCATCATTGGCCTGCAGCATCTCGTGGCCGGCGACACGGTCGGCTACGGCTCCAGTTTCAGCGCTGAACAGCCGATGCGCATCGGCGTGGTGGCCTGCGGCTACGCCGACGGTTATCCGCGCCACTGCCCCACCGGCACGCCCGTGCTGGTG
>NZ_JAUXNA010000226.1 GCF_030682935.1 Polaromonas sp.
ATGCACTGTGCCGCCTGCGCGCTCTCCATTGAGGATGCCTTGCGCCAGGTGCCCGGCGTGGTGTCGGTGGACGTGAGCGCAGCCAGCCATCGTGGCCGCATCGTCTGGTCAGACCAGGCCGTCAAGCCGTCCGGCTGGATGCAGGCCGCGCAGCGCGCTGGGTATCGTGCCGTGCCGGCCAACGACGCCTTTGCCAGCGACCGGCGGCGCGCCGAGACGCGCAAGGCGCTGTGGCGACTCAGCGTGGCCGGCTTTTGCATGATGCAGGTCATGATGTACGCATGGCCTGCCTACGTCGCCAAACCGGGCGACCTCGCGCCCGACATGGCGCAATTGCTGCGCTGGGCTTCCTGGGTACTGTCGCTGCCGGTGCTGCTGTTTTCATGCGCGCCGTTTTTTGGCAATGCCTTGCGCGACCTGCGCCAGCGCCGCATCAGCATGGACCTGCCGGTCGCGCTGGGCATGGGCATCACGTTTGTGGTGAGCGCCATCGGCACGTTTGAGCCCCAGGGTATTTTCGGCGCCGAGGTGTATTTCGACTCCTTCACCATGTTTGTCTTCTTCCTGCTGACCGGACGCTGGCTGGAGCTGCGCCTGCGCGACCGCACGGCTGGCGCGCTGGAGGCGCTGATGAACCGCCTGCCCGACAGCGTGGAGCGGCGCCGCGCCAGTGGCGAGTTCGAGCGCGTGGCGGTGCGGCGTCTGGCCGCAGGCGACGTGATCCGTGTGCTGCCGGGCGAGGCCTTTCCGGCCGACGGGACCCTTCTGGAGGGCCGCACGCTGGCCGACGAGGCGCTGCTGACGGGCGAATCCCGCCCTTTGTCGCGCAGCGAAGGAGATGCCGTGATTGCGGGCAGCCACAACCTGACCGCCGCCGTGCTGGTGCGCGTGGAGCGCACCGGCAGTGATACACGTTTTGCGCAGATTGTGGCCCTGATGGAGAGTGCCTCCACGACCAAGCCGCAGCTGGCGCAGCTGGCCGACCGTATCGCCAAGCCGTTCCTGATTTTTGTACTGCTGGCCGCAGGGGGGGCCGGCGCGTACTGGTGGTCGCATGACCCTGGTCACGCACTGATGGTGGCGGTGGCCGTGCTGGTCGTGACCTGTCCCTGCGCGCTGTCGCTGGCTACGCCCGCAGCCATGCTGGCCAGCGCTGGCACCCTGGCGCGTCGCGGGGTGCTGGTGCGTCGCCTGCAGGCGCTGGAAACCCTGGCCACGGTGGATACGGTGGTGTTCGACAAAACCGGCACCCTGACCCGCGATGCTTTTGCGCTGGGAGAGGTGCGCACCCGGGGCGGCATTTCCCGGGCGGATGCCTTGGCCATGGCGGCCGCGCTGGCGCAGCATTCACTGCATCCCGTGTCCCGTGCGCTGGTGGCTGCGGGGCAGGACGCCGGGCCGGGCGAAGCGCTGCGGCCCGGGGTTTGGACGGCCGAAGCCGTGCAGGAGGCTGCCGGGCAGGGCTTGTCGGGTCGCCTGTTCAGCAGCGCAAGCCAGGGCGTTGCCGTGTCGGCACGTCTCGGATCGGCCCGTTTTTGCGGCGTGGCGCTGCCCGGAACAGACCAGTTGCATGCCTGCCTGAGCGACGATCAGGGCTGGGTGGCCACATTTGAGTTGCGCGAGGATCTGCGCCCTGATGCCCAGGCTGCCGTGGCTGCGCTGCTGGCCAAGGGGGTGCAGGTGCACCTGCTGTCGGGTGACCGGCCGGAGGCTGTGGCCCGTGTGGCGCGGCAAAGCGGCATCAGCGAGGCCCGCGGTGGCTGCACGCCGCAAGACAAGCTCGCCGTCTTGCGGGAGCTGCAGGCCCAAGGCCGCAAGGTTGCCATGGTCGGGGACGGTCTCAATGATGGCCCGGTGCTGGCCGGTGCGCATGTGTCGTTTGCCTTCGGGCAGGCGGTGCCGCTGGCCCAGGCGCAATCTGATTTTGTCGTGCTGGGCAACCAGCTGGGCACCGTGGCGCAGACGCTGCTGCGGGCCCGTCGAACGCTCGCCGTAGTGCAGCAAAATCTGTGGTGGGCGGGGGTCTACAACGCCGTTTGCGTGCCCCTGGCCGTCGTTGGCTGGCTGCCTGCATGGCTGGCCGGGCTGGGCATGGCCTTAAGCTCGCTGCTGGTGGTGCTCAATGCGATGCGCCTGTCGGGCGCCGTCCAACCCCTGGAGACTGTGTGATGGATATTCTTTTCCTGCTGATTCCCTTGTCCGTCATTTTGGTATTGTTCATTCTCGGCGGCTTGTGGTGGGCCATCTACCATGGGCAATTCGAAGACATCGACGCCGAGGCAGAGCGTATTCTTCGCGATGATTGATCTGAGTCAACGGGCATTCGGTTACGTCGCGATACGATTGACAAGTTATTAATAAGAGGTGGAAATGAAATTTGCCAATACAGAGGCTACTGCCTACAACGACACCGTTGTCAGGCAGTTTGCCATCATGACTGTCGTTTGGGGGGTGGTCGGAATGCTGGTCGGCGTGATTGTTGCCGCGCAGCTGGCCTGGCCAGACCTCATTGCCGATATCTCCTGGCTCAGCTACGGCCGACTGCGGAATTTGCACACCAATGCGGTGATTTTTGCGTTTGGGGGCTCCGCATTGATAGGCACCTCCTTGTACGTGGTGCAGCGTACCTGTCAGGTGCGTTTGTTCTCGGACAAACTGGGTGCTTTCGTTTTCTGGGGCTGGCAGGCGGTGATTGTGGCTGCGGCGGTTTCCCTTCCGCTTGGCTTCAGCCAGGCCAAGGAATACGCAGAACTTGAGTGGCCCATTGATATTTTGATCACGCTGGTATGGGTGGCGTATGCCATCTTGTTTTTCGGCACGGTGGGCACCCGCAAGGTCAGGCATATCTACGTGGCCAACTGGTTCTACGGCGCGTTCATCATTGCCATTGCGATGCTGCACATCGTGAACAATGCAGCCATTCCGGTCGGTCCCATGAAGTCTTATTCGGCTTATGCCGGTGTACAGGATGCCATGGTGCAGTGGTGGTATGGCCACAACGCCGTAGGCTTTCTCCTGACGGCGGGCTTCCTGGGCATGATGTACTACTTCATTCCGAAGCAGGCCGAGCGTCCGGTGTATTCGTACCGCTTGTCGATTGTCCACTTCTGGGCCTTGATCTTTACCTACATGTGGGCGGGTCCGCACCATCTGCATTACACGGCACTGCCGGAGTGGACGCAGTCGGTCGGCATGGCTTTCTCCCTGATTTTGCTTGCGCCAAGCTGGGGCGGCATGATCAACGGCATCATGACGCTGTCGGGTGCATGGCACAAGTTGCGTGATGACCCCATCCTGCGTTTCCTGATCGTGTCGCTGTCGTTCTACGGGATGAGCACATTCGAAGGGCCGATGATGTCCATCAAGACCGTTAATGCGCTGTCGCACTACACCGACTGGACTATTGGGCACGTGCATTCGGGCGCGCTGGGCTGGGTGGGTCTTATCACCATCGGCAGCATGTATTACCTGATTCCCCGCCTCTTTGGCCAAAAGCAGATGTACAGCATGAAGGCAGTGGAAATCCACTTCTGGACAGCCACCATCGGCATCGTGATCTACATTGCAGCGATGTGGATTGCTGGCGTGATGCAGGGTCTGATGTGGCGTGCGGTCAATCCCGACGGGACCCTGACCTACACCTTCGTCGAAGGCGTCAAGGCCACCTACCCCTTCTATGTACTGCGTCTGGCGGGCGGTCTGCTGTATTTCGGCGGCATGCTGGTGATGCTCTGGAACACCTACAAAACTGTCACGGCGGGCCGCGCCGTGACCGTCACTATTCCGGCTGCAGCAGCCCACGCCTGAGGAAAACAACAACATGGCTAACCAAAAAACCAGCGGCGGTCTCTCGCACGAGAAGATCGAAACCAACAACTTCCTGATGATCGTGCTGATTTTCATCGTGCTCGCCGTTGGCGGCTTGGTTGAAATCGTGCCCCTGTTCTTTCAGCGGTCCACCACCGAACCCATCAAGGGCCTGCAGCCCTATACAGCGCTGCAAGTCATTGGTCGGGACGTTTACCAGCGTGAGGGCTGCTACAACTGCCATTCACAAATGATTCGCCCGTTCCGCGCTGAAACCTTGCGTTATGGCCCTTACTCTGTGGCAGGTGAGTTCGTCTACGACCACCCGTTTCAGTGGGGTAGCAAGCGCACCGGTCCGGACCTGCACCGTGTGGGGGGAAAGTACAGTGACGAATGGCATCGTATTCACATGAACAATCCGCGTGATCTGGTGCCGGAGTCCAATATGCCCGCCTACTCATGGCTCGAGAAAGCCAAGGTGAACGAAGCCACGATTCAGGCCCATATGAAGGGGCTGCGTGCAGTGGGAACGCCTTACACCGACGAGCAGATCGCCAGCGCACCCGCAGAAGTCAAGGGTAAAACCGAGATGGATGCCGTGATCGCTTACCTGCAGGTGTTGGGTATTCACCGCAAATAACGCCACGGAGCTTCCAGCATGGACATCAACACACTTAGGGCCATTGTGACGGTAGTCAGCTTCATTACGTTCCTCGGAATTGTGGTGTGGGCCTGGTCCCGCCGAAATGCCGAAAGCTTTGAAGAGGCGGCCCGGCTGCCCTTTGAGCAGGACTGATGCACAAGCGCCAACGAACCGGATAAGGACGAAAAAAAATGAGCGATTTCACCAGTAATTTCTGGTCAGTCTACATAGCGGGTATCACGCTGGTCGGCATCTTTGCCTGCATGCTGCTGTTGTGGTTCAGTGGCCAGGCCAAGGCCATGACCGCCAACGACAACACCACGGGTCATGTATGGGACGGCGACCTGCGCGAGATGAACAACCCGCTCCCGCGTTGGTGGGTCTGGCTGTTTATCATCACCACCATTTTTGCCTTGATCTACCTGGCCTTGTACCCGGGTCTGGGTAGTTTTGCCGGCAAGCTGGGCTGGACCCAGGCAGGCCAGTACGACGCTGAGGTGGCCAAGGGCAACAAGGAAGTGGAGCCCCTGTATGCGCGCTTCAACGGCATGAAGCCTGAAGAGGTGGCCGGGGATTCCCAAGCCATGGCGATCGGCGAGCGCTTGTTCATGAACAATTGCTCGCAGTGTCACGGATCGGACGCACGCGGCAGCAAGGGCTTTCCGAACCTGACCGATCCAGACTCGCTGTACGGTGGGGCGCCTGACAAGATCAAGGAAACGCTGGTCCAGGGCCGCATCGGCAACATGCCGCCCATGGCTGCAGCCGTTGGCACCCCGGACGACGTGCGCAACGTCGCGCATTATGTGATGAGTTTGTCCAACAGTCCGCATGACTCGCTCAAGGCCTCTCTTGGAAAGGCAAAGTTTGGTGCATGTGCGGCGTGTCACGGTGTCGACGGGAAGGGTAACCAGGCGCTGGGCGCGCCTAACCTCACGGACGACATCTGGCTGCACGGATGGGGAGAAAACGCCATCGTGGCCATCGTCAACAATGGCAAGGTTAACCAGATGCCGGCCCAGGCAGACAAACTCACCGAATCCCAGATTCACGTTCTGGCGTCGTATGTGTGGGGCCTCTCCAACAAGGCTGGCGCAACGGCATTGAAGTGATTTTTATCCCTCTGGAACCCCTGTTCGGGTTCCCGTATTGAGCAGCACCCGTGGACAAATCCGAGTCTCCTGACGCAAAGATCATCCCCGCCGTTGCTGCGGCCGACACGCCACCCCAAGCCTTGCCGGCCGACGCCGATGAGGTGATGGTTTCTCTGTACCAGGCGCAAAAGAAGATCTATCCGCGCAGCGTCTCGGGTTTGTTTTCGAAATGGCGCTGGGGCTTGGTGTTTCTGACCCAAATCGTTTTTTACGGCTTACCCTGGCTTGAATGGGGTCAGCGCCAGGCTGTGCTGTTTGACCTGGAGGCCCGGCGTTTTTATATTTTGGGCCTGGTCCTCTATCCGCAGGATTTCATCTACCTGACGGGCGTCCTGGTGATTTCGGCCCTGTCGCTGTTCCTGTTTACGGCAGTGGCCGGGCGGCAGTGGTGTGGCTATGCTTGCCCGCAAACGGTGTATACCGAGATGTTTCTCTGGCTGGAGAAGCTGACCGAGGGTGATCGCTCGGCGCGCTTGCGCCTCGATAGCAGTCCCATGTCCCTGAACAAGTTTGCTCGAAAAGCCAGCAAGCAGTTTTTGTGGATCGCGCTTGCCTTGTGGACCGGGTTTACCTTTGTCGGTTACTTCACCCCCATCAAGGAACTCGGCATGAGTTTTTTGAGCGCGGGCATGGGACCATGGGAAACCTTCTGGGTATTCTTTTATGGTTTTGCCACGTACGGCAATGCAGGCTTCATGCGCGAGCAGGTTTGCAAGTACATGTGCCCCTACGCGCGATTCCAGAGCGCCATGTTTGACAAGGACACCCTGATCGTGACCTATGACGAGGCGCGTGGCGAGCCGCGGGGCGCGCGCTCCAGGAAGGCTGATCCCAAGGCTTTGAATTTGGGCTCCTGCGTGGATTGCACGCTGTGCGTCCAGGTATGCCCCACGGGCATTGATATCCGCAAGGGCCTTCAGTACGAGTGCATCAGCTGCGCCGCCTGCATTGACGTCTGTGACAACGTGATGGACAAGATGGGCTATCCGCGCGGACTGATCCGTTATTCCACTGAAAATGCGATGGCGCAGGGCTGGACCCGATCGCAGCTTTTACGCCGGGTATTTCGTCCGAGGGTATTGGTTTATACCGCCATCCTGGGCGCGGTGACGATTGCGATGTTTGTCAATCTGGCATTGCGCACGCCGTTCAAGGTGGATGTGGTTCGCGACCGCACTTCGCTGGCCCGGATTGTGAGCGGGGGCAAGATCGAGAATGTTTACCGCTTGCAGGTGATGAATGCCACCGAAAGCGCGCAGGACTATCGCATCACGGCGCAAGGGCTGCCGGGGCTGGTCATTGCTTCCGAGCCCCTGGTTTCGGTGAGTGCGGCCCAGTCCCGCTGGGTGCCCGTGACCCTGCAGTTGCCGCCCGATGTGGCGAGCGCAGGGTCACATGCGATTAGTTTTGAAATTGAAGCGATCAATGCCTCAGGACGCCTGACCGAGAAGTCAGTCTTCCTGGTGCCCCGATAAAGAACGGAGCTCCCATGCAAGAAAACAAATCACCACCTTGGTGGAAATTCGGTCATATGTGGCTGGTCGTCGGGGGGCCTGCGGTGGTGGTCGTGGCCTCATTCGTCACCCTGTATCTGGCCATCATCATTCCTGATCCTGTGATCGACACCCGGGCCCAGGATACTCGGGTTGCCGAGCCGGTCACGGGCGCCACGCCCAACATGGCGCCCGCGATGCAGGCCCGAAACCACGCTGCAACGGGTGTCCCTGCGCCGGCCAAGCCTTGACGCGCTGCAGCCCGTCACAACCACTGACAGGAGATAAAAAGAACATGCTTGCCAAACGACTGATGTGGATTGTCTGGCCGGCTTTTCTGGTCGCCGGTTTGATGGAGATGCTGGTATTTGCAATGGTAGACCCGCAGGATATGCACTGGTTTGGCCATCCGCTGGCGATGTCTCGCGAAGGCGTTTACACGCTGGCTTTTTTCGTTTTCTGGATTCTGACCATGGCCTCCAGTGCCCTGACCACACTACTCGCCATGTCTCCCTTCGAGGTTAATCGCTGTCCGTTTTCGGCCGATGCACGTCCGGAGGGTTGCCCGAAGGAAGGCGGTCGCTGCTGAATGCAGCTTTGATGTGCATGACGCAGGGTTTGCGTCCGAGTCGCCGTGCTGCCCAGGGCCTTACGTGCAGGGTTGCTGATTGTTGTTCACGATCAGCTTGAGGGCGTCCGTGTTGAGGATGCGCACATGCCGTTGCTTGACATCCACGATACCCTCTTCCGCAAATTTTGAAAAAGTGCGGCTGACCGTTTCGAGCTTGAGACCCAGATAGCTGCCGATTTCCTCCCGCGTCATGCGCAGGAGTAGCTCCGACTTCGAGAAGCCACGGGCATGGAGTCGCTGGACGAGGTTGAGCAGGAAAGCCGCCAGGCGCTCCTCGGCACGCATGCTGCCGAGCAGCAGCATGACGCCGTGCTCGCGCACAATTTCGCGGCTCATGATTTTGTGGATATGGCGCTGAAGCGAAGTGACCTCACGTGACAGTTCCTCAATGCGGTCAAACGGCATGACGCACACTTCAGCATCTTCCAGGGCCACCGCATTACAGGTGTGATGGTCATTCACAATGCCGTCCAGGCCGATAATTTCGCCGGCCATCTGAAAACCTGTCACCTGATCGCGCCCATCTGCCGTGGTGATGCAGGTCTTGAAAAAACCGGTGCGAATGGCGTAAAGCGACGTGAAGTTTTCGCCATTGCTGAAAAGGGTGGCGCCACGCTTGACTTTGCGGCGGATCGCGACGACTTCATCGATACGGTCCAGCTCTTCGGCCTTGAGGCCCAAGGGCATGCACAGCTCACGCAGGTTGCAGTTGGAGCAGGCGACCTTGATCGCGTGTGAATTCATGGGGGGTATTTTGGCGTCGCTGGCGGCGTCCGCTCGCCGACCCGTTCCCAAGGGTGATGGTGTGACATCCAGCATGGCATTCTCCAGAGAAGGGTTCGTTGTTTCGCGCAAGACCTTGTAGGCGATTGATCCAGGTCAAAAAAGTCCGGCGTGTTTCGCGGCATAGTGCAGAGGCTGGCCCTTAGTCCAAGGGTTTGGCGCCAAGGACCCGCTATGAATGCTACTGCGATCGATTGTATGCCCACCCCATTTCCTGAATTGATTCGCCGTTTTGATGTGTCCGGTCCACGCTACACCTCATACCCGACAGCCGATCGTTTTGTGGAAGCTTTCACGCCAGACCAGTTTGTCCAGGCGCTCGAACAACGCCGCAGCGGGGCGGCCGCCATGGTCCTTCCGCTTTCTCTCTATGTGCACATCCCGTTTTGCGAGTCGCTGTGTTACTACTGTGCCTGCAACAAAATCATCACCAAGCATCACGAGCGCGGTGAAGCTTATCTGCGCTATCTGAGCCGGGAGGTGGATCTGCACACTGCGCATCTGGGCCTTGGCCAGACCGTCAGTCAGCTGCATCTGGGTGGCGGCACGCCGACCTTCCTGAGCGATAGCGAGTTGCGCGAACTGATGGCCATGCTGAGGCGCAGTTTTACGCTGGCGCCAGGCGGAGAATATTCCATTGAAGTCGATCCGCGTACCGTTGATGCCACGCGGCTGGCCACGCTGGCCGAATTGGGCTTTAACCGGCTGAGCTTTGGCGTGCAGGACTTTGACCCGGTGGTGCAAAAGGCGGTTCATCGCGTCCAGCCGGCCGAGCAGGTATTCGCCCTGGTGGCGTCTGCGCGCCAATTGGGGTTCGAGTCCATCAATGTGGATCTGATTTACGGTCTGCCGCAGCAGACGCCTGAATCATTTGATCGCACGCTCGCCCAGGTCAACGAACTGCGACCGGACCGAATTGCGCTGTATGCCTACGCGCATTTGCCCGAGCGCTTCAAGCCGCAGCGCCGCATCATGACCGCCGAGCTGCCCACTGCGGACGCCAAGGTGTCGATGTTGTCGCGCTCGCTGGCGGCATTTCAAAATGCAGGCTATGTCTATGTGGGCATGGATCATTTCGCCTTGCCCAACGACTCGCTGGCGGTGGCCAAGCGCCAGGGCCGCCTGCACCGTAATTTTCAGGGCTACAGCACCCAGCCCGACTGTGACCTGCTCGGTCTGGGCGTGTCGGCGATTGGCCGGATTGGCGCAACTTACAGCCAGAACGCCAAGACGCTGGAAGAATATTACGACCATCTGGACCAGGGCAGGCTGCCAGTGGTGCGGGGCTTGGCGCTGACGCGCGACGATCTGGTGCGGCGCGCCGTCATCATGGCGCTGATGTGCCAGGGTCAGTTGCAGTATGAGTCGATCGAACTGGCCTACCTGATCGATTTCAAGAGCTACTTCGCTGCCGAACTGGAGACCCTGGCCGGCATGGAAGATCAGGGCCTGGTCGAGGTCAACGACACCGGTATCCAGGTTACCGCCATGGGCTGGTTCTTTGTACGCGGCGTGGCCATGGTGTTTGACCGGTATCTTCAGGCTGACCGTACGCGGGCAAGGTTTTCCAAGATCATCTAAAAACGGTCGATGCAAACATCGCTGGCCGTCACGGCACTGCTCATGGGGCTCGCAGGCGGGCCTCACTGCATCGCCATGTGCGGCGCGGCCTGCGCCGGCATTGGCAAGGCCGCAGGCGAGCGCGGCACCTCGGCCATCTGGACATTCCAGGCCGGCCGCCTGGCAAGCTATTCGGCCCTGGGTGCGGTGGCGGCGGCCTCCATGCAGGGGCTGGGCTGGTTGACGACACAGACGGCCGTCTTGCGCCCCGTCTGGACCATGTTCCATGTCGCCGCCATGATGCTGGGGCTGATGCTGGTGGTGTTGGCCCGCCAGCCGGTCTGGCTCGACTCGACGGCCCGCGGCATCTGGAGCAAGGTGCGGGCGCTCAATGCTGCCTGGGGGCGTGGCGCGCCACTGGCCATTGGCGCGCTTTGGGCTTTCATGCCATGCGGCTTGCTGTACTCGGCCCTGCTGGTGGCCGCGCTCAGCGGTGGTCCGCTGGAGGGTGCGATGAGCATGGCGCTGTTCGCCTTGGGCAGCAGCGTGTCACTGATGATCGGGCCCTGGTTGCTGCTGCGCCTGCGTGGCAGCGGCTCTGGCGAGTGGGGCATCCGCCTGGCAGGGCTGGCCTTGGCCGCCACTTCCGGCTGGGCCCTGTGGATGGGGCTGGCGCACGATACGGCGCCGTGGTGCGTGACGCCGTGAGCGCTTGAGAAGCCCAAAGAGGTAAAACTGGCCTCAAGTGCGCGAGCATGGTGAAGTTCCCAGCCCCTTCGTGGCGCGAAGTTTATGAGGTCGCGTCAATAGCGCCGCATCAGCGTGCTCTTGCCGAACAGGCTCTCGATCAGGTCGACTGCGACCTCCGCCGTGCCGTTACGCACATCCAGCGCAGGGTTCAACTCCATCACGTCCAGCGACGCCATCCGTCCGGTGTCGGCAATCATTTCCATGCACAACTGGGCTTCACGGTAGGTCGGGCCGCCCTTGACGGTGGTGCCCACACCGGGCGCGATGGCTGCGTCGAGAAAATCGACGTCAAAACTGACATGCAGATGGGTGTTCTCGTCGAGGCCCGCAAGCGCCGCTTCCATGGTGCGCTTCATCCCCATTTCATCGATGTAGCGCATGTCAAATACATCAAGCCCGACCTGTCTGACAAAGCGCTTTTCGCCCTCATCCACGCTGCGAATGCCGATCTGGCGAATGCTGGAGGGCTGCATCGCGGGAACCACGCCGCCTATGCCGGTCAACTCGTCAGGCCCGTGGCCGCACAGCACGGCCACCGGCATGCCATGCGTGTTGCCGGTGGGTGTCAGTGCATGGGTGTTGAAATCGGTGTGGGCGTCGAGCCACAGCACCCGCAGGGGCTGGTTCATGCGCCGGCAGTGACGTGCCACGGCACTGATGGACCCAATCGCCAGGCAGTGGTCGCCGCCCAGCAAAATCGGCAGCGCGCGCTCGCTCAGCGCCGAATGCACCGCCTCATGCACCGAACGGTTCCATGCGGCCACCTCGGCCAGGTGCCGGTAGCCGTTGACGGGCGCCTGCCAGGGGTTGGCGGGTCCGCTGAGGTTGCCCTGGTCCGTCACGCGCATACCCTGGTTTTCCAGTGCGGCCTGCAGTCCCGCAACGCGCAGTGCCTCGGGGCCCATGGAGGCGCCGCGGATACCCGCGCCAATGTCGGTCGGGGCCCCGATGAGCCTGAGGTGGGGTTTCATGGGGGCGTCAATTCAGCCGCGAGGGCGTGGATAGTTTGCGCGGAATGGCAGCGGGCGCCGCTGGCGCCCAGCAGTCCAAACAGATCTTTGGGGTTGTCCAGATGGGGGATCAAATCTATTTTCCGGGGCTGGTTCTGCTGCCCTTGAAGTTTATACAGATAGCGCAGGGCCGAGTAATCTTCGAGCGCAAAACCCACCGAGTCAAAAATCGTCACTTCGGCCGCTGACGCACGGCCGGGCGCTGCGCCGCTGAGCACCTGGGCGAACTCGGTGACGGCGAAGTCGGCGGGCAGCTGCTGAATTTCGCCCTCGACGCGCGATTGGGGCTCGTACTCCACCACCACGCGGGCATCGGCGCGCCGCAGGATGTCGGCGTGCAACTCGGTCTTGCCAGGGCAGTCGCCGCCCACGGCATTCAGGTGCATGCCCGGCGCGATCATCTCGGGCGTCAGGACGGTGGCGTTGCGTTTATCGGCGGTCACGGTGGTCACGATGTCGGCACCTTCAACGGCTTCGACGACAGACCGGCAGCGTGTGAATGGCAGATCATCCAGGCCGAGCGCCTGGAGGTTGCGCGTCAGCTTGTTGGTTGCGCGCGCGTCCACGTCAAACAGCCTGAGTTCGCGAATCCCCAGCATGTGGTGAAAAGCAATCGCCTGGAATTCGCTTTGCGCGCCATTGCCAATCAAGGCCATGACCCGGCTGTCCGGACGCGCCATCCAGCGTGCGGCCAGTGCCGACATGGCGGCTGTGCGTAGCGGCGTGGTCAGGGTCAGCTCGGACAGCAGCAGCGGGTAGCCGGTGGCCACGTCCGCCAGAACGCCGAAAGCGGTCACCGTCAGCAGTCCGCGTGCCGCATTTTGGGGGTGGCCATTGACGTACTTGAACGAGTACATCTGGCCGTCGCTGGTTGGCATCAGCTCGATCACGCCCGTCGGCGAATGAATTGCGTGGCGCGCCGACTTGTCGAATTCGCCCCAGCGCCGGTAATCGCTCTCGATTTCGGCGGCCAGCGCCTGCATGAAGTGCGCAGGGCCCGCGCCCGCCACGATGCGTTGCATGTCTTCAGTACCAATGTAGTCAACCATGCGGTGTCTCCCTGTGCCTTCGCTGTCAAATCCCGGGAAGCTGGTCGCGCAACACGCAACACAGTTTCTTCATCGCTCATTGTGCTGAACCCTGGCGGTAAAGAAAAGGCAGCAAAGTGATCAATATGTTCAGTGGCTTGTACAAATCGTCATATAAGTTTGGCGTTTTATCACTAAAATTAAACCATGGATGACACTGACCGCCAACTGATTGCCCTGCTGCGCGACAACGCCAGGGCCTCGGTCGCGTCGCTGGCCAAGGTCTTGCGCGTGTCGCGGGGCACGGTGCAAAACCGTCTGGGCAAGCTCGAAGCCGACGGCACCATCGTGGGCTACACGACCCGGCTCAGGCCGCAGGCCGAGGCCCATCGAATTCGTGCGCTGATGACCGTGGCGGTCGAAGGCAGCCGCATCGACCAGGTCTTGAGCAGTCTGCGCGGCGATCCCGCCGTGAGCGCGCTGCACACCACCAATGGCCGTTGGGACATCGTGGCCGAATTGCGCGCCGACAGCCTGGAGTCATTTGACCGCGTGCTGGGACGCATCCGCTTGCTCGAAGGCATTGCAAACACCGAAACCAGTCTGCTGCTGTCCACCAGCAAGCTTTAGGGCCTGCTGCAAGACGCCAGCCGCTAAACTTGGCAACCATGAACCTGGCCCCCGCTCAATTGTCCGAACACCTCCAGCGAGGACTGAAAAGCCTCTACACCTTGCATGGCGATGAACCCTTGCTGGTGCAGGAGTTTGCCGATGCCCTGCGCGCGGCGGCCCGGCTTCAAGGCTACACGGAACGCACGGTGCACACCGTAGCCGGCGCGCATTTTGACTGGAGCGAAGTGCTGGCCAGCGGTGGCTCGTTGAGTTTGTTTGCCGACAAACAGATGGTTGAAATTCGCATTCCCAGCGGCAAGCCCGGCAAGGACGG
>NZ_JAUXNA010000235.1 GCF_030682935.1 Polaromonas sp.
TTGGCCTGCCTGGCGTTGTCGGCGTTTTGCTTGACGGTGCTGGTCAGCTCTTCCATCGACGCTGCGGTCTCTTCCAGCGAGCTGGCCTGCTCTTCGGTTCTGGATGAAAGATCGTGGTTGCCGGCTGCGATCTGGCTGGAGTCCGTGGCTATGGTGTCTGTGCCCTGGCGGACCTGACCAACCACTCGGGCCAGGCTTTCCTGCATGGCTTTCATCGCAAACACCAGGCTGGATTGATCGCCTGGACGAGTCTTGACGTCAACCGTCAGGTCACCGGCGGCGATGCTGCTCGCGATACCAGCTGCGTAGTCCGGTTCACCGCCGAGTTGTTTGAGCAAACCGCGAGAAATCGCCAAGCCGATAGCAAACAAGATGGCGGCCAGCAACAGTGCACCGAGCGAAAAATTGATCAGGCGGCTCAGAATCGCGGCCTCAACCGTGTCCACATATACGCCGGAGCCGATGATCCAGCCCCAAGGCGCGAATCCCTTGACATACGACACCTTTGGAACCGGTTGATCATTGCCCGGCTTGGCCCACATATACGGGACAAATCCGGCGCCGCTTGCTTTGACGGTGGTCACGAATTCGACAAACAGATGCTTGCCGGTCGGGTCCTTGTTGCCCGACAAGTCCTTGCCTTCCAGTGCCGGATTGATCGGATGCATCAGCATGCGCGGTTGCATGTCGTTGATCCAGAAATATTCGGTGCCGCTGTAACGCAAGCCCCTGATCGCCTGCATCGCCTGCTGTTGCGCCTGCGGCTCGGTCAGCGTTCCCTTGGTCGTCAGGTCGTGTAGTAGGTCAACAGGCCATGGGCGGCTTCCACGACCTGTCGTACGTTATTTTGCCGCTCCTCCAGTATCAGTTTTCGTTCCGAAGCCAGGAATAGCGCAGTCAGTACGACGATGCCGAGGATGGCGCTGGCGGTGAACAGCCCAAGCTTTTTGGCGATACTCATGACGCGGGGGGTCTGGGATTTTGGCATAAGCGTTTTTTTATTTTTCTAATAGTTCAGGCTAATTTTTTACAGGGTGGCTACAGTTTGCTCGATCAGCCCCATTTCCGCGCTGGTCATGAGCTTGTCGATATCGACCAGGATCAGCATGCGCTCATCCAGCGTGCCCAGGCCAATCAGGTAGTCGGTGCCCAGCACCGCGCCCATCTCGGGTGCGGGCTTGATCTGTTCGGGCGTCAATGTGATCACGTCCGAGACGCTGTCCACCACCATACCCATGACGCGGCTGGCCAGGTTCAGGATGATCACCACCGTGAACTGGTCGTAGGTGGGCGTTCCCAGGTTGAACTTGATGCGCATGTCGATGATGGGAACGATGATGCCGCGAAGATTGACCACGCCCTTGATGTGCTCAGGCGCGTTGGCAATGCGGGTTACCGTGTCGTACCCGCGCAGTTCCTGCACCTTCTGAATGTCAATGCCGTACTCTTCCTGGCCCAGCGTGAAGGACAAAAACTCCAGCGCATTGGGGGCCGAAACGCCAGCGGGCATGACGGCTGCAGCAGAGGGGGTAGGGTTTCCTGTTTTCGTGTGCATGAGCACTCCTTGAGACGATATTGATGAGACAGCCCAGCTGCTTGCAGCGTGCTGCGGGGCCTGAAAAAGCGATGCCTACATCGCTTATCGGCCAACCATGGGAAAACTTTAGGAATATCCAGTTTTATCCAGCAGCGAGGGCATCCGCAGCGGCGGCCTGACTGCGCTTTGACGCCGTAATGGCGGGCCTGGCAGGCGGTGGCTGCACGGGCTCGGTTCTCGGGTAGTGGGCTGCTGGACGCCGGGCTGAAGCGCCCTGGCTGAGTTGTTGTTCGTTATCAAGCCTGAACACGCTGACCACCTGGGACAGGCCGGCCGCTTGCT